>CAZTHE010000131.1:0-495 GCA_964613495.1 uncultured Acidobacteriota bacterium | reverse complement strand
GTGGAGTCTGGCAGGTGGGCGTCCCGACGGCGGGTCCGGCCAACTGCTACGAAGGAGAGCAGTGTGCAGGTACGGAATTGCTCGGCAACTATGGGCCTCTTACCGACAGTCGTTTGATCTCCGCTACCATTACCCTGCCTGTTGGTACTGGACCTGAGGGAGTTTGGCTGCGCTTCCAGAACTGGTTTTCCTACAGTACTAATGATTCAGGTCAGGTGCAGGTGTCTGTGTGGGATCCGGTAGGATCCAACTGGGGAGACTGGGTGGATGTGGGTAGTCCCGTAACCAACACCTCGAACTGGTCCCTGATACATATTGATTTGACAGCCTATTCTGGAGAAACGGTCCGCATTGCTTTTTGCCATACGGCAGCAGATGACGGCTATGGTTCTACGAACGACGTGAGCACCGGCTGGTACATCGACGATCTTCAGATCACGGGCGACGACGACAACGACGGCGTGGGCAACTATACCGATCTTTGTCCCGGGACGC
>CAZTHE010000130.1:0-11185 GCA_964613495.1 uncultured Acidobacteriota bacterium | reverse complement strand
TAGGGACCACAATATGTTGGGGGTACCCACTCAAAACCCGGAAGCGCCGAATATAAATGCTATGTCTTTGGCGGAGAACTTGCGGCCACCCGGTGTATTCAAATCCAGGGCTACACCAGCCGGGCCCTCTATTATGATCCGGAGTGGATTCCTTTCGAGGATCCCTTCAACACGCTCAGAGCTCCTTTGGACCCGCAACCCAGGCCGCCCAACTATGAGGATTTGGTCGTCCTATCCCGGGAAATGGGGCGGTCCATCGGGACTTTCATGAGAGTGGACTTTTTCCTTTCGGAAAAGGGCTGTTACTTCAATGAGTTTGCCAGCACTCCCCTGGCGGGGAGAGGGTATACCCCATTCGCGGACGCTTATCTGGGACGGTTCTGGAGCGATCATATCCCGGATAAAACGTGAAATGCGTTTCCCGGTGAAACCCGATCGATGATTCACGGAACATCCGGTCTCCTGTTCCCGTGGAAGGATTTTGCTGTTGTTAATCCGATGCCCCACTGCTACTAATAGGCGTCGCTACGAAGAAGCGGGCGCCATGAGGGCCCCGGCGATTCAAGAGCGACCGGGTATCCCCCGCAACATTAAGGAACCGGTATAGGACCGATGTCGATGGGAAAGGCCGCATCCGAGCTGCGCCGCATGATCAAGGGGTTTCAGATTTCCCAGGCGATCCACGTCGCGGCGGTATTGGGCGTGGCGGATCAGATCACGGAGGACGCCAGGTCCAGTGACGACATCGCCGCGTCCCTGGGCGTTCAGCCTTCCCCCTTGTACCGCCTGCTGAGGGCATTGGCGGCTCTCGGGATCTTTCGGGAACACGACGGGAAGAAGTTTTCGCAGACCCCCATGGGGCAGTGCCTGCGATCCGATTCGGAGCAGCAGGTGGGGCCGTTTGCGATTCTGATGGGGCAGGAATACTACCAGCAGGCCTGGGGCCGTCTCCTGCATACCATTGAGACGGGAAACACCTCTTTTGTTGCCGCCCACGGAATGACCAACTGGGAATACCGGAAGAGTCATCCCGGGCAGAATGCCATCTACAATGCGGCAATGACGGAAAACTCGAATATCGTAAACCGTGCGATCCTCGAGGCATGCAATTTTGGAGCTTATTCCCGGGTTGCCGACATCGGGGGAGGGCAGGGATCCCTGTTGGCGGCAATCCTGAAGGCTTACCCGGGATCGCAGGGCGTTCTGCTCGATCAACCCCATGTGGTTTCGGACGCGGACCGGATACTGGCAAAAGCAGGAGTCCGCGGGCGCTGCGAGATTATTCCGGGGGACATGTTCGAGTCCATTCCCGGGGGATGCGACGCCTATTTGATGAAATACGTCCTCCACGACTGGGACGATCGCGACGTCGTGCGGATTTTAGCCAATTGCAGGCGTGACATGCCGGCCGCGGCGACGTTGCTTGTGATCGAGCAGTTCCTGGGTCCCCCCAATCAGGACCCGATCGGCAAGTTCGGCGACCTCAACATGATGGTCGGGACGGGGGGGCGGGAGCGGACGCGCGAAGAACTGCAAGCCCTGCTTTTCGAGGCCGGCTTCCGAATCATGGAGGAAATCGAGACACAAACGCCCCTTTCCGTAACGGTGGCCGGGAAGAGCAGCTTATGAATTCCAATGTCGGGCGACAGCCGGGAACCCCGGGTGCGGCGGTTTCGGAAAGGCGGACCACCTATTGTTTTGGGACGGCCAGGATCGATGTCTCCGTCGATGAAGCCGACACGGCCCGCTGGCTTTTCGAATTCTTCTCCCCCTGGTTCTCGACCGGACCATCGAGCGGAACGGGCCTGCGCGTACGGGCGACGCACTCGCGGGAGGAATTCGCGGCGGCAGCACGGCGTGAAACGGCCGGCAATCTGCGCCTGTTCCCCTGCTTCAGACTGGACAGTTCGCTGGTGTCACTCCCCGGATGGATGGAATCCGACCGGACGACGTTCATCGCGGACAGGGAATGGGGGTGCTACTATCGGCTGCAGGACGATCAAGTCCGGGTCATCGCCCGGCCCCGGGATCTGCCCGCGCGGCTTGGTTTGATGCGTGTCCTGCGCGAATTAGCCACGTCGCAGGCATCCGCCCTGCCGGAAATGCTGGACCTCCATGCCGCGGCATTCGGATTCGGCGGTCACGCCATCCTGTTGACGGGGGAAAAGAGGACCGGGAAGACCACTCTGTTGTCGCACGCGTTGACTTCGCGCGAAACCTCCCTGATCGCCAATGACCGGGTGATGGTGGACGGGGAGCGGTTGCAGGCATTCGGCGTGCCGACCATCGTGTCGGTGCGGGAAGAAACGGAAGCGATGTTCCCGTCCCTGGGCCGGATCCATCCCCGGCGCGCAGTATTCCTGAACGAGCGAGAGCTGGCGCTCAGGCCTACCGACACGGGCACCGAACGGCGCCTGTCTCTTTCTCTCGCGCAGCTTGCCCGGCAGTTGGGTTCACCTCTCAGTTCCTCCGCACCCGTCGGGGCGATATTGTTCCCGCAGATATCCCCGTCCCTGTCCGGTCTTCTGCTGCAACCCCTGCATCCGTCGGAAGCGGTGGAGTGCCTTCGGGGAAGCGTCTATGCAAGACGCCTGGCTCCGCACGACAGAACGGTTTTTCAGGAAATGACGAACGCATTCCCGCATGACAGCCGGGATTTTCACCTGAGCCGATTGGCGGCCGCGGTCCCGCTGATGCGCTGCCTTTTGGGGCCAGACGCCTACGGCAAACACCCCGGCGATTGGCTGAAAACGCTTCGACTGCGCGACGGGACGAATCGGCGATGAGGATTTCACCGGAGGCGGAAATTCTGGACGCCGTGCGGCAATCCGGCCTGCGCATTCGCACGGCCCTGCGCATATCGAGCCTTCATTCCCCCGAATTCAGCCGGAAAACCTATCGAATCGAACACGAGGAGGGAACCGTCAAGGCACGACTTCTCGAGGATGAATCGACGGCTGCGACCCTGACGGATTTCAGGCGTGAACTGCCGGAGGATTTCGCTCGTGTCCTTTCCCGGTTCGGGCGCGTGTTGATCGAGGAATGGATCGAGGGAGAGGCGCTGCCGGAGGTGCCGGAACGGCGCCACCTGGAGACGGCAGGGCGGCTCCTGGGAGACCTCCACGCCCGGCAGTCCTGCCGGGGTCGCTCCCTGCACGAAATGCGTGCCGCGACAGACCATCACGGGGCGGCCCGGAGATGCCTGCGGCGCCTGGCATCCCACGGCGTCCTTGCGGAGGAAGCGGCCCTGCGGTTGGAATCGGTTTTGGATCGGTCCCGGCCGCCGACGGCCGTCCACGGCCTGGTCCATCTCGATTTCTGCGGGGAAAATATGGTGGTCGATCGGTCCGGCCGGCTTAGGGTGGTGGACAACGAACGGATAGGGCTGGATTCGCTCGCGTACGATCTCGCCCGAACCTGGTATCGGTGGGCGCTTCCGGCGAGCGCATGGGATGCCCTCTTTGTCTCCTATGCCGCGAGTTTGCCTTTTCCCCACCCGATGGATTCTTTTGTTTTCTGGAAGGTTGTGGTTGCGGCAAGATCCGCGGAGCTGCGTCTTCGCGCACTGCCCGAAAAGATGGGTGTCGCGCTGGAATGCCTGCGCGCTCTTGCGGCGGAGGGGCAGCCATGAAGGCGGGCTCATCGGTCGTCGTGTTCGGCACCCGGGAAAGCGGCCACACCCGGCGCCTGCTTCCCGTTATTTCCGGCCTGGCCCGGGCCGGAGTCCGGGTCCATGTATTCGGCATGCACTGCTATCGTGCCGACATCGAGGACGCCGGCGGGGACTTCGTTGACCTGTACCGGGGACGGGCGCTCGATGACGCGGATGCGAGCTCGGTCCCGATCCCATGCCGCTACGTCAGTTTTGCCGGGCGGTATGCCGGCGAGATCCTCTCCGAGGCCGCGGCCCTGAAGCCTTCGCTGGTTTTGCACGATTCCTTTTCGGTCATCGGCGGCGTCGTTGCGAAGCGCCTGGGAGTCCCCCGCGTCAACGTCTGCGCGGGTCACAACTATCCGCCGGAGGCCGCGCTCAAAGCCCTGCAGACGGATCCTCGCGTCAGAATATCGGGGGACTGCCGGCGTGCGGTAAAGACGTTGCGCGAAAAGTACGGGATGCCGGACGCATCGCCGTTCGCTTACGCGACGAACATGAGCAGCGATCTCAATCTGTATTGCGAACCCCCCCAGTACCTGCCCGAGGATCAGCGCGGGCCGTTCCAACCGGTTGCGTTCGTAGGCTCGCTGTCGGAGCAAATCCTGCATCGTCCCGCCCCGACAACATCGCCTTACGGCGGGGATGCGGCCGGCAGAGTGCGGATTTACATATCCCTGGGAACGGTGATCTGGCGCTATTACGAGCCGGCGGCTCTCGGGGTATTGGAGGCTGTCCGGGAGGCGGTTGCGCGACGGCCGGAGTTCACTGCCCTGGTCAGCCTGGGGGGCATGGAGCCCGCCCACGGGATCCGGCACCTGGAATCGCCCGATTTCCGTTTGGAGCGTTATGTCCATCAATGGGATGTGCTGGGCTGTTCGTCCGTGTTTCTCACCCATCACGGGCTCAATTCGACTCACGAGGCCATCTTTCAAAGAGTCCCGATGATTTCGTACCCGTTTTTTCACGATCAACCGGGAATGGCGAAATTCAGCCAGGATCTTGGATTGGCCGTCCCCCTTGCCGCCGAATTGCGGGGCCGCGTCTCGTCAGACGACATCCTGACGGCCCTCTCGCGGGTAGAGAACCGGCGCGATTCCATGACGGCCCGCATGGAGGTAGCCCGCGAGTGGGAATTGGATGTCATGGCGGGCCGCGGCGGCGTCATTCGGAGAATCCTGGATCTAGCATGAAAGGCCGCGGCCACTCTGGCGGAACCGCAACGGGGGTTTCCGGTGCACGGCCATCCTGAACGGGAGCGAAAGCGCCCACCAGGACAGCCAGGAAAGAAGGCTCGTTTCATAGGCGCGCGCCGCCCATATCTTGTTGCCCAGAGAGAGAAATCCGGGCTTGAATCGCAGAGGGGCTTCCGCGGAACCGTTTGAAACAGACTCATGCCCGCGGCCGTGACGGGCCAGGGCCTCGGCGAGATTCTTTGCCAGATCGTGCGAATCCGATTTTTCCAGGCACAATCGGAGCACCCGCCTCACGGGCCGGGCCGTTCCGTCCCGCGCAGACAAGACCTTGTCCCAGTCGAGAGACGCATCCACGGTCATCGCGATCCGGACCAGGTCTACGACATTCTTGGCCTTGGGGCGCCCGCGCTCGATGTCGCGCAGCAGCGAAAGAGCGGCAAAAACGATCTCGTATTCGTCGCTCAACACGTTGAAATCGTACCCATCGATCCGAAAGGAAGCCCGGGTGGCCCACAGCCGCTTTTCATCGATATGCAGCGACGGGTGGCGGCACAGGCGCCAGTGCAGATCCATCCGGGCGTCCCGGGAGTGATAATCGAAGGCATGCACGAAAAATCGCGTTAGCCCTTCGTGCAGGAATATTCTCGATTGGCGGCGGTAGCCGGCCGATTCGAGCAGGGCGCATGCCTTGAATCGATCGGCGTCCGGCACGAGCAGATCGATATCGGCATACTCGCGGCCCACGGCGCCTCCAAAAAACCGCCTGGAAAGGTAAGGCCCCTTCAGCAGGATGAAAGGCTGTTTTTGGGAATCGAAGAGTTGCGCCATGCGGAACAACGCCCGTTCCAGCACGCGCTGCCGTTCCGTCTGCCGCCGAAGCGCTTCCTCCAATCTCCCGATCCGGGCAGGTTCCAAAGCCGATTGCATCGGGGACGCTTCCAGCGCCCGGAACAGGGCGACCGACAGGCCCGAGCGGATGCAGGTTTCCGCAAGACTGTCCAGAAGCCCCGGATTCGCTTCGAGATTGCGTGCGGTGCCGGCCGCATCGTTGGCAAGGATGCGGACCAACAGTTTCAACTCGGCGATGCCGGTTCGAACGCGGACCGCGTCTGCGCTTTCATTCGGGCTCTTCATTCTCTCACGCCTCTGCATTTCAATCCGGTTCGGCTTCCGGCAATATTTCTATATAGTCGAGAGCGGCATCTTCACTGCCATCGGGAAATCCCTGAACGCCGACGACATCTCCCGGACGCAGGGCGATCCCGTGGATTATCCGGCGGGTCGAAGAGGTTCCGTCCGGTTCGGTCCTGCGCGTGGGGAGGGTGTCGTCCGCCGTCCACTCATCGATCATCTGGAGATTGATCCATAAACGAAATCGCGCCTGCCCCTGTGCGCAATCGTCGAGCCGGCTCAGGTCTCTCCGGGCCAGCCCGTGTTCCCACAATACGGAACCGCTCGCGTCCGGAGGCAGAGGCGCTCCGGGCGCGGCCCCCGGCATGGGACCGCCCAGCGTGTCCCATAGATTGATCCAGCGTACCGGTGCAGACGGTGCCTGGACGCCGTCGATCCGGCGGATGGATTTCCCACAGGCCACTTTGCGCAGAAAAGCGAGGACCCGGTAAAGCACTCCCCTGTCATCGGCTCCGGCGATGATTACGTGACGCACTCCCTCAAAGCGCAAAGGGATCAATATGGGGGGGACGTGCCCGCGATAATCGTTGAGCGCATCCTTTTCCAGGGTGGGGTAGCGGAGCCAGGCATCCTGTCCGGTTTCCGCGTGCAGGTTGAGTGCCGCGGCCATCATGAAGCTGAAAAGAATATTTCTCGGCATTCATTCCTCCCGAATCGCAGCGATTATATAGGAGCTATTTATGCTATTATAAACAATTTATCGGATCCGTCCCGGGAGCGCACCGGTCCTGCGGAGCACTCCGGACGCCGGGGGGGGCGGAGTGACAGGCGGAAGGACTGACGGCAGCGCACGGCTTTGCCTCCGCGATCGCTCGTGTCACCGCACGGTGGGATGCGTCGTGGGAGAGCATGGGTGGGCGGAAGGCCGGAAGGGCAGCCAACGCGATCCGTTCTTGCTTAAAGCCTTTGAGTCGCAGGGTCTTCGGGCTTTCACGCCCTTAACCCGAAGGTATTTTTTGCCGCACCCGATCCGTCCCGCCGGGCGCCCCAAAAGCTAAAACAATAACCAGCTTCTTGAAACAGTTTTCCGGTATTCTACGTATTGATAGGTGTTACAAAGGCAAGGCTGTTTCCAACTTAAGGAGTGTCCAGTATGAAACTCAGTTCCCCCTCGTCTAGGCGGATCTTTTCAATGTCTGGAATTATCAGCATGGTGTTAGCGCTAACCCTGATTCCGGCGCCCGTCCTCATAGCCCAAGAGGCAGAGAAACCGGCCTCGACGGATGATCTGCCTCCGTTGCCGCTGAGCCCGATAGAAAAGGCTCAAAAGGATGGAACGGCGCTGCAGCTCTCGCTGAAAGACATCACCAAACTGGCTTTGCAGAATAACCTCGATATCGCCATCCAGGACACGAATGAGCAATTGTCTCAACAGAAGATCCTGCAGGCTCATGGCGACTATGATCCCAAACTCACGGGGCAGCTCAACCTGCAAAAGCGGAAAAGCGCCAACCAAAGCTCCTATCAATTCTCCACGGAGAAATACAACATCAGCGACGACGCGTCCTGGAACTTTACTTTTCAGCAGACGGTCAAGACCGGAGGAACCTTCCAGGCCTCGTGGAATTCGAGCCGGAGCGAGAGCAACTCCACCAGTACCCTTTTCAACCCGAGGTACGGCGCCACGGGATCCGTCCAGTTCACCCAGCCTCTCTGGCGCAATTTCAAGATCGATTCCACGCGCAAGAACCTCAAGATGGTCAACCTGGACCTCAAGACCAGCGACAGCCAGTTCAAGCAGAAGGTAGTCGAAACCATCGCGAACATCCAGTCGAAATACTGGGACCTGGTGGCGGCCATCAAGGATTACGACATCAAGCGGGATTCGGTGAAGCTGGCCCAGATCACCCTGCGGGACAACAAGAAGAAAGTGCAGGTCGGCACCCTGGCGCCCATCGAAGTCACCCAGGCGGAATTCTCTCTGGCGCAGCGGGAACTCAGCCTGCTGACGTCCGAGCAACAGATCCTCAGCCAGGAGAATTCGCTTCGGCAGCTGGTCTCAAACGACAGGAACGCCGAAATCTGGTCGAAAGTCATCGTTCCGACGGATTCCCCGGATTTCAGCGAATTCAAGATCGAGCTGACCACGGCGATCGACACGGCCCTGAAGAACAGGCCCGAGTTGGAGCAGCTGGACATCCGGCTGCAGCAGTCCGACCTCGATCTGATGCTGACGCGGAATAACAAAAAATGGCAGGTCAATCTTGTCGGCGCGTTCGGCACCCAGGGAACCGCGGGCCCTCCGGGCTACCTCAAAGACACTTTCGGAAACTACATTCCCGACGAATTCGGGAATCCTATTCCCGCCTCGCCGCCGGCCCTCTGGGGCGGACTCGGCACTGCCTATAAAACCGCCTTTACGGAAGGCTACATAAACTGGCAGATTGGCTTCCAGCTGGACATTCCATTGCGCACCAGGAGCCTGGACGCACAACTCGCGCAGCAGCAGATCACGAGGCGCCAGCAGCAGATGAACCGGAAAAACCAGGAGCAGCAGATCCAGGTGGAGATCCGCAACGCGGTGCAGCAGCTCCTGACCAACCGCCAGCAGGTGGCCACCGCGGAGGTGCAGAAACGGCTCGCGCAGGAGCAGCTGGACGGCGAAGTCAAGCGTTTTGAGGCGGGCTTGAGCGAAAACTTCCGGGTTCTCGACCAGCAAAACAACCTTGCCACGGCGGAGAACTCCTACCTCTCCAATCTGATCAGCTACAAGAAGTCCATCATCACGCTGCAGAAAGCCATGTACACCCTTCTCGAAGCAAACGAATTCGAGATCGCCAAGGGGACATCCAACAACATTCCGAACCTGAAGTAGTTTTTGCGATCGAGGATTTACGATTGACGATCGAAAAATCGTCAATCGTAAATCCGAGATCGTCAATCCCTGCCGCAGTTTTTCCCCAGAATAATTCGGAATTGCCTCGCGAGGCCGGAAAAGATTGCGTGCTGCCTGCAATGACGCCGGGTACCCCCGGAATCCGGAACGGTTTTCCGTTGCGCTTCTCCGCCGTTTCGCGACGAACCCGCCGGCATACGGGAGATCCGCGGCTAGCCGGATTTTTTGGACAGAATGTTCCTCGCGGCGATGCGGCCGGTGCACAGGGCCTCCGCGTTGTTTCCGCCGCCGTTGTACATCCATCCCCAGAAAGAGCCCAGTTCCCCCGCGCTGTAAAGCCCGGGGATCGGCTGGTTGTCCGGGTCCACCACCTGGCATCTGGCGTTTCGTCTCGGTCCCCCCTGCGTATTGTAGGTAGCCGGGAATACCTTGACGCTATAAAAGGGCGGCTTTTCGATCGCGATCAGGCTCCGGCCCGGTCTTCCGAAATCCTGGTCGTTTTTGTTCCCGCACTGCTCGTTCCATCTCGCGACCGAAGCCTCCAGGTCGGCGGGCTTCATTTCGAGCTTGTTTGCCAGGTCGGCCAGGGTTTCCCCCTTGACGATCCAGCCCTTTTCGATTTCCTTGCTGTTGTCGCGGCTGCCCTGATAGCCGCCGAACCATCCGAACCAGCCGAATTTAAACGCCATGCCGCCCGCGATGCTCCCCCGGGTCCGGGCGCTCTCGTCGAAGATCCCGAAGCAGGGGAGGCGGGTGAATGCGCCGAGCACTCCGTCGAAATAGAGAAGGTTTTCCTTGTGGCCGAACCCGTGGCGGTTTTCTCTCATTTCGTTCATGAAGCGTTTGCCGGTTTTGTCCACCAGGATGTATGCGTTCCCCGGGAAGTTGACCGGGATCAGGACGGGATCGAATTCCGGAACGATCAGACACCCGATGCCGGCCAGCGAGTTGTTCATGTGCCAGAGCGCGGCGCCGGCCTTCTGGGCCATCGCGATGCCGTCGCCCGTGTTCCCCGGCGTCCCGCGGCCGTAGGTCGGCCATCCCGGCAGGAACTGCTTTTGCATTTCGAAGTTGAATTCAAAACCGCCACAGGCAAGAACGACGCCCTTCCTGGCCCGGATAGAGATCTCCTTACCGCCGCGGGATGCCCGGACTCCGATGACTTCGCGCGCGGGGGACAAAACCAGGTCTTTTGCCGGCGTCTCGTACAACACCTCGATCGCTCGCTTTTCGGCCTGTTCGCGGATCGGAATCCAGAGCTTGCCTTCGCCCGCGCCTCCGTTGCTCCAGGTGCGCACGCATTTGGAACCGGGCAGTTCGGGATGCTCCGGTTGAAATATCCCCAGGGGCCGGGGGGTCACTCCCATCGTTTCCAGCCAGCCGTTCAGCTGCATCATTTCTTCCGCAAGGGCCCGGACGCTTTCCTTGTCCGTCAGGCCGGCGCAGAGAGCCTCCATGTACTCGAGCGCCTCCGGAAGGTTCGTCGGCGTCCACCACATGTTGCCGGAAACCCTGCTGTTGCCGCCTTCGTGCTCCCGGGGCATTTTTTCCAGGATAATTGCTTGCGCTCCCGCGTCTTTTGCGGCGATTGCGGCAGACAGTCCGGCAAAGCCCGAACCGACAATCACCACATCCGCATCCTTATCCCAACGCGGCGCCCGTCCGGGCGTTTTTTGCGCCGCAAAGGCGCCTGCGGCCGCGATGCCGGGCGCCGCGGCCGCCGCTCCTCTCAGAAAGCCTCGTCGCGTAACCTGTTTTTTGTCTCCGACCATGAATCCCTCCATTTAATGGCTAGTATGACACGCATGCGTGCGCGCAGGAGGCAGGCTATAGAAGCCGTAATCGCATTGTCAAGAAATATGTCACAGATATGTGACAAAGATTGTGTTAGAGTCTTGGACGTCATCCCGCAAGATAGCCGGATGAAGCCAGGCCGCACTTTTGCGGAATGCCGACAAGAACACGGAAGGAGGTTGCAACTCATGAAACGATCATTGGTTACAGCGTTGTTGGGGGTCCTGCTGGCCGGCGGGACCTGTTTCGCCCAGACGAATCCACTTTCGAAAAAGCCCCGCGCCGCCTCGAGGCAGGAGATGGTCCCCGCCCCGCTGCGCTCCGGCGCGGCGCCGGCCGTTCCGGCGCACGCTTCGCCGTACAATCTCTCGGGGGTCCAATATCCGCGGATCGAGGAGGACTTCCGTGTCGCCTTCCGCTTCAACGCCCCCGCCGCGCAAAAGGTGCAGGTCGCTCTCGTCACTTCCGGGTCCAATTCGCTCAACCCGCTCCCCTACGACATGGTCAAGGGCGACG
>CAZTHE010000129.1:2407-11188 GCA_964613495.1 uncultured Acidobacteriota bacterium | reverse complement strand
CCTTCTCCCGCGAAGGCGCCCAGTTCTGGATTTCGAGGGTCATTCCCGTGCCGCCGCCGGTCCAGGTGACGGCGAAATTTTTGCATTCCTATCTCATCGGGGCGCTGGGAATCGCGGCCGCCGCCGCTGCGGCCGCCTTCTCCCTGCCGGTCCCGCCCGCCCGCCTGTGCACGGCGGCGGCGCTGGCCCTGGCGGTGACCGCGCTGTTTACGGCCGTCGGCATGATCCTCGACCTGGCGCGCCCGCTGCTGGACTGGACCAATCCCCAGAAGGCGATGAAACAGAATCTCAACGTCCTGCTGTCCATGGTCGCGGACGCGGGCATCCTGGCGCTCGCGTACTGGGGAATCCGCGCCGCACTGCGCGCCGGAATGAGCGAAGGGGCCCTCCTCGCGCTGCTGATGGCCGTCGCGTCGCTGTGCGCGGCCGGCAGTTTTCTGGCCCTGCGCGCCTTCTCCCTCAAACGCTATCCGGAAATAGAGAGCTGATTTCGAGGCGCCTTAGCCCGCCGCCTTGACGCGCCCGCGGACGGGTGCTACAAGAGGGTCTTTCTCGCAACGGGCCAGAAAATGGGGGATGCATGCGGTTGATGATCAGCGTGGTGTCCGCCGGGGAAGCGCGCGAAGCGCTCTGCGGCGGAGCGGAAATTCTCGACGTCAAAAATCCCGCCGAAGGCTCGCTGGGCGCTCAGCCCCCGACGGTCCTCCGGGACGTAAAAAGCCTGCTGAACGGAGGCACGAAACTCAGCGCCGCGCTGGGCGATCTGCCGAACCTCCCGGGGACCGCGGCCCTGGCCGCGCTCGGCGCCGCCGCCTGCGGCGCCGATTACATCAAGGCCGGGCTCTACGGGCCGCGCACGGCGGCGGAATCCGTCGCCCTGCTCCGCGAGGTGCGGCGCGCGGTCGCGGGATTCGCTACGGCCGTGATCGCCGCGGCGTACGCCGATTTCGAGCGTGCCGGCACGATCGATCCCGCGCTCCTCCCGGAGATCGCGGCGGCGTCGGGCGTTCAGGGCTTTCTGCTGGATACCTTGATCAAGGACGGGAAGCCGCTTCTCTCCTTCGCGGATCCGGACGCGCTGCGGTCGCTGGCCGGCCGGGCCCGCGCCCTAGGCCTCCTGTTCGGCGTCGCCGGCGCCTTGCGGGCGGAGGATTTGTCCGTCGTCCGGGACTGCGGGGCGGATATCGCGGGGGTGCGTTCGGCCGCCTGCCGCGGCAACCGCCGCCAGGGGCCGCTGGAAGAGGCGCGCGTGCTTCAGCTGCGCAGGATCCTGGTTCCCGCCGTGTGACCCCGTTCCAGCAGCTCCTTCAGCCTTCCGGGAAACCGGCCGTTGACGATCCAGGTCTCGAGCTTCGCCGAAGCCAGGAAGCGCGCCAGGTAGGCGTCGACTCCGCCCCTGTGCCGGGCCAGCTCGTCCACCGTCATCTCCCGATCGAAAGCCGTTGAGCGCCCTTCGGCCGGCCACGCCGGAAACAGCCCGTCGACGTCCTTGACCAGGACCACCCCCGGGCAACGCGCCCGGTGGGCAACCCAGGCGGCAATCGTGTCGGAGGTGACCCGCCAGGAATGCGGCAGCATCCTGCACCGGGAGAGAGGCGCCGAAGGCAGCAGGACCGCGGGACGCCGGAGCGCGGCCAGGCGGCAGGCGGAAGAGACCCGGGCCGTCAGCGCGCCTCCGGGGATGAGGCGGGCCAGAAGATGCGCGTACTGGTCCATGGCCAGCAGCGCCATGCGGTGGGCGGCCGTATCGCCGAGCGGGTAGCGCCGGCAGGCGTCCCGCACCCGGTCGGCGAATGCGCCCCCGCCGGGCACCACGATCAGGGCATGACTGCGGCCTATTCGTCCGACGGCGCGGCACAGGGCCGGCAACGCGCCGCAGGCGTCCAGGCTCCCGCCGATTTTGATCACCGCCGCCGGCCTCATCGGGACGCAGCCTCCAGGTGTTTCGCCAGCAGGCGGGCGGCCGCGACGCTCGGCAGGACTTCGCGCTGCGCACGCGTCGCACCGCCGCCGGGCGGCGTGGGTTCGAGCCCGACGCTCCGCGCGGCCGCGGCTCCCAGGAACTCCCCGCACCCGGCGATCACGGCGCACCCTCCGCGCAGGACCGGGAAGCGCGAGAGGACCTGTCGCATGCCGCCGGCAATCTGGTCTACCTGCCGGTCCGCGATGAAACGCGCCATCGAATCGATATCGGCGGCGGACAGCATCTCGGCGTCGGCGCCGACCAGCCGCGCGAGGCGCCCGCGGGCCGATTCGACCGAGGGCGCCCGGCCGTCGGGGGTGCTGCACGTGTAGTCGCGCGGCCGCAGATGACCGAGG
Source organism: uncultured Acidobacteriota bacterium (assembly GCA_964613495.1). Classification (GTDB taxonomy): domain Bacteria; phylum Acidobacteriota; class UBA6911; order UBA6911; family UBA6911; genus UBA6911. The sequence continues at coordinate 8,869 of CAZTHE010000129.1, read as the reverse complement.
ATGAGGTGCACGTCGCCGCTGACGGCGAAATATTCCGATGCGACGCGGCACCGGCGCCCGGCGACGGGAACCGATTGCACCACGGCGGCCAGGTTCGTGCGCAGGGCTCCCGTGAAGACCAGTTCGCCGGACGCGAGGCGGTCCATGTCGGTGCGTCCGCCGGTGCGGATCCTGCCGTCCACGATCGGAACGAGATCGGTCGTGGTGCCGCCCACGTCCACCAGCAGGCAGCCGGGAAATTTTTCGGCTACCCAGGTTGCCGAAGCTACCCAGTTGGTGGCGGCGTAATCCAGCGGGGACTCCAGGGCCCGGGACAGCGGCCAAACCTCGCCGGATAGATTCAGAGCGTACCCCGGAATCTTCGGAAAACATGACTGGACAGACTCGAGGACGAAACTGACTCCTTCGCGCTTCGTCTCGAAAACATCCGAAAGCTCGGCCGTCATGGTCACGACGTAGGCCCCGGGATTGCGGGGTCCGGACAGTTCCGCCGATATGGAGCGCAGGACGGCGGGAAGCTTCTTCTTTTCGCGCCAGATTTCGAAAGGCCGCGAAACCACGGATGTCCGTCCCGCACGGCCGCGGCCCGGCGCGAGCCGCGCGGCCTTGACGTTCGCGCCCCCGATGTCCCAACCCAGAACACCAATCATCCATTCCGCCTTCAGCCGCAACCGGCCACGCAAAAAGGCTCGTCAATGGCTCCCGGGAAGCCGGGGCGTTCAGTCCGCCCGCATCTTCAGGCGCCGCACGATGTCGGATTCCCTCATGTTGTACAGCGCATCGAGGAAAAGGGCTTCGAAGCCGCCCGGGCCGGAGCAGGCTTCGACCGCCATCTCGCCGGCGATCCCCATGACCGCCATGGCGTGCGCCGCTGCGTGCGGATACGACGGGTTGACGGCGGCAAATGCGGCCGTCAGCGCCGTGGCGGCGCACCCGATCCCGGTGACGCGCGTCATCAGCGGATGTCCGTTCGCGACGCGGATCACGGAACCGCCGGAGACGATCAGGTCGGTCGCGCCGCTGACGGAAACCACGCAACCGGCTTCGGCGGAAAGCCGCCGCGCTTCCCCGAGCGACTCTTCGGAAGAATGAATGCTGTCGACTCCCCGCGTGCCCGGCGCGGCCAGTACCAGCGAGCGGATCTCCGAGGCGTTGCCGCGCACAATCGCCGGGCGTATTTCCCTGACCAGGAGCTTCGCCGACCCGGTGCGGAAACGCGTCGCCCCGCTTCCCACGGGGTCGAGCACGACCGGGATGCCCTTCCCGTTGGCCGCACGGCCCGCCTTGAGCATCGAGTCCACCCAGGGGGCGCTGAGCGTCCCGATGTTGAGCACGAGGGCTCCGGAAAGCGCGGCCATTTCCTCGACTTCCTCCGGGGCGTGCGCCATCACGGGAGAGGCGCCGATAGCCAGGAGGGCGTTCGCCGTCGTGTTCATGACGACATAATTCGTGATGCTGTGAACCAGCGGCGCCGCCGCGCGTATCCTTTCGATATCCTGCCAGATCCCGTCCATATCCAGGCCTTTCGTTCACGGGAGAACCGCCCCGTCAGGGTACCGCATTATCCGGTGAGTGTGAAGAAAAGCAATGGACGTTTCACGGGCTCTCATGCCGGCCGGCCCGGGGATCCCAATCCCAGGAATTCGGATCATCCTTCCGGATCACGGCTTCCCCCGATAGCGGGAATGAGTCCGGCAATTTCCCCGCCATGCAGGCGTCCCAGATCGAGTGCGCCAAATTGAGTTTCGCGACCCGCCGGAGCGCGATGTAGGAAGTCGTCAGCCGCGGGTTGATTTCGATGCACCGGACGGCGTCTTCACCGAGTACCAGGTCGACCCCGACATATCCGCGCAAACCCGGGATCGCGAGCACCGCCGCCCGTGCCGCCCGCATGGCCAGCGGGCGGGCCGGGTGATCGAAGGGTACGCGGCTCCCCGCATAACGGAACCGGTTCCCTTCGTCCATGATCTGCAGGTTGAGGCTCAGGGGCAGGCAGTCCCGGTCCGATGCGAGCAGCGATACGCTGGCCGGGATCCCGCGCGCCAGGGACTGCATCAAAACGGCATCCCGTGCCGTGGACCGGCGCAGCGCCGCCAGCGTCCCGGGGAGTTCGGAGACCCGGCTCAAAACGCACACGCCTTCGCTTCCGGCCCCGTCGACCGGCTTTAGTACCAGCGGGAATCCCATGCGCGCTGCGGCCTCGGCAGCTTCGGAAAAGTGCGCCTCGCGGGTCCGGGGGACCGGGAGGCCGGCCTGCTCGAGGATCCGGCAGCACTCCGCCTTATCGCCCGCCGCCGCCGCGGCGGCCGCCGTGCTTCCAAGGACCGGGATTCCCGCGCTTTCCGCTTGCTCCAGAAGCCGCGGCAGGATACCGTCGGTCTCGGGCGCGACGACGAGAACGGCGTCGCAGCGCCTCAGGAGAGACCGGTAGGCGGATTCATGCCTCCCTGGTCCCGTTCCGACAATTTCGTCGGCGGGAAGCATCCGCTCGAGTCCCGGCACGATCCGTTCGAAGCGTGCGTCCAGGGCGGTGACCGTATGCACGCATCCCCAGCCGCGGAAGTCCGCCAGCGCGGCTCCCAGCATGCCCAGAGCTTCCGCGGCCAGGCCGCCGGGAAGCGCGCCCACCGGGCAGCCTCCGCCGGTAAAGAATTCGTAAACGAAGACGGTAGGAATGGAAGCCATGCGATTGGTCCCGGTTCTCGATCTGCTCGACGGTCACGCGGTGCACGCCCTGCGGGGTGACCGGAAGAACTACCGACCGGTCCGGAGCGTCCTGTGCGCGTCGTCGGATCCGCTGGATCTCGCCAGGGCGTTTCGCGACCGGCTCGGGCTGCGGGAAATATACATCGCCGACCTCGACTCCATCCAGGGTTTTGGCCGCGAACGGCACCGGGACCTGATCCGGTCGCTGTGCCGCGAACCGGGAGCGGACATTATCCTCGATGCCGGCGTCGCGGACAGGCCCTGCGCCTTCGAGTGGCTCGAACTGGGAGCCGGCAGGGTCGTGATCGGATCGGAGACCCTGGACTCGATGGAATCGCTGGCGGATCTGTCCGGCGGCATCGATCCGCACCGGCGGATCTTCAGCCTGGATCTTAGGGCGGGCGCGATCCTGTCGCGCTGCCCCGAATTTGCGGCCCTGGATCCCATGGAAGCATTGGATCGATTGCAGCGCTGCGGCTGGCGCGATGTCCTGCTCCTGGATCTTGCGCGCGTGGGCAGCCGCGCCGGACCGGCCCTCGAATGGATCGCGCAGGCGCGCGCGGCCTTCCCCGGCCTGCGGCTGTGGGTCGGAGGCGGCATCGCCGATTGCGAGGACCTGGAAATACTGCAATCGATGCGGATCGAGGCGGCGCTCCTGGCCACGGCGCTGCACCGGGGAACCATCGGCGCGCGGGAAATACAAAGCCTGCATGACGGCCCCGACCGTCAGGAACGGAATTGATTCCGGATTTCAGCTTCCGGAGTGGGGATTCCGCATCCCGAACTGCGAAGAGCGCTGGAGAAAATGAAAAGCCCCGGGGATGCGCTGCATCCCCGGGGCATGGCAGATATTCCGCTTCCGTTTGCGTGTTGACGGTATTTCTATTTGAATGCGGCGAAAGGATGCGCCATTTCGCCTTTCTTCTCGAGCACTTCAGCCGCCTTGGGTTCGCCCTTGACGGCGCGCTCGATGGCGAGCTTGGTCGCTTCGTAGTTGAATTTCTGGATCTTGGCGTCGTCCTTGGCTTCCCAATGGATGAACACCCCCACCAGGACGAACACGTCCTCGGCCTCCGCCTTCGGGATGACGCCGCTTTCCACGCAATCGGCGACGGCCATGGCGACGGCGCGCTGCGCCGGCCCGAACATCTGCACCGCCTGGGTGGCGTTCTTGATGGTGACCTTATTGAACATCACGGTGGCGGGCTTGCAGACCAGGTTCGGGGCGACGACGGCGAGAAGCGCGGTGAAGCCGTCCTTGTTGTTGGTGAGGGTATTGCAAAAGGCCGTCTCGGCGGCGCTGCCGCGAGGTCCCAGGATCAGATCGATATGGGCCACTTCGTTTCCTTCGCCGACCAGGGCTTCGCCCACCATCACTTGATTGATTTTCTTCGCGTTTGTCATTTTCTCCTCCTGACATCCGTAATGCGACCGGGTTGGTGTTTTATACCGGAACCTTCCGATAAATAATATGAACCGCGCCTCCAATAGACCGATGCGGTGGTTCTATATCCCCGGCCGGTTTTTGTCAACACGAATCATGTCACGAATCGCGGCCGCGGACGCCGTTCCAGGCTTGCCGGAGGCCGAAATCCCGCCCGGGGGTAGCGGACCGCGGTTTTCGCAGCCGGTCGTTCGCGCAAAGGCCTTACGGAACCGAGTTCAGGATACCGGTCAGGCCCGATAGGGGGATGTCCCCCGTCTTACCCCAGCGCCTGGAAATATAGCTTCCTGGGGTTCCGCTCAACTGAATGTACCATGTGCCGTTTGCGGGCCTCCAGACCGCGATGTCCGTCCGGCCGTCCCGGTCGTAGTCCCCTGACAGCGGCACATCTCCGGGTGCTCCCCAGAGTGCCGACGTATAACCCTCGGACCCGCTCGGCCGGATGTACCAGACGCCGGTGCCAGGCCTCCAGACCGCGATGTCCGCCTTGTTGTCCCCGTCGAAGTCCCCCGGCACGGGGATGTCCGAGGCGGTCCCCCATTGAGTGGCCGTATAGCTGTCCGGGGATCCGCTCTTAAGGATGTACCAGATGCCCGTGCCGGGCCTGCGCACGGCATAGTCGGTCTTGTGGTCGCCGTCATAGTCTCCCGGGACGGGGAGATCGCTTTCCATGCCCCAGCGTCTGGCGGTATAGGAAGCCGGATCGCCGCTCGGCAGTACATACCAGGTACCGGTGCCGGGCCGGTAGACCGCCCTGTCATCCCTGTCGTCGCCGTCATAGTCCCCTGCAACGGGAAGATCGGTTTCCAGGCCCCAGCGTCTGGCGGTATAGGAACCCGGATCGCCGCTCGGCACGACGTACCAGACGCCGGTGCCGGGCCGCCACACGGCGGCATCGCTCCTGCCGTCCCCGTCGTAATCGCCGGGAACCGGGAGGTCGCCATTCAGCCCCCACAGCTTGCTGGTGCCGTCGTCCGGGGCGCCGCTGGGGATGATGTACCACACGCCGCTTTCCGGCCGCCAGACGGCCAGATCGGCCATCCCGTCGCCGTCGCCGTCGAAAGTCGTGGTGGTTGTAACGGTGATGTAGGGATGCAGCGACGGTTCGGCAGCGTCCTTGCTGTACCAGGTGTGGGACTGCACCGTATGCTGCATTTCGGCCAGCACGAGCGACAGGACCCTGTCCGTACCGGCATCCCAGTCCCCGGTCAATGAAATCTCGAAGGAAGACCAGCCGACGTAATTTCCGGTATCGGCACTGGATGCCAGAACCCCGCCCAACTGGTCGCCGGGCTGGTTGTTCCACGTCAGGCCGATTTCCGTCCAGTCGTCATTTCCCAGAAACAGGAGATTCGTCCCGGCGGTTCCATACGGTGCGCTGCCCAGGTACTGGTACACGTGCAGGACGGCGGACGTGATCTTCTCGGTCGCCGGGATGCCGGTCAGATCGAATTTGAGGTAGGCGTAATAGTTGTGGTACACGGTGGTAGGACCCGTTCCCGAGGCGATTCCCTGGTCCGGCCCGTAGTTGGTGTCGCCGGTGTTGACGTAGGTATAGGTGTCCGCCACCGGAGCCAGTTTGTACACGCCGGCATTCGCGTCGGCGCGGATCAGGCATAGCATCGCGAGCATGGCGCCGAAACAGCATATGGAGGTTTTTCGCATGGCCACTTTTCTCCTTTAAGAAAAAGCCAAACCGCAAGTTTTTGCAGGTACGAATCTGTATTCCGGGATGAATCGGTTGCGAGTCGACGGAATTATATCGCCGTGGCGGCCGCGATACAATCGGCAGTGGATCAGGGAGGCGTTTGCCCGTTGGAAGCCGCCCGCGCCCCGTGCGGGCGCCTGCAGTTGGTTTTTTGGCCGGGAATCTGATCGGGCATTCAACGAAAAGCTCACAGACGGCGGAACATCGGATTGGCCGCCGGGCCTATTGCGGGGATTCAGGGGATTCACCCGGGCCCCCGGCATCGTTCTGCGTTTCGACAAGCATCAGCAGGGTGACTCCGGCCGTCAGGTCGGCCGCGGTACCGGGATTCATCCGGTTCCCGGGATCGCGCAGAGTCCGGTCCATGGCTTCGAGCAGGCTCCGCCCCTCCGCCGTGAAGACGCTTCCGCGTGCCAGGACGCCGCGCGCCAGTTCCGATGCACGGACCGCGGCCTCGGTCCCTTCCTTCCTGGCGATGAGCGTGTCGGGCACTTCGCCGAGGATTGTGAGGAACGTGTGCACAATCGCGTCGGAGTATGTGGCGCTGCGCGCCCAGGCATCCCGGAAGGCCGGCAGCCCGGTTTCAAACGTGATCTCGTACGCC
>CAZTHE010000129.1:0-2397 GCA_964613495.1 uncultured Acidobacteriota bacterium | reverse complement strand
GAATCCCTTTCCCGGGCCAGACTCATGGCCTGCAGCAGCGTGACCAACGGTTCTTTGGAGACGTCGGCCTCGGTGACCCGCCCCAGTCCCCCGGGATGGAGCATCCGTATGGCGCGGTAGGCCAGGCGCGCGTCCTCCACCGTGAGCGAGTCCAGGACGGCGCGGAGCGCGCCGCGGATATCGGCGCCTCGTGCGGCCGAGTTCAGGCAGGCCTTGGCCAGGGGGGCGAACAGGAGGATGATGCCGAGGTTGACGTTGGACCGCACGAAGGCGCGGGTGCCCGTCGCGGCATCCAGGATCAGCCGGCCCACGGTTTTGGTTCCCGCTTTGTCGAACGCCGCGCCGCAAGCCGCCGCCCCGCACAGGAAGTCTTCCAGCGAGGCGTCGCGGAAATCGTGATGCCGGTTCACGTTGCCCGGCTTCGGGGCGCAGGCCTCGAGCGTGCAGGCCAGTTGAACGAGAGTCGCAATCCGCTTTTCCGGCATCGTCTTTACAGGCATGGATGACGCGCAGGGCCGCAAGTGCGCGCTCTTTCCCGACACCCTGCCTTCCCGCAAGGAGAGATATTCTGCGCCCTGCCTTCCGGCTTGGTTCCGCACACGGCTGACCGGCGGGCAGTGGCGGGCCGACTTGTATCACAGTCGGTTCCACCGCCGCAACCGCCATTCAGGGAGCGGATCAATCGGGGAACATGCATTGCCGCGTATGTTAGCAACCCCGATTGCATGATATCGCTTCCTGTGAGCACATCATTCGGCCATCGGGGATTCATTTATCGATTGCTGATTTGAAATGTCTGCATAGGGCAAAGGACCAACAGAAGTTATACCCAAACCGGTAAGAGCATCATCCGGTCCGCCCTTGAACTCATCTGGACTCAGGAATCTACCCTGCGCCCCGGAGTAGTACCTCGCCCCGAAGTAATCCAACCCCGTTTCCGCATCCCGTTCTTTGGAGGTGAACTTGAGAGCGTAAATCCGTCGAATTTTTTCCCTGAATCCGCTATTGCCGATCTTCACAGTCGGCGGCACATTTTAAACCCACGCTTCGATACTTGGTCTCATCTGCCAAAGTGCGCAAATATTCACCAGGCGCTTTTTCGAACAGATCATGCAATAAATCACAGAACCATTCTTCTTCTCCCTCGTTAATATTCCCGCCATAATTGGCAACTATTGCAAACAGTCTGCGGATCTCCTTTGGATGCTTTGGTGCCAATGCAAAAATAGCTTTGTAGTAGTTCTCGTAAAGCTTTGTTAGTTCTTCTCGGCCATTTTCAGGATTCAGTATAGTCAACAAATACAATCGGTTAACCTGCTCTGATGAGCGTGGCAGCAATAAGTAAAGCTGATCTTCAGAACCAGGTGCTCCTAGTTGGTATGTTCGATAAGCCTTTGCTATATCAATAAGATAATCCTTGCGCCTTTCTGATGCCTTGGATATTTCACCTTCATTCCTTCCATGCAGCACTTCCAAGATATCTTTAGCTAATAACTCATCGGGTTGCTGTGAAAAGCTAGAACCAGGCAATAAACACCATAAAATATATAGACATAAATGGTTCAGGCCCATGCTGTCGCGACATATTGCCGACATACCGTTATTGCTCCTCGCCTTGCGGCTTTCGATAGTCCCTTTTCTTTTTCTTCTTTTCCTCTTGTTGCCTTTGATCTGCTGCTTTCCTCTTTTGCCATGCTTTAACATTGCTGTCGTTATTTGTAATAATTAATCCTTTTATGGGGTCGTATTCTGCTAGCTTTTTCAGCGTCGCCGTAGCCTCATCTGTTGTTCGAACACATCCATATGTCTTATGTTTTGTATTATCCTTCTGTCCGGAATGGAGGCCACCTCCGCTAAGTGTTTTGCCTGAAGCCCCAAGCATGCCTTCAAAATGCACTATGCCTTTCTCGCCATAGCTTTTTTCGCCCGCATGCAGCCAACCGGAACCCTTGGCATCTGCACTCCTAACGGGGTAGTAACCATCCTGAATTGGACCATTTGTGTAATTTCCATCTATGCTCCTTAATGCGACGTTATTATTGGCTGGATACCGCCCAAGGGGCTCACCACCTTTTGTCCAAATCAATATCGTATCCGTTTCTCCATCGTACTCTACCTCAGAATGTCCATCTGGATCCGTGTAACGCAGCGGGTTATTAATTACATATGAATATTTATTCAATGTCTGCGGATTTGCTATGTCGGCGTAAGGTAATGGCCCAGGTGGAATAATGTCCTTTCCTGTCAGCGCGTCATCCGGACCCCCTTTAAACTCGTCAGGGCTCAGGAACCTTCCCTGCGCTCCGCTATAGTACCTGGCAAGGAAGAAGTCCAGCCCCGTTTCGGCGTCCCGTTCTTTGGAGGAACTACGGGATCCTGTGCCGTTTCGTCGTAAGC
>CAZTHE010000128.1:7362-11283 GCA_964613495.1 uncultured Acidobacteriota bacterium | reverse complement strand
GCCTAAGAACTTTCTTGCTAAAAAAACAAGATGTTAGAGCGTGGTACTACGGATTGAACCGATGCAAAAAATCTGTGTAATCCGTGAAATCCGTGGCCAATTTCCCACTATCCACTATCCACTATCCACTGCCTGTTCGATTGAAGCGGAAAGGCCGTTCGTCCAGCAGCATGTCGAGCTGCGGGCGTTCCGACGCATCGACGTCGGCCAGCATGCAGGCGGCGCCGTTTTCCAGCGTCGCGACAGGCACCCCGTCGCGAAAGACGATCCGGTTGCCGGGCAGGGCCGGGATCCGCCGTCCCGGCGTCAAAACGCCCGCGAGGTTCAGGGGGTCGCAGGCGGAAACGGCGGCGAACTGTCCCCGCAGATCCCTGCGGCGCAGGGCCCGCAGCGCTTCCACCGCCTCGGGCAGCGCGAACTGCTCCCCGTTGAGGCCCGAGAGGAACCTCCCCCCGCGGATCTCGCCCCGCGCCTCCGAACGGCGGAAAAACGAGAGCAGGCTGCGCCACGGGATCGTGGCCGATTCGCGCGCCAGGAGTTCCCGGCAGAAAATCCCGTAGCGCCGCAGGTACTGCCGGGCCCAGAATTCCACCCTCCCGTCGGCCGGGGCCGATTCCGTCTCGAGCAGCGACCAGCGCCCTTCGCGGGTGCGGCGCGGCTGCCGGCGGCGCCTGCGCGAGTGTTCGCTCCGCCGCGTCTCGCCGCTGACCAGGGCGCGGAGCGCGGCGAAGGAATCGGCCGTCACCAGGCCCGCCGCCACGAGCTGCCAGACGGCGTCCTCGACCTCCGACGGCAGGCGGCGCGTGCCGGCGCAGATGTCCGCGAAGAAGGAGGCCCCGCGCCGCCGCAAAAAATCGACCGCATCCCGCGCGCCGCCCGACAGCGCGGTCTCGTCCGCGGGGGCGGGATCGAGCAGCCATGGAAGGTCTTCCCGGATGCCCAGGCCGATCGGCGCCGTGCGCGTCAGGCCGGGCCTCCGGGCCGGGTTCTCCGCCTGCGTCCCGCGGCGCCGCCACCGGCCCCAGACGACGGCCCCGCCGAGGCAGAGGCTGTCCAGGAAGCCGGGCTGGTAGTCCGAGACCCTCCCGCGGAGGATCTCGTCCTCCCACGCGACCCCCGCCGTCTCGAATCCCTGGAGCTGATCGACGGCCTCCAGGACTCCCTGCTCCCCCGCCAGCCGGGCGCCGGGTGCGACGTGCTGCCACTCCAGCAGGAACTGCACCATGGCCGCGGCCGGCACCGGCTCGATTTCCCTGCGCAGGTGCGCGAGCGTCGCGCGGTGGATCCGGGCCAGGATGCGCCGGTCGCAGAATTCCTCCCCGGCGCCGCGGAAGGCCCCGCGCAGGACCTGCCCCTCGCGTTCCAGCCCGGCCAGCGCCCCGGCGACAGCCGGAACCGGGAATCCCAGGATGCCGGCCAGCTCGCGCGCCTCCAGGGGCCCGCTCACCTCCATCCACCCTCTCACAATTGCCGCTGCGGCGGCCGCGCCGGGCCGTCCGGGAGAAGACTCCAACTCGCGGGCCGTTTCGGAAAACTCCGCGGCCGCCCAATAGACGCGCCCGGCCGCGCGCAGGCGCAGCGCCCGGCCGTCGCGGACGAGCGCGTCCATCCAGCCCGAGGCTTCCGGCGGGAACCGGCCGGATTCGTCTTCGGGAAACAGCACCAGCCCGAGAAGCGCGTCGTGCAGCTCCTCGGCGTCGCGCGGCGCCGGCCACGCGTCTTCCGAAACGCCCTCGATCGCGTCGGGACCGAGCCTCCCGAGTTCGCCGGCGCTTTCCGGGAGCACGCGGCGCAGGGCCACGGCGCGCGCCCGGCGCTCCTCGAGCGGGGCGCCGTCGAGAAACGCATACGGCATCGCGTTCAGGACCTGGTGCGAAAACGCCGAAGGCGTGGGCGTGTTCCTGCCGAAGAACTGTATCCTCCCGGCCTCGATCCCGCGCAGCACCCGCCGCAGCCCGTCCGCGTCCATCGCCTCGTGCAAACAGTCGCGCAGCGCCTCGAACAGGAGCGGGTGATCGGGCAGCTGCCGGCCGGCCGCCCCGGCCGCGTCCGCGGCCTGTTCCGGAAAGACCATGGCCAGGAGATCCTCGGCGCGCATCCGCTGGACCGCGGGGGGGACGCGGCGGCCGCGCGCGAAACGCGGCAGCGCGAGCGACCGGGTCGCCGCCCACCTCCAGCGCGTGACGAAAACGGGGGACGCCAGGACGGCCTCGAGCAGGGCTTCGCGGACATCGCGCGCCCGGAGGAGCAGCAGCAGGTCGTCGAACGGGAACGAATATTCGGGCCCCACCGAGAGGTTGATCCCGTCGTCGGTGGCGGAAGCCTGGACTTCGAAACCGAACTTTTGGCGCAGGCGGCTGCGCAGCGCGAGTCCCCACGCCTTGTTCACCCGCGCGCCCAGAGGGGCGTGCAGGACGAGCTGCGTCCCGCCGGCCTCGTCGAAGAAGCGCTCCGCGACGATACGGCAGTCCGAAGGGACCGTTCCGAGCACCCGCTTCCCTTCCGCCAGGTAGGCCCAGGCCTGTTCCGCGGCGTTGCGGCAGATGCCCGCTTCTTCGGTGAGCCACCGCAGGCAGGCGTCGCGGTCGGACAGGCGCCGGTCCATCTCCTCGCGCACGGCGGAGACCAGGAGGGAAAGCTCCGGCGTGCGCGCGGGCGCCTCTCCGATCCAGAACGGGATGTTGGGCGCCTGGCCGTGCGCGTCCTCGACCAGGACCCTGCCCCTTTCGATCCGGCGGATGCGCCAGGACGTGTTCCCGAGCAGGAAGACGTCTCCGGCCATGCTCTCGACGGCGAAGTCCTCATAGACGCTTCCGACGCCGGCGCCGTCCGGTTCGGCGATCACGTCGTAACTGGCGCTGTCCGGAATGGCGCCGCCTCCCGTCAGCGCGGCCAGCCGGGCGCCGCGCCGGGCCCGGAGCACCCCGTGGACGCCGTCGTAGTGGAGGCAGGCGGATTTCCGGCCGAGCTTTCCGGCGAATCCTTCGGACAGCATCTTCACCACGCGGTCGAAAAACGGCCGGGGCAATTTCGCGTACGGATACGCCTGGCGGACGACGCGGAAGAGATCGTCCACGCGCCAGTCCTCAGCGGCGCACATGGCCACGATCTGCTGCGCCAGGACGTCCAGCGGCCACGGCGGGACGGAGAATTTTTCCAGATCGCCTCTCCGCACCGCGTAGACGAGCGCGGCGCATTCCAGCAGCTCGTCGCGCGTCAGCGGGAAGATGCGTCCCGCGGGCAGGGCGCCCAGCCGGTGGCCGGAGCGCCCCACGCGCTGCACGAGCAGGCCGATCGAGCGGGGCGAGCCGACCTGGCACACCAGGTCCACCGCGCCGATGTCGATCCCGAGTTCCAGCGAGGCCGTCGCCACGCATGCGCGGGCTTCGCCGCGTTTGAGGCGCTCCTCGGCCTCGAGCCGGGTCTTGCGCGACAGGCTCCCGTGGTGCGCCACGACGCTTTCCTCCCCGATCTTCCCCGACAACTGGTGCGCGACGCGCTCCACGAGGCGGCGCGTGTTGACGAAGATCAGCGTCGTCCGCCGTTCGCGGACGAGGCGGGCGATGCGTTCGACCGTCTCGTCCCAGAGCTCCAGGGTCGCGATGGGGCCGAGTTCGGCGTCCGGCATTTCCACCCGCAGGTCCATCGTGCGCAGGCGGCCCGTATCGACGATCGCGCACCGCGGGGTCCCGGCGGAATCCGTCCCGGCGGTCCCGGCCAGGAAACGGGCGGCCTCTTCGACGGGACGCAGCGTGGCGCTGAGGCCGATGCGCGTCACCGGTTCGCCGCTGAGAGCGCAGAGCCGTTCGACGGATAGCGCCAGGTGCGATCCGCGCTTGTTTCCGGCGACCGAATGGATTTCGTCCAGGATCAGCGTCTGCACTCCCCGCAGGCCGCGCCGCCCGCTCTCGGAGGTCAGCA
>CAZTHE010000128.1:0-7352 GCA_964613495.1 uncultured Acidobacteriota bacterium | reverse complement strand
GTCAGCAGGATGTAGAGCGACTCCGGGGTGGTGATCCAGATGTGCGGCGGTTTGCGCGCCAGGGCGCGCCGTTCGCGCGCGGGCGTGTCGCCCGTCCGCACGGCGACGCGTATGCCGGGGGGTTTCAGGCCTCTCGCTTCGGCAAGCCGGGCGATTTCGCGCAAGGGCAGTTCCAGGTTGCGGTGGATGTCGTTGGACAGGGCCTTCAGGGGGGAAACGTACACGACCCGGGCGCAATCGGGCAGGGCGCCCCCGATAAAAGCCCGCAGCAGCCGGTCGATGCACAGGAGGAAGGCGGCCAGCGTTTTTCCCGAACCGGTCGGCGCCGCGATCAGGGTATGGCTTCCCGAAGCGATCGCCGGCCAGCCACGGGCCTGCGCCTCGGTGGGCGCGGCGAACCGGCCTTCGAACCATTCCCGGACGACCGGGTGAAACACGGACAGAGGATCCATGCTATCGGTATGCGGCCAGGATCTCCCCCGGGGTCCATTGATTCCCGAGGTAGAGTTTCTCGAGTCTTCCGTCGGGCGCGATCAGGGCGGTCACCAGCGAGTGCGTGATCTGGCCGGACTCGTGGCGGTAGATCAGGCCGAAGTGCCCGGTGATCGCGCGGATCTCCTCTTCGGACCCGGTCGCGAAGGTCCACTCGCCGAAATCCGGAGGATTCATGAACCGCCGGGCGTATTCCTTCAGTACGGCGGGCTTGTCGTACTCCGTGTCGAAGCTCACGGTCAGCAGGCGCGGCTTCCGGTCGGAGGCGGGCAGGGACCGCAGTCCGCGGTAGACCTCGGCAAAATTCATATTGGTGCGGGGGCAGAAATCCGGGAGCGGGCATCGGGTGTAAATGAAGGTCATCAGGAGGGGCCGGCCGCGGAACTGCGCGAGGTCGATCGGCCGGCCGTCCTGGTCCACGAGGCCGAAACCGGGCACGGCGTCGCCCGGCGCGGGCAACACGCTGCGCGCGCCCGGAGTGTCCACGGACCTGCTCTGGCTGATCCGCACGTCCTCGATCCAGGAGCGGTCCCCCTTCACCACCAGCGCCGCCTCGACGGACTGGCCGGGCGCAAGCGCCTCCAGGACCCAGTCTTCGCGGACGTTGAACGGCATCGTCATCGCGTGCATGAGCCCGGGGATCTCCTCGTGCTCGATTACGGCCTGGCGCTGCGCCTTATCGACCGAAACGACGGTGCCGCGCAATTCGTAGCGGTTTTCCGGCGCACGCCGGCATCCCGATATCAGGAGAACGGAGACGAACAGGGCAATCCAGACGCCGTATTTTCGCATGGGAATCCCGCCTCGGCAGATCATGTCTTTTGGGGAAGCGCCGCCACCTCGAGCCAGAAATGCTCTATGGACCGGATGACGTTTACGAACTGCACAAAATCAACCGGTTTGGCGATATAACAATTCGCCTGGAGCCGGTACGCCTGCACCACGTCCCGGTCGTCGTGGGAGGTCGTCAATACCACGACCGGGATGGTGCGCAGGTCGGGATCGGATTTCAGTTCCGCAAGGACCTCCCTGCCGTCCTTGCGCGGCAGGTTCAGATCCAGCAGGATCAGGTCGGGCCTCGGGGCGCCGGCGTACGGATTCCTCCGGTGCAGGAATTCCATCGCCTCGACGCCGTCTTCCACGTGGCTGAGATTGCTCGAAATCCGCCCCGCCTGCAGTGCTTCGACGGTGAGGTCCGTATCGCTCGGACTGTCCTCGACGAGGAGAATCTCGATGGGTCGGCTCGTAGGCACGGTGGACGTCAGGGCAACCTCCAGTTTGCCGGGCCCCGGGTCAACGAATTCCCGTTCCTGCCCGGCTGCGTATAATTTTCCATGAAACGACGCCCCCGCGTCAACCCGTCCGTCGCGGGCCCGTTTGGCGGGACGCGGCGCGCCCGCCAGGCGGACGCGGCGGCAAGATAAAAAATTCTGGCCGCAGGGGCCGCAATAGGGTAATGATTATGGGCTGTTTACTCTAACGGTTTTGTTTGGGGAATGGACGCCATGTATCGTCAGGTCAGGCAATTTTTGGAGGAAGGGGAAACGGTGGCGGTCACGACCATCGTTTCGACTCTGGGCTCGACGCCGCGGGAAGTGGGCGCGCAGATGGTCGTCACGGCTTCCGGCGCGATCCTGGGGACGGTCGGGGGAGGTTGCGGGGAGGCGGAGGTCTGCCGCGAAGCGGTCCAATCGATCCGCTCGCACCGGCCGGTGATGGCCGGGGTGGAGCTCATGGACGACATCGAATCGAACAGCCCGGCCGTCTGCGGCGGCACCATGGACGTTTTTATCGATCCGTGGCGGAAGGGCGGCGGCTCGGCCGACCCGGAAATCGCGGATGCGCTGCTCGAGGCGGAAAAGGACCGGGCGGCCGCGGTGCTGGCTACCGTGGTCGATGCGGGAGACTGCCCGGATACGGCTTTGGGAGAGAAGTGCGTGATCCGCGGCGGCGCCGTCCGGGCCGGCGGCATCCGCAACGGGGAGTTGCGGGAGGCCGTGCTGAAAGAAGCGGAAACCCGGCTGCGCAGAGAGGAGTGCCGCAGGATCGCCATGACCCTTCCGGGATCCGGGTGCAAGGCGGAGGTGTTTTTCGAGGTGCTGACGGCCGCGCGCAAGGTCATCATCGTGGGGGCGGGGCACCTGGCGGTCCCGCTGGTCAAATTCACGAAAATCCTCGGATTTCACGTCACCGTCATGGACGATCGCGTCGTATACGCAAACCGCGAACGGTTCCCCGATGCCGACGAAGTCCTGGTCGGGGACATGGCCGCGACGCTGCGCGGCCTCGAGATCACGCCGCAGACCTACATCGTCCTCATCACGCGCGGCCACCAGTTCGACGAACCCTGCCTGCGCGAGATCATCCACAGCCCGGCCAAATACATCGGCATGATCGGGAGCAGGAGAAGGATCAAGGCCTGCTTCATCCGCTTCCGGGACGAGGACGGGATTCCGGAAGAGCTCCTGAAGAGAGTCTACGCGCCGATCGGCCTGGACATCGGGTCCGAATCGCCCGAAGAGATCGCCCTTTCGATCGTCGCCGAGATGGTCAAGGTGCGCAGAGGCGGTTCGGCGCAGTCGCTCGCCGCTCGAAGGAATGAAGGATTAAAGGATTAGAGGGACGATGGAAAAAAGAACCATCGTGACGATGCCGGGAGACGGCATAGGCAGGACGCTGCTGCCCGAGGCGCTTCGGGTCCTGGAAGCCGTTGGATTCCGGGCAGACTACGTCCACGCGGACATCGGATGGCGCTTCTGGTGCACCGAGGGGAATCCCCTGCCCCGGCGCACGCTGGATCTTCTCGAAAAGCACAAGATAGGACTGTTCGGCGCCATCACGTCCAAGCCGAAGGACCAGGCGGACCGGGAACTCGATCCCGGGCTCAGGAACAAGGGATTCGTGTACTACAGTCCCATCGTCGCGTTGCGGCAGCACTTCAACCTCGACGTCTGCATCCGGCCGTGCCGGACGTTCCAGGGGAACCCGCTCAACTTCGTCAGGCGGCTCGACGGCCGCATGATCGAGCCCGACATCAACGTGGCAGTGTTCCGGCAGAATACCGAAGGCCTCTACAGCGGCGTCGAGTGGACGAATCCTCCGGAAAACGTGCGGACGGCCCTCGAGTCCCACCCGAAGATGGCCGCGTTCCGGTCCACTCCGGGCGAGGACCTGGCCGTCTCCTGCCGCATCGTCACGCGCGGCGCCTGCCGCAGGATCGCCGCCGCCGCCTTCCGCTACGCGCGCCGCCACGGGTTCGGGAGCGTGACGGTCTGCGAGAAGCCCAACATCCTGCGCGAAACATCGGGCATGATGCGCGCGGAAGCGCTGAGCGTCGCACGCGACTTCCCGGAAATCCCTCTCCGGGAAACCAACATCGACGCGCAGATGATGTGGCTCAACAAGAATCCCGAGGACTACGGCGTGATCGTCACGACCAACATGTTCGGCGACATCATCAGCGACGCCTTTTCCGGGCTGGTCGGAGGCCTGGGGTTCGCCAACAGCGCCAACATCGGCGACGGCTGCGCCATCTTCGAGCCGACCCACGGCTCCGCGCCGAAGTACGAAAACCTCGCCCCGTCGATCGTCAACCCCGTCGCCATGATCCTGAGCGCGTGCCTGATGCTGGAGCACCTCGACGAGACCGAGAAGGCCGGCAGGATCCGCGCCGCCATCGCCGCCGTCATCGCCGAGGGGAAGGTGCGCACCTACGACATGCTCCGCATGACGGGCGGCCCCGGCGTCGTCGCCCGCGGCGCCGCCTCCACCGAAGCCATGACCGACGCCATCCTGCAACGCGTTTGAATTCCAGATTGCAGATTCCAGATTCCAGATGGGAGGGAGGCAAACCGATTTGCGCCTCAGGAAGAAATATCGGTTCTCGGGAGGCAGGAATGCGCCTGACCAACCGGGAATCTGAAATCTGAAATCTGGAATCTGAAATCTGGAATCATATCGCGCCCGCGTCGCGGAGCGCCGCAATCTGCTCTTCGCCGTATCCCAGACCCGAGAGGATTTCGCTCGTGTGCTCGGACAAATGCGGCGGCGCGGACCGGAGTTCACCCGGCGTCTTTTCGAACTGCGCGGTCAGGTTGAACAGCTTCAGATAACCGATGCCCTCGGCATGGATGTTTTTCAGCGTCCCGCGGCGCAGGATCTGCGGCTGTCCGAGCGCCTCTTCGAGACCGAGGATGGCGCCGGAAGGGACGCTGTGCGCGTTGAACAGGTCGACCCAGTAATCCGTTTCGTGCTCCTTCAGCCGCTCCTCCAGGAGCGGCGTGAGCGCCCTGCGGTTCTTCTTTCTCTCGTCCCGCTGCCGGAAACGGGCGTCCGCCTTCAGTTCGCTCAATCCGAGCAGGTCGGCCAGCGACTCCCACTGCTCCTGCTTGTTGGCCGCGATATTGATATGCCCGTCCTTGGTCGCGAAGGTGCCCGACGGGGCGGCCGTGAAATTGTCGTTCCCGAGCAGCGCCGGCGGCTGTTTCCCGATGAGCAGGTTTGCCACGACCCAGCCCATCAGGGGCATGATGGAATCCAGCAGCGCGATGTCGATGAACTGCCCCTCCCCGGTCCGCTCCCGGTGAAACAGCGCCGCGAGGATGGCGAAGGCGGCGTTCAAGCCGCCCACCGTGTCGCAGACGGGGAACCCGCAGCGCAGCGGATTCAGGCGTTCGTCCCCGTTGACGGCCATCGTGCCGCTCAATCCCTGGATGATCTGGTCGTAGGCCGGCTTCATCGCGTCCGGACCCGTCTGGCCGAAGCCGGAGATCGCGCAATAAACGATCCGCGGATTGATCGCGGCCAGCGACGCGTAGGACAATCCGAAGCGGTCCATGACGCCGGGGCGGAAGTTTTCCACGACCACGTCCGCCGTCGCGGCCAGTTTCCGGAAGATCCGCTGCGCCTCTTCGTGCTTGAGGTTCAGCGTGAGCGACTTCTTGTTGGAGTTCTGGGCCAGGTAACTCGTCCCCATCAATGCGTCGTTCAGCTTCGGGACGTTCCCCAGTTTGCGCGCCAGGTCGCCCGAGCCCGGGGGCTCGATCTTGATCACCTCCGCCCCGAGGAGCGCCAGGTGTAGCGTTGCGAAAGGCCCCGACAGGACCATCGTCAGGTCCAGCACTTTGATGCCTTCCAGGAGCTTCATCGTGCACCTCCCAGAGATTCCAGATTCCAGATTCCAGATTCCAGATTCCAGATGATGGCGGACCTGGGCTCAGAAATCTCACATTCGGCGGCGGACGCTACTCGATTTCGCGCGGCGGCGGGCCGTCGTAGGATACCGGGAACCGGACGCGCATCGGCTTTTCCCGGACGTGCTCCTCCATCACGTGCGCGGTTACGCCCGTGACGCGGCCGATGATGAACACGAGCCGGCCCACGGCCGGAGGGAACCCGAGGTCGTGGAGCACGGCGGCCATGGCGCCGTCGATGTTGATCGGCAGCGGGCGGATGCGTTCGCGCGCCGCCGCTTCCAGGGCCTGCATGAACGCGACCCCGTCGCGCGCCACCCCGTAAGCGCCGGCCATCTCGAAAAGGACGCGCGTGCGCGGGTCTTCGGTATGCACCCGGTGCCCGATGCCGGGGAGGCGCCGTTTCCGCGCCTTCGCGTCCTCCGCGACGCGCCCCGCCGCTTCCCGGAACGACACTCCTTCGGCCCGAGCCGCCGCGATCCCGTCGGCCATCATCTGCATGCAGTCCGAGGCTGCGCCGCCGTGCGCGTCGCCCATGGCCAGGACGCCGGCAGCCACGGCGGCCTCCAGCGACCTGCGGTTTCCGGAGGCTACGATCCGGGCCGCAGCGGCAGACGGGGCTTCGGTCCCGTGATCGGAGACGCCGATCAGGATCGCGTCGAAGAGGGACCGCTCCTCCTTCGACGGCAGCCGCGCCTGGTGCAGCAGGAAGACGATGTCCGTAAACGTCGCCTGCCGCATCAGCGACGCCACCTCGTATCCCCGGATGTAAATGCTCTTCGCGTCCGAAGTGGTGATCCCGGTCCGCCAGGGTTCCATGGTTCCCCTCCTGTGGCTGTTTGTGATTACGATACCATGAATACAGATTCCAGATTCCAGATTCCGGATTCCAGATCTGGAATCCTGAATCTGGAATCTGGAATCTGGAATTCGACAGATGATACACTGGGTCCGGAGGAGAGAATGGCGTCGGAACGACCAAACATCTACCTTTGCGGCTTCATGGGAACGGGGAAGTCCTCGGTGGGAAAGCGGCTGGCCGAGACTCTGGGCTGCGAGTTTGTCGACATGGACGCCCGCATCGAGGCCGAGGCGGGGACCGCCATTTCGGCGATATTCGCCGAGCGGGGCGAGAGCGCCTTCCGGGAGATGGAATCGCGCATGGTCGAGCGCATCGCGCGGCGCTCGGGATGTGTCGTCGCCACCGGCGGCGGCGCCATCGTCGACCCGAAGAACCTCGAGGCCATGAAAGGGAGCGGCACCGTCGTGACGCTGACGGCCGACATCCCCACCATTCTCCGCCGCTGCGGCGACGACGCGACGCGCCCGCTGCTTCAGACCGGAGACCGCCGGGGGCGCGTCCAATCCCTGCTGGAACAGCGCGGTCCCTTCTACGCCCGCGCGGACATCATCCTGGACACGTCCGCACTGGACATCGAGGAAATCGTCGCGATCCTGGCAAACCGCCTGCGCCCCACCGGCCACGGTTCCTGGCGCACTGCGTCTAAGAATCCACGTGCGCGGAGGAACCGGAATGACAAAAAAACAGCCACGGATTAACACGGATCTCACGGATTTTTTTCATCTTTTCAATCCGTGTCCTCCGTGCAATCCGTGGCATCTCTCTGCATGGAACCGCCGGCGGACCTCCTGAAATCAAAGCGTGCG
>CAZTHE010000127.1:0-11370 GCA_964613495.1 uncultured Acidobacteriota bacterium | reverse complement strand
CGTGCAACTTTGCGCAGCGCCGAATTTGGCTTCTTGGGTGTGGATGTATACACCCGAGTGCAAACCCCTCTCCGTTGAGGACTCCCCTGCAAAGCCGGACTCTTCGTCTTAAAACGAATCTTCTTTCGGCCAGATCGTACCAGCTGATTGAAGGTCGGCAAACTTTGCTCTCCTTAAAATAAAGTCAGCACAGCCGGAAGACGTAACACGCATTAGCATCTCCGGTCCGTGCCTGATTCAGCGAAAAACCCGAGGAATATAGCAAACCCTCAGAATCCTGTCAAGCAAATGAAATATTTGGAGATTCTTTATTTTGGGCCGCCCGGGAGCGCCCCCCTCGCTTCCGCGAAAATATGGCGGGATTCGCCCTCGCCGGGCCCCCTTCCCGGCCGCCCGGCGGAATCCCCCCCGTTTTTTTTCGCCGCCCGCGCACGGAGTCCCCGGCGGCCCCATCCCGCGTCCTGCGGCGCCCTGGAAAAATAGCCGGTCGGGCGCGATTTTTTTTGGCTCATTTTCCCCCGGGGCGGTTAATAGGCTGGGAGAGCGAACTATGGGAACAATCAATAAGGTCCTGCTCATCGGAAGGCTGGGAAGGGATCCGGAAGAGCGGATGACGGCCGGCGGCACGCGCGTGTCCAATTTCCGGCTGGCCACCGACACCTACCGCGGCAGCAACGCGGAAAAAACCACGGAATGGCACCGGGTCACGGTGTTCGGCAAGGTCGCCGAAATCTGCAACCAGTACCTGAAAAAGGGGCAACTGGTCTGCATCGAGGGATCTCTGCAGACGCGGTCCTGGGAGAAGACGCCGGGGGAGAAGCGCTATTTTACGGACGTCATCGCTTCGCGGGTGACATTTCTCGATTCCAGGGGAGGCGGTGCGCCGCAGCAGGCGCAGGCCGGAGAGGACGGCGACATCCCGTTCTGACGCCGGGAATCCGGACCGGAACCGGAATCGCCGATCCTGCGAAACGGATCGGTGTGCTATAATGCGCGACTGGATATGACCCTGCATCGCGCGACGCATTCCGGCAAATCGAAGCCCCGGCTGCCCCTCTGGCTCTGGATCTTCTACGGCTTCCTGGTCGTCGTGTCCCTGGCCGCCGGCGCCGGGTTCGGCATCCTGCGGGGCTACGAGTACAACCTTCCCAAAATCCAGAGCCTGGAGGATTTCAGGCCGGACGTCATCACCGACGTGTATTCGGACGACAACAGGGTCATCGGCGAGTTGTTCCTCGAGCGGCGCATCGTCGTGCCCTTCGAGGAGATCCCGTCCTATCTGCAGCTCGCCATCGTCGCCACCGAAGACGACCAGTTCTACCACCATTCCGGGATCGACTACTTCTCCAACGTCCGCGCGGTCTATAAAGACATCATGAAAATGCGCCTGGCCGAAGGCGCCAGCACCATCACGCAGCAGCTGGCGCGCATGCTGCTCGGCAACTACGAGAAAACCCCGGACCGCAAGATCAAGGAGCTGCTGATCGCCTGGAAGATCGAAAAGCAGTATTCCAAACAGCAGATCCTGACGCTCTACTGCAACCTGCACAACATGGGGCCCGGCGTGTTCGGCGTGGCCGCGGCCGCGGATTACTATTTCGGAAAACAGCTGAAAGACCTCACGCTCGAAGAGTGCGCCATGATCGCGGGACTCCCGCGAAACCCGACGGTCTACTCGCCGCGCCTGCGCCCGAAAGCGGCGCTGCAGCGCAGGAACTTCGTGCTCGACCGGATGGCGTCGGAACGCATGATCTCTCCGAAGCTGGCCGCCGAGGCCAAAGCCCGGCCGCAGATCCTCAAGACCCCGGCTCCGGGCGGCAGGGACATCGCGCCCCATTTCCTCGAATGGGTGCGGCGCTCGCTCGCCGCCCGGTATTCCACCGAGGAAATCTGGCGGAAGGGATTGCGCGTCTACACGACGCTGAATATCGGGATGCAGAACGCGGCACAGCAGGCGCTGCGCGAACAGCTGCGCCGTCAGGACAAGGCGCGCGGGTGGCGCGGGCCCGCAGGCAATATCCTGAAAGATCCCGCCGCCGATCTGGAGACCTACGCGCACCCGAGCTGGCGCCGCGCGTTTTATGCCGACGACGTGGTCATCGGCCTGGTCGAGGGCATCTCGGGGAACCAGGCGTCCATCCGGATCGGGAAATACCGCGGAACCGTCGGCCCGAAGGAAATGGTCTGGACGCGGGCGGCGGCGCCCGGGCGGATCCTGAAACCGGGGGACCTGGCTTATTTCAAAGTCGTCGCGCTCGACGCGGAGCGGCAGGCCGTGTCCCTCCTCCTGGATCAGCGCCCCGCCGTCGACGGGGCGGTGATTATCCTCCAGAACAGCACCGGCGAGATCAAGGCCATGGTCGGCGGTTACGATTTCGAGGTCAGCGAATTCAACCGGGCCACCCAGGCGATGCGGCAGGTGGGCTCCACATTCAAGCCGATCGTCTACGCGACCGCTTTCGAGAAGGGATTGACGCCCGACAGCACCGTCATGGACGGCCCGGTCAGCTTCCCCGATGCGCTTGGCCGCGCGTGGAAACCGGGCAACTATGACGGGAAATTCAAGGGCAGGATCGCCATCCGGCAGGCGCTGACCGAATCGAGGAACGTGCCCACCGTCAACGTGGCGTCGCTCATCGGGATCAAAAACGTGGTGGTGATGGCCCGGCGCTTCGGCCTCGCCGGCCCGATGGATCCATACCTTCCCCTGGCCCTCGGGGCCTGCGAAGCGACGCCGCTGGAGATGGCGTCGGCCTTCACCGTGTTCCCGAATCTGGGGATCCGGGCCGAACCGTATTTCATCCGGAGAGTCGAAGACTACGATCGGCAGAAAAAAGAAGAAAGCGTACCCAGAACCCGCCAGGTGCTGAGTCCCGAGGTCGCGGGGCAGCTGCTCGGCCTGCTGCAGGAGGTGGTGCAGAGCGGCACGGCGGCGGCCGCGAAGACACTGGGGCGCCCGCTCGGCGGGAAAACCGGGACCACGAACGATTTCACGGACGCCTGGTTCGTCGGATTCACGCCCTCCCTCACTGCGGCCGTGTGGATCGGTTACGACGAGAAAAAAACGCTGGGGGCCCGGCAATCCGGGGCGGTCGCGGCCCTGCCGGTCTGGATCGACTGCATGCGCGCCATCCTGAAGGACACCCCCCCCGAGCCCTTCCAGACACCGCAACCCGCCGCGCCCGAGGGCGAACCGCGTCTCCCGGAGGAGCCGCCGGCGCCCGCTCCCGAATAAGGCGCGACCCTCGTCCGGTCAGCGGTCCCGCCGTACGATGTAGTCCGGGACGGCCAGCAGCACGTCCCGCGCCGGGCAGGGGGGGAAATCGGCGAGGCACTGTTTTGCGGTTTTTGCGTAGTCGCGCGCCTTGTCCAGGACCCGGTCGGCCGTCCGGTAGTCGCGGATCAGGCCCAGGATCGCGTCCCGGTTGCGCTCGTAGAGTCTCTTGTCGCGCAGCGCCTCCCGGACCAGTTCCCGGTGGCGCGGTTCGCCGTCGCGCATCAGGTAGATCAGCGGGAGCGTCAGCTTCCCTTCCTTCAGGTCGCTCCCGACCGGCTTCCCGAGCGTGCTCTCGTCGGACGTATAATCCAGCACGTCGTCCACGAGCTGGAACGCCAGCCCGACATTCAGCCCGTACAGCCGCAGGAGCTCTTCCTCCCCTTCCCCGGCCATGCCCAGGAAACCGCCGAGCTGCGAGCACGCCGAGAAGAGAAAGGCGGTCTTGCGCATGGAGATGTCCAGGTGCTGTTCCTCGGTGATGTCCAGGTCCCCGTTGAAGGTCAGCTGGATCAACTCCCCTTCCACCATCTTCCGCGTGGCGGCGATCAGGACGTCCAGCACCTTCAGCTGCCGCTCCCCGAGCGCCAGGCTGAACGACGTCATGTACAGCCAGTCCCCGATCAGGACGGTGATTTCGTTCCCCCACTGCGCGTTCACCGAGGCTCGCCCGCGCCGCACGCTGGCGTTGTCGATGATGTCGTCGTGGACCAGGGTGGCCGAGTGGATCATCTCGACGATGGCGCCCAGCCTCGGTCCGACGGGGCCTTCGTAACCGCACATCTTGGCGCCCAGCAGCAGGATCGCGGGACGGATCCTCTTGCCGCCGCTGTTGCAGATGTATCCGCCGATCTGGCGGATCAGCGGGATATTCGAGGCGGACTGGCGCGCGAGTTCCTCTTCCACCTGCGCCATGCCGTTTTCGACGAGCTTGTAGATGTCTTGCGGATTCAATTCCATACTCTCGACCGCAGCCGCACCGGGGATACCACCACTCCCGGAGGCAGGGATCTTATCATAGGTGCGGGACGGATCGGCATCATTTCGCTTACTTGAGGAGCGCGCCGTTCGGGACGTCTTCGACAAACGTGGCGAGCACGGGCCGCCCATCCACCGACGCGGCGACGACCATGCCGTTGGATTCGACACCCATCAGCCGGGCAGGCTTGAGGTTGGCCACGATCACCACCTTGCGGTTCAGCAGGCTCTCGGGCTCATAGGCCTCGGCGATCCCGGCGACGACCTGGCGCACCTCGGTGCCGATATCCACCTTCATCCGGATCAGCTTGCGGGATCCTTCGATTTTCTCGGCTTCCAGAACCTGGCCCACGCGCATCTGGACCCTTGCAAACTCTTCGATGCTGATTTGAGAGAGATCTTCTTCGGACATTTTTCCCTTTCCCGGGAAGGCGGACGCGCGGCCGCGGCCCGATCGATCGCGGCCGCCGGACGACGGCTCCCCTGTCGTGTTGTTCGGACTCGCCGCCCGTTCGCCGGGACGCGTCAGCGCCCGGACCGCGGACAGGCCCGCACCGCGGCGGCCTGCACCTCTTTCACCGCGACGCCCTTTTCCAGCGCCAGCCGGCGGCAGTCTTCAAATTCGGGAACCGAATTGACGGGGCGGTCCCCAAGGTACGACACCTTCATCGTGACCGGCCCGAAGGGCGTTTCCACCGGGAAAAATTCCCGGCGCAGCGTCTTTCGTCCGGCAACGGTGTGCCGGATCCCGATCGTGGTGGTTTCGCGGAAGATCAGGCCGGCCATCCGGTCCAAGTCGCCAACGGCGCAGACGCACGTTATCTTCAGGGCCGGACGGTTCTTCTTCATGGTTATCGGCGTGGCGTAAACATCGAGCGCGCCTTCCGCAAGCGCCCGTTCCTGAAAGTAGCCGTACACCTGCGGGCTCATGTCATCGATCGTGGCCTCGATCACGGCCACCTGCTCCGCGGGAGGCGCCGCGGCGGCGGCCATCTCCTCACCCAGGCTCACCCGGAGCACGTTCGCGTTGCCCGGAGTCTGCCGGGTGCCGGCCCCGTAACCGGAGGCCCGGACCTTCATCGCGGGCTGGGAACCGAATTCCTCCACGAGGGTCGCCAGGAGCGTCGCCCCCGTCGGCGTCGTCAGTTCCCCGTCCACCGCATTGGAAAAGGTCGGGACGCCCCGGAGAAGCTCCTGGGTGGCCGGGCCGGGAACCGGGTAGGTTCCGTGCTGACACTCCAGCGTGCCGCGCCCGACGTTCACGGGGGCCGCAAGGATGCGGGCCGGTAGGAACGATTCCACCGCGATCATCGTCCCCACGATGTCGACGATGGAGTCCACCGCGCCGACCTCGTGGAAATGCACCTTTTCCGGCGGGTGCCCGTGGATTTTCCCCTCCGCTTCCGCGAGTCTGCGGAACGCCTCGATCGACTTGGCGCGGACCCAGGGACTCAGGCCGCTCTCCGCGATCATGGCGCGGATGTCCGCGAAGGTGCGGTGCGCATGCTCGTGTCCCGTCTCGACGTCGAACTTCACCGCCTGGATGCCGGAACGGCTGCAGCGGGCCGAGGAAAGCCGGTACCCGTCGAGCGGCAGGAGGCTCAACCGGGCCTTCAACTCCTCGAAATCGAAACCCAGGTCGAGGAGCGCGGCGACCATCATGTCGCCGCTGACGCCCGAAAATGGCTCGATGAATAGAACCCTCCGATTTTCTGTCTGCATATCGATGGCGATCCCTTCCCCGTTTGAACTCCGGAGTGAGTCTATGAGCCGTGCGCCGCGAAGTCAAGGCAGTCGCGGCCGGACGCGGGCCGTTGGGGGCTGTATCCGCCTGTCCGGATCGTGTATCATGAACTTTTGGGCCGGATTCCACTTTCAGAGAAAGAAGACCATGCTACTTGCACTCACGCGAAACCTGGAAAAAGCTCTCCTGGACCGCATTGCCGAACGGTACCAGGTCCGATACCCGTCCTTGAATTTCACCATCCCGCCGAAAATCGATCTGGGCGAACTGGCGCTCCCCGTGGCGTTCGACCTCGCGCGCAAGGTCCGGCGCCCGCCGGCCTCCATCGCCGCGGAACTCGCCTCCGATGCGGGGCGGATCCCGGGGATCGGCGGAGTGGACGTTGCCGGAGGCGGTTACCTCAACTTTCATCTCGACCGCGGCGCGTTCGCTCTCGCGCTCCTCTGCAGCATCGACGGAAAACGCTTCGGCCGGATCTCGGACCCGCAGGACGCCGGCAAGATCATCGTGGAACACACCAACATCAATCCCAACAAGGCCGCCCATATCGGCCACCTGCGAAACGCGACGCTGGGCGACTCGTTCGTGCGGTGCCTGCGGTTCCTCGGCCACGAGGTGGAAGTGCAGAACTACCTCGACAACACGGGGGTCCAGGTCGCCGACGTCGTCGTGGGCCTCGAGCGCATGCAGGCCATGACGCTCCGGGACGTCGCCGCCGTGGACGGCAAATTCGACTATTACTGCTGGGACGTGTACGCCAGAGTCGCGGAGTTCTACCGGCAGTCCGAGGAAAACGGGAAGTGGCGCAGCCTGACGCTGCAGGCCGTCGAGTCCGGGAACAATCCCACCGCGGCGCTCGCGGAACACGTCGCCATGCGCATCGTCCGGGCGCACCTGGCCACGATGGACCGGATCAACGTGCGCTACGACCTGCTGCCGCGCGAAAGCGAGATCCTCCACCTGCACTTCTGGGAAACCGCGTACGGGCTCCTGAAGGAGCGCGGCGCCATCTACTACGTCGACGAAGGCAAAAACCGCGGCTGCTGGGTCATGAACACGGGAGGCGCCCAGGCGGGGAGCCCGCGCGCGGAAGCGGAAGAGGACGAAAAAATCATCGTCCGTTCCGACGGAACCGTCACCTATGTCGGGAAGGACATCGCGTACCAGCTGTGGAAACTGGGCCTCCTCGGCCTGGACTTCCATTACAGGCCTTACGAAGTCCGCGGCGGGCACACGCTCTGGATCACGGCGCCGGAGGCCGAGCCCGGATCCTCCCCGCCCCCCTTCGGCCATGCGCGGCGCGTCTACAACGTCATCGACAGCCGCCAGGCCTACCTCCAGAACATCGTGGTCCAGGGCCTGAGGGCGCTGGGATATCACGAACAGGCGGAGAACTCGATCCACTTTTCCTATGAGATGGTGGCGTTGACGCCCGCCTGCTGCGACGAGCTGGGATTCCCTCTTTCGGAGCAGGACCGGAAGCGTCCGTACGTGGAGGTGTCCGGCCGGAAGGGTCTGGGCGTGAAAGCGGACGACCTGCTGGATACGCTCTGCAGCAAGGCGCTGGCGGAGGTCCGGGCGCGCCACGCCCTCCCCGACGCGGAGTCCGCCGCGATCGCGCGGATCATCGCCGTGGGTGCGCTGCGGTACTTTCTGCTGCGTTTCGCCCGCAACACGGTCATCGCCTTCGATTTCAAGGAAGCCCTGAATTTCGAAGGCGAAACGGGCCCTTACGTGCAGTACGCCGTCGTGCGCGCCAACAACATCTTCCGGAAACTCGCGGAGTCGCGGGAAGCGCCTCCCGCCCACGACGCCCTGCCGGCCGGTTTCGCCGAATTTCTTGACGGAAACGACGCCGTCTGGGAGATGCTCTGCCTGGCGGCCCGGCTGCCGGACGTCGTGCGGCAGATCGCCCAGTCTCTCGAATTGGGACAGCTCTGCAAATACGCGTTTTCGCTGGCGCAGAAATTCAACCTCTTTTATCACAAACACCATATTCTCTCGGAAACGGACCCGGACCGGAGACGGCATCTGCTTCTGGCCGCGGACATGGTCCGCCGGCAGTTGACGGAGGCGCTCCGCCTGCTGGGGTGCGAGGTCCCCGACAAGATGTGATCGCCATGTCCCTGATCGGATGGCTGAGCCTGATCCTCTGCGCGTTCCTCCAGGCCGCGCCGCCGGCCCTGCTCGAGGGGAACCTGTTGTCGGCCTCCGAAAAGACGCGGCTCGCGGCCGCGCGAAAACTCGACGACCGCATCAAGGTGTACGAGGCCGCCTGCCGGAGGATGCAGCAGACGGTGCACCGTGCTGCCGCCGACGACGATTTCTCCCCCATCCCGGTTGGCCTGGAAGCGTGGACAGGCCTCCTCGCCGGGTCCCTGGAGGACATCGAGGCCAACCTTCAGGGAAAAAAGAAATCGAGGGCGCTCATCCGGTATGAGATCCGGGTGCGCAAAACGATTACTGAATTCCGGGGCTACAAGGCCAGGGCCCCCGTCGAGCAGCAGGACGTGTTCGACCTGCACCTCGCCCGCGCGGAGGAAATCCGCAAGAGGTTCGTCGACCTGATCTTCCAATAGGGGGCTCGCTACCATGGCATGCCGGAATCTTCCCAGACCGCACGCGGTCTGTTTTCTTGCATCGTGGTTCGCCCTGTGCTTCGCGGCGGCCACGGCCGCCGCACCCCCGAAGGAGTTTCTGACCGAGAAGGAAATCGAGAAGATCCAGAACAATCCCGAAATCCACCGCCGCGTCAAACTGTACATGGAATACGCCGCTCTGCGCCTGAAGACGGCGGAAGACCGGCTTTCCGGGACCGAATCCGAGCCGGGCGACCCGCTGGAGTTCTTTGCGCCGGAGGACATGCTGGACGGGTACCGCAGGATCCTCGAGAGCGTCATGATCAACCTGGAAGACGCCTACGAAAAGGCGGATCCTTACGAAAAGGCCAGGGTCCGGAGCGCGCTGAAATCGGTGAAGAGCACGATGGAAAGCGCCCTGTCGCGGCTCGAGATCCTGAAAAAAATCGCGGAGGAAAAGGACAAGGAAGTGCTCTGGGACCTCGCGACCGAAGGGCTCGAAATCAGCAGGGCCGCCCTGGAGGGGGCGGATTCCGGCATCTCCAGCCTCGAAGAGGAACCGGATCCCGAAGACAAAAAGACCGGGAAGAAATAGCGCCCCGACCGGAATTCCAGATCCCAGATTTCGGATCTCCGATCTCCCAGATATGCCCGATCAATCTTCCGTCCAGAATTCCGGGGAGACGGAGATCACGTCCTGTTTCCAGATCAGGCGCTTGCGCCGTTTCAGGTCCTGGAGAAGGCGCGACAGCGTTTCCGGCGTGGCGTCGATGGCCGCGGCAAGCTGTTTCTTGTTGATCTCGGCATGAATCTCGCCCCGACGGCCGTACTGCTCCAGGAGGAAGGCCCGCAGGCGCTGCTCCACGTCCTGGCTCGTCAACTGCTGAATCCGGTCCGCCAGATAGCGCTGCTTCCGGAGCAGCATGGCGATAAAGTCGTTGCGGAAGTCCTCTTCCCGGAGAAGCCCGAGCAGGTCGCGGCGGAGCAGCTTGAAAACGAGGACGTCCGTCAGCGCGAGCGCCGTCACCGGGTACTGCCGCTTCTCGAACAGGATGACTTCCGCGAAGACCTCGCCCGGCTGGATGACCTTGATCACGGTCTCGCGCCCTTCCGGGGACAGCTTGTGCAGCGAGATGCGCCCCCGGACCAGCAGGTACATCGCCTCCCCGGGCTCCCCCTCGCGGAAAAGGACCGCCTGCTTTCGCCGCTCGTGCGGGATGCATAGCCGGGACAGGGCCGTCCTGCTCGCGGGCGAGATCCCTTCGAAAAAGCCCGCCTGATCGAGTATCCTCGAAATTTCCATGGCCGCCCCTTTGCGCACCGCCGGAACCGGTGTAATTTATAAAATAATTCGGGAATCTTGATCCACATCAATTCTGCTTCCGGACACGCAGTATATGATGGGACGCGTGATGAATAAACAACAGACTCATCTAAGGGGGAGCCAAGAATGAACATGTTCTGTTATCAGTGCGAGCAGACGGCCGGCGGCCGCGGTTGCGAAAAGCAGGGGGTATGCGGCAAGGATGCGACGACGGCGGCACTGCAGGACCTGCTGCTCTACGCGGCCAAAGGCATCAGCCAGTACGCCGTGCGGGCGCGCCGGCTGGGCACTAAATCGGGCGACGTCGACGTATTCGTCGTCGAGGCGCTGTTTACGACCGTAACCAACGTCAGTTTCGATCCGGCCGGCGTGGAAGCCATGGTCCGGAAAGCGGCCGCCGTCAAGA
The DNA here is from genome assembly GCA_964613495.1 of uncultured Acidobacteriota bacterium. GTDB lineage: Bacteria > Acidobacteriota > UBA6911 > UBA6911 > UBA6911 > UBA6911. Next base: position 1,065 of record CAZTHE010000127.1, on the reverse strand, counting down.
AGACCGCACAGGCGCTGTACGAACACGCATGCAGCGGTTCCGGCAGGCAGCCCGAAATGCCGGAAGGGCCCGCCCGGTGGACTCCCGCGGACACAGTCGACGGATTGCTGACGCAAGCCGCGGACATCGGCGTCGCCGCGGCGCGGGCCAGGTACGGCGACGACATCGCCGGCCTGCGCGAGCTGCTGACCTACGGCCTCAAGGGAGTCGCCGCTTATGCGGACCACGCCCACGTCCTCGGCAAGGACGACGACGGGGTCTACGCCTTCACTCATGAAGCGCTAGACTACCTGACGCAACCCGAGCAGACCGTGGACCGGCTCTTCGAGCTGAACATGAAGTGCGGCGAAATCAACCTGGTGGTCATGGAACTGCTCGACGCCGCGAATACGGGCGCCTACGGAAATCCCGTCCCGACCAGCGTGCGCGTCACGCCGGTCAAGGGGAAGGCGATCCTCGTTTCCGGCCACGACCTCAAAGACCTCGAGGAACTGCTCCGGCAGACGCAGGGGCTGGGCATCAACGTGTACACGCACGGCGAGATGCTGCCGGCGCACGGATACCCGGAACTGAAAAAATACAGCCACCTGGCCGGCAACTACGGCGGCGCCTGGCAGGATCAGGCGAAGGAGTTCGACGCCTTCCCGGGCTCGATCCTCATGACCACCAACTGCATCCAGAAGCCCAGGCCCGGCTATCAGGGGCGCATCTTCACGACCGGCCTCGTCACATTCCCCGGCGTGAAGCACGTGGAAAACGGCAAGTTCCAGCCCGTCATCGACGCGGCGCTGGCCGCGCCCGGCTTCGACGCCGATGCGCCGGAAAAATCCATCCTGGTCGGATTCGGCCACAGCACCATCCTCGGGGTCGCCGACAAGGTGATCGGAGCCGTCAAGGCGGGACAACTGAAGCGCTTCTTCCTCATCGGCGGATGCGACGGGGCGAAATCGGGGCGCAATTACTACACGGAGTTCGCCGAAGCGGTCCCGAAGGACTGCGCGATCCTGACGCTGGCGTGCGGCAAGTACCGCTTCAACAAGCTGGAGTTCGGCGACATCGGCGGGA
>CAZTHE010000126.1:0-11403 GCA_964613495.1 uncultured Acidobacteriota bacterium | reverse complement strand
ACAGCCTGCTGTCATAGACCAGATACCCGGTCGAGGCTGCGTAGGATTGAGCTGCCGTTTGGGTTAGCGCCTCGGCAACGGAGGCAGGTACTGCCAGGGCGCCGGCCGCGATCGCTACACCGCTGCCGAACAGAAAATCCCTTCTCACAATCGATCTCTGCCTGTCATCGGTTTCCTTCGATTCAGTCATTGACCAATCTCCTTAACATGAGTTCTTATAAATCTCCCAGCAGAGCGTCTGAAGTACGCTCATATTAGTCTTCTCCATCAACAGTGTCAAATAGGCGCGCCGCGTTCTCAAGCAGCTTTTCATCCAGGAATTGTGAAGGGTCACCTGGACGGTTAGTCGCGTATCCGGAAAAAGAAGTCCTTGTGGCCGATGGACATATTTTATATGACTTTCTAACGGCATATTGGCACATTGGTCTCGACTTTCTAACGGTCTGCCGCCAAAGAGGGATGCCGAAGTTGATGGTTGTTGCCAATGCGAGCAATCCCGGAACGTCCTCCGGAGCGCGGATCCTGCCGGCTTCGATCTTCCTATCCGAAATTCCGTAATCCCTGGAATTCAGAGGTCGCGAAACCATTCGCCGATGCGCTCATTTCACGGGTTCGATGCCGGTCCGGTCGTTTACTGCCTCTTTCAAACGCGGCTTACACCCCAAATATTTCTCCGTTGAGCTCCAGCGAGACTGGCCTTTTGTTGCATAGCGGTCGAGTGCCCCGCCGATAAATTGCATGATTGCCCGTAACCTTTTGCCGTTCCTGTGACATTATTCCTCATAATGGACGAAACATTCCGTCAATCCGAACCCGAGATCGATTTCCAGCGGCTGCGCCGGCGGGAGAAGGAAGAGGTCGTTCGCTGGTTCGACAAATTTGCCGACCCTGTTTATGGTTTCGTCTTTTATCGGGTGGGGCGGGATGCGGACCTCGCAGGCGACGTAGCCCAGGAGACCTTCGTCACGGCGCTGGAGACCATCGATCGATTCGATCCGTCCCGGGGCGAGATGTTTCCCTGGCTGACTCACATCGCCCGCAACTGCATCAGGAAGTCCCTGCGCCGGAAGAGCAGGGACCGCGCGCTGCCCGACTTCTGGAATGCCGTTGATCATCAACTCACCAAAGCCCTGGTCGATCTGAATTCGGGCATTCTTCCCGAGCAACTGCTGGAGAAGAAGGAGACCGCCGAGCTGGTGCGCATGGCCCTGACCAATCTCCCGCTGCGTTACCAGGTGACGCTGCGCCGGCGCTATTTCGAGGACATGTCGCTCGGGGAGATGGCCTCTTGGGAGGGAAGCAGCGAAGGGGCGATGAAGGTGCTGCTCCACCGCGCCCGGCAGGCTTTTCGCACGGCATTCGAAACCGTCTCCGGCACTTTGTTCGAAGGAGAGGCAAAAGGGAGGAAGATTCCATGAGCAACTCGACTGAAACACAGGACCGGGGTTGCCTGGATCATAATCTGGATCGGCTGCTAGAATTGGGCGAGCCGGCTCCCGGCATGCCCGAAGCCCTGAAAACCCGGATCCGGTCCAAATTGACCGAAGCGGAACGGATATCAGTGAAGAAAAGAGCTTTTCCCCTCCGCCGGGCCTTTTGGCCCGTGGCCGCGGCGATCGCGGCGGCCGTCCTCCTGATCGTTCTCTGGTACGGCAACTCATCCAGGGCCATTGCCTGGGCCGACGTGCAGCTGCAGCTCAATCAGGTCCAAACCCTGACCCTCCGTGCGCTCACCGGGATTTCTGCCCACACCGGACTGCGAATAACCGAACGTTACAGGGTTTATTATAGGGACCCGGGGCTTTCGAGAATCGAGGAGTATCCTCCGGATGCCGGCTCTGATCCGATAGAAAAAGCAGCCCGGAAGATAACAATCATCCGGCGTGAGCCGGGCGGCAATGAGCGGGTGAATCTGTACCCGGGGGCAGGCCGTGCAGAGAGGATCGACTCCGTCCTCCTCACCGACGGCCCGGGGCCTTTTTCCCAGCCCGCCCTGGATTTCGTTCAGTTCAACTGGGAGCTGATAAAGAAAACCACGGCGGACAAAACCAGGCGAATCGGCGACCGTATAATCGACGGTGTCGCCGCCACGGGCTTCGAGCTCGAGATTCCCGATCGAGAGTATGTCAATCCGCTCAGCCAAATCCGTGCGCAGCTCTGGGCGTCCGGGAAGGACGGCAAACCCCTGCTCATTGAGATAGAGTATCGGGATCCCGTGGGACAAAAGATGCGCATGGAATACTCGGACATCCAATGGAATGTTCCGCTGAATGAGAGCCTTTTTGATCTTGTCGTACCGGAGGGTTGGAGCCTGGTCCGAATCCGGACAGAATCGGCGGAATATGCCGATGCCGGGCTCGCGCCCGGCGTCACCCTGCGGATAGGCCCGGAGGGCCGCGAGCCGTTGGCAGAAACAGAAGATGTGGTCCGGGTGGTCCGGGGCGACCAGACCACCCATCCTGATTCGGGCATTCCACCTGATGTGCGCATTACCATCGAGCTGAAACCGGAAGCCATCCAACGGCTGCGCGACTATGCCCGCGCCAATCCGAGGGAGTTGATCGTCGTCGATTTCAACAGGCAAATACAGGTGGTCCCGAATCTATATGGAGCCGGTGCCACGCAGCTGAGCTTCGATCTCAGCCTCCTGGATCTTCCTCTGGCCGAGCTGGAAACGAGATATTTCACAACCACTATCGAAAGGAACGGATTATGACCGTCCGCGGGCAGCACGGGAATCATCGTCTCTGCTTTCATGCAGTCCTGGTCTCTGCGATTTTGGCGGCTGTCTTCACAATCGCGGGACTGTCAGGCGGCCAAACCGGGAAGATCAAGTTCGAACTCCGGCTTGCTTCCTATCAAAAAGTGGAGGGATGGGAGATCGGCTTTGTTCCCGGACCGCAGAAAACTCCCGTATGGATCTCGCCCGAAGTTGCCTTGGCCAATTCCGATGTAGCCCGCGCCTGGCCTCAACCGGATGCCAGCGGATTCGTTGTAGGAATTATGCTAACAGAGCAAGGGTCCCTGAAACTGGCGCGTCTGACCAAGTCTCATATCGGCGAAAACCTGGCCATAATGATCGGCGGCCAGGTGAGGTCGGTTCCGAAGATCATGGCTGAAATCACCGGCGGACGCGCCCTGATACATGGGCCCTTCACCGAAGCAGAGGCCGGAGTGCTCGCGGAGGGGATCACGGTAAAGTGATCCGCTTCTGCGGGGCAACGCGTCTCCGTATTCACCCGCCTTATTCATGAAGCTTCTGCTGCGACGGCAAAATCCATTTGGATTGCCGCGGGCAAATGTGTGATCATATGAGTGGAGGATGACACATGGCCACGAACCTGTCCCTCGACCCGGAGCTTCTTGAAAAGGCGCTCGAGGTCAGCGGTGAGAAGACAAAGAAGGCAGCGGTAACAAAGGCCCTTAAGGAATTTATATCGCGGCGGGAGCAGCGGCGTATTCTGGAGCTATTCGGCACGCTCGAATGGGATGAAAAATACGATTATAAGAGGGAGCGGTCCCGGTGAACATCCTGGTGGATACCAGCGTCTGGTCGCTCGCTCTGCGCCGCGATAGTCCGCCCGATAGCCGGTCGGTTCTCCGCCTGAAAGCGGTTCTGAAGGACGGCGAAAATGTGTTCACCACAGGATTGATACTCCAGGAATTGCTCCAGGGATTCAGCGGCCCCAAAGCCAGACGGAAAATAATCGAAGACTTCGCATTTCTTCCGCTGATTATCCCCGAGAGAAGAGATCACATTGATGCCGCCGATCTGAAAGTCAAATTAAGGCAAAAGGGAATTCAGGCCGGCACGATCGATGTGCTTTTGGCTCAACTGTGTCTGCGTCACGGCCTGTCGCTGTTATCCGTGGACAAGGATTTTGTCCATATGTCAAAGTATGTCCCTCTAACCTTGATGGAAGCTTAATTCGGAAGGCTCGAGACCGGAATTTACCGCGCCCGAATATCTTCCACCAAGCCGTCATCCGCTATCCCATAAATGCACTTCTGCCGGACACCGGCAGTTCGGATCATCCCGTGATTCCAGGAAGTGTGAGGATCAGTCTGCCTTTCGGCCCCCCGATGGCGGCGGATGGAGCGCAACCATCGAGGGGGCCTGGGGAACGGGTGCCGCGGGTTAATGAAGCGGGCGTCCCGGAACGCCGGTGTCGATTTGCACCAGACCCGGGCCGGCCCAGGGGAGTACGCCAATCCCGGGGATTTCAGGTATTATCGACGCCCCAATCCCCTGGTTGGTCACGAAAATGTTCGTTCGCTCGCCCTTGCCGGTGCCGAAGAATATGCTGGCCGGAACATCCAACGGGGCATTCAGAGGCAGGGTAGTTGGAACACGGGCTACGGCAACGGTTTCCTGCGATTTGTCCGCGAGGTTGATGCGAACGATTGCCGAATGACTCAACATAACCACATAGAGGTTTCCGAATACATCGAGGGCTAAGCCGTCGCCCGCCGCAGGAAACATATCTGCCGCCGGCGATTCCGGAACCTTGGCGAGTGCTGTCCAAAGCTCAGGCGCCCCCACACTCCCATCGGGCCACACCGGGATCCGCACAATGGTGCCTTTCTCCGTGTTCGTGACGTAAAGGTTCCCATGATAATAAGCAATGCCATTGGCGCCATAGAAAACGGGTTGCCCCAATCCCCCGGTTCCTTGAAGCAGCGGATGCCGCAGACACAGCTCCGCTTCTCCCCCGCGCGGAATGCGCCAGATGCTCCCCGGTCCGCTGGGTATTCCGCCGGGAGTAAAAGAGACCAACGAAACAGACTCGGTGACATACAGGTTGCCGACGTCATCAAAGGCAAGGCCGTTCGCAAAGAAAATCTGATTGCTGCCCGGCAGGAGATTCAGTCTGCCCCTGGAGTCCATCCGATAGACTCCTCTGCCGGCCCCGGCCGCCACGGCTATATAGAGGTCGCCGCGGGCGTCAACCATAAGGCCCCCGATGGTCCCGAGGCCGATATATTTGGAGAACAGCTCCTCCCCATCGGGCGCAAACTTCAGGACCTGGACAGACTCCGGATCCCCGCCGGTGACGCTGACATACACGTTGCCGACCTTGTCCACCGCAACGCCCCTGGCGGCGACGCCGGGCATTGAGATGAAATCCGGAAACTGGCCTGACCCGGCGGTGGCCCAGGTGCCCAGACACAGGAACGCGAGAATGACAGCGGAGCGCTGGCGGAAGATCCGGCGCATTTGCGAGGACGCGCTGGAACGCAAAGGCCCGGATCGCGAAGCGTTCCTGGCGGGCGCCTGCGCGGGCGATGAGCAATTGCGCGCAGAGGTGGATTCCTTCATGTCCGGCGCAGCCGGCAAAGAGGGATTCATCGAGACCCCGGCGATCGAGATAGCCGCGAAGGGCATAGCCGAACGCGAAGTCCGCGAGGCAGCTCCGGATTTGACCGGCGAGACTTTCCTCCATTATCGAATCACCGAAAAGATCGGCGCCGGGGGGATGGGCGAGGTCTACCGCGCGCGGGACGACCGCCTGAAGAGGGATATTGCCGTCAAAATTCTGCCGGACGTCTTCACGGACGATCCCGACCGGCTGGCGCGCTTCGACCGCGAAGCGACGCTCCTGGCGTCCCTGAATCACCCGAACGTAGGAAGCATTTATGGAATAGAGCAGGTTGGCACGAAGCGCTTTCTCGTGCTCGAGCTTGTCGAGGGCGAGACTCTTGCCCAGCGGCTGACATCGGGACCGATGCCGCTCGAAGCGGCGCTGCACATTTCCCGCCAGATTGCGGATGGCCTTCAGGCAGCCCACGGGAAAGGCATCATTCACCGCGACCTGAAACCTGAAAATGTGAAGGTGACGCCGGAAGGCAGGGTGAAAATACTGGATTTCGGCCTCGCAAAGGCGATCGGCGGGATTGAGAAGCAGCCCGATGCGTCGCCGGCGACGGCGTTGACCGGTACCGCGACATCGGCATGGCACATAGTCGGGACGCCAGGGTATATGAGCCCGGAGCAGGCGCGCGGCACGGATGTCGATCAGCGGGCCGACGTCTGGGCTTTCGGTTGCCTTTTGTTCGAGCTGCTCTCCGGGAAGCGAGCCTTCCAAGGGGAGAGCGTTTCAGACACCATTTCCGCAATTCTTCAATCGGAACCGGAATGGCAAACGCTGCCCCCGGGGACTCCATCCAGGATTCGGGAATTAATGCGGCAATGTCTGCAGAAGGATGCAAACCGGAGACCGAATGGCGCCAAGGCGGTTGCGGCAATAATTGAAGAAGTGCAGCGGGGACGGAGCCGCCGGCGATTTGCCTCCGCCATCCGCAGGCCTGGATTCGTGATCCCGGCGGCTGCAATTCTCCTGCTGCTGGGCTTCCTTGGCGTCCGGCAGTATCAGCATAATTCCCGCGTGCGCTGGGTCCGGGAGCAGGCTATCCCGCAGATCAACCGCTTTTTGGAGACCGGAGGGGATATCGCGGCTGGATTCCGCCTGCTGCGCCGCGCCGATGCACTTCTTCCCCATGATCCGGCGCTGGCGCAGATCCATCAGAAAATCTCGGTGCCGACCGCGTTCGTTACCAACCCGCCCGGAGCCGAAGTATGGGCCACGGGCTACGATCCCGATGACGGCGAATGGGTGCGTCTCGGCGTGACTCCATTCGTCAGCGGAGAGCTGCCGTTCGGCATATATCGCTTCCACATTGAAAAGCCGGGTTTCCAGACCGTCCTGGGCTCCGGCGAGGTGCGAGCCGGAACGCAGCTGCAATTCGATCTCGATCCCAATGGATCGCTGCCGCCGGAAATGGTGCGCGTTCCTGGCGGCATTGTCGTCGCCGGGCAGACCGCGGCAAAGCTGAATGCATTCCTGATGGATCGCTATGAAACTACCAACCGCCAGTTTAAAGAGTTCGTCGACCGCGGGGGCTATCAGAAGCGGGAATACTGGAAAGAGGACTTTGTCCGGAACGGCCGCACGCTCTCCTGGGAAGAAGCCATGCGGTTATTCGTTGATGCTACGGGCCGGCCTGGTCCAGCCGCCTGGAAACTCGGCGCATACCTGCGGGGCCAGGATAATTACCCCGTAAGCGGAGTGAGCTGGTACGAAGCGGCGGCTTATGCAGAATTTGTCGGGAAACAATTGCCGACCATATTCCACTGGCAGCAGGCCGCGAGTCCGGGCTGGTTTGCCAGCATCGGCTATCTGAGTAATTACAAAGGGGCCGGCCCTGCCCCTGTCGGCGCTTACAAGGGGATCGGCGCGTTTGGCACGCTGGATATGGCCGGCAACGTGACGGAATGGTGCTGGAACGAGTCCAACGACCGGCGCTTCACCCGTGGTGGCGCATGGAACCTAATGGACGTTATGGCGTTCGCGGCGCTGGATGCCCGCCTCCCCTGGGATCGCTCCGAACAGAACGGCATCCGATGCGCGCGCTACGATGTGGAGAAGGAACTCGGGCCTCGGGGGCTGGTTGTTGCGCCCGATCTTCACCCACCGAAGGAGAAGCCGGTGCCGGATGAGGTGTTCCGGCTGTATCAGGCTCTCTATGCTTATGATCCGATGGATCTCGATTCCAGAACCGAGGGGATCGACGAGGAGAATTCCATCTGGAAGCGCGAGAGGGTGTCTTTTGCCGCCACTTACGGAAACGAGCGGATCACCGGGTATTTATATCTGCCCAAGCACGCAACCCCGCCGTATCAGACGATAATTTATGGACATCCTGGAATGGCGGTGCGCCTTTTGTCGCCACAGCCCGGGGAAGAGCTTTTGTACGATTTCATCATCCGAAACGGTCGGGCATTTTTCCTGCCCGTTTTGAAGGGGATGTATAATCGCCGGTATGCGACCCCATCTGCCGGCCTCAACATGAACCGGGACCGGATGATTGAGCAATCCAAGGACTTTCGGCGCAGCATTGATTATCTGATGAGCCGTCCGGATGTTGATCACGACCGCCTTGGCGTCTATGGCCTCAGTGGTTTTGGCAGTCTCATCCCCATCCTCGCTGTGGGCGAGCAGGGGCTGAAAGTGGCCGTGCTTGGCAGCACGGGTGTGGCTTCCAATCGAAATTGGTCTTTGCCGGAAGCCGACACCCTCAATTTCCTTCCGCGCTTCAGGATCCCCACTCTTATGATCAACGGTCGGTCCGATTTCGGAAATCCGGCTGAGGTGAGTCAAATTCCGATGCTTCGACTGCTGGGCGCGCCGGAACAGGACAAAAAGCTGCTGCATTGGGAAGGAGGCCATTTTCCGAACGACTCGCACATTGTATTCACAGAAACCCTTGCCTGGTTCGACCGCTACCTCGGCCCGGTAAAGTAGCGGGGACGGGCGCCGCCGCCGGCCTGCCGCCATTGCCCAACTTCTTATTCCCCGAGAGATTGAAAAAGGGGGCGATCGTAAATCGCCCCTTTCTTGCATTATATCTCAATGCATATTTATCGAGATTCATTCGTCGTAACGCTCTTCGTCCGGTCCCGGTTCTCTGCCGTTCATCGTTGCTTCGAAGAAGCCCACGCCCAGGTAGCACCAGGTGCCGTTCCGTCGATACCGGGCCAGCCCGCGCCGGGCGCGAGCGTCGAGGTAGGCGAAGAGCCCCGGCGCATAAGCATCGTACTCGGCCGGCTGAAAGGCCCGTTCCACCCGGGCGACGCGATGAAATGCAAAACCGCGCCTGCTGAACAGGCGCTCGACCCTGGGCGGCCAGGCCCAGTCCGTGATGAGCAGGTACAGGCGTCCGCCGGGGTTCAGGTAGTCGCCGGCCCTGTCCGCGAGTTTCCGCAGGTAGCGGAGCCCGTCGGGACCTCCGTACCGGGCCGCGAGTATCGGCACCGGCGCCGGGAGTTGGGGGAGCGTCGTGATGATGACGTCGAAACGCTCGCCCCGCACGGGCGAAAACAGCGATCCGACGCGGCCGTCCACATGACAGATGCCGTTCCTTGCCGCATTCCCGAGAGCACAGGATACGGCGGCCGGCTCGATGTCGGTGAGCACGACCTCGCCTGCGCCTTTTGCCGCGGCCGAGAGGCCGTAACCGCCCGCCCCGCAGCCCATGTCCAGGACCCGGTCGCCCGGCCGCACGCGAATGGCCGCGGCGACCACGTCCGCGTAGGGATCCGGATAGTGCACCGGAGGGGCGGCGGAAAGCAAAATAGCGTCCCCGGGAGGTATCTTCAGCTTGAAAAGAGTTGTGGCGTCCATAAATTTGGTTTATCGGACTTCAATCTGCTTGATGCGTCTGACGGATCGGCCGCCGGCGCTGTCTTCGCCGGTCACCGACATCGCGAACCCGTCTGCCGGCGAAAGCGGCTTGCCGTCCTTGACCGTGGCGACGACGATCTGGTCGCCCATGCGTGAATTGAAAAGCTCGCCGAAGGAATAGGTCGCGCAATAGCCGTCGTCGCTTGTAATCAGCACGTAACGGTCATAGGGTGCGGGGTCCGGCACGGTAGTGTATTTCTTCACGAGGGCGGACAGGGGGACTCCGTCCAGGTCGTGGATCCCGTGAAATCCCTCGCAATCGCCGATCAGGACCGCTGCGGGGATGTGAATGCTGGTCAGCGCTTTGAGGTCCGCAGGCTTAACGGTGCGCCGGATCTTTCCCGCCCGATCCGTGAATGTGAATTCGGTGCTGGGGGGACGGACCCTTTTCTTTTCCTGGTCGTCGTAGGCGAGAAGCTCGACATCCACGCGGGTGACCTTGATTTCCGCCAGGTCCGTCATCATCCGGCCGTCATGGATGTCCGTGGCGACGACCAGCGTGGGCGCGCAGGGCTGGTCCCATTGCTCGTAGGCGATCACGACGCTGCGCCCGATGCTGGAGTAAAAGATTTCCCCGAACGAAAACACGATTGCGCGGCCGTTTTTGTCGGCGACCCGGATGAAAACGCCCGGCTCCCACTTCCGCTTGTGTTTCATGCCCGCCTTCCACAGGACGTCGCGCAACAGGACGCCGCGAAATGTCTTCTGAGTGACTTTTTCCTCGTCTTTCCGGTCGCGCACGCGTTCCGGTATTACGGGCACGTCCCGAAGGAGAAACGGCGGCATCGCTTTGAGATCCGCGAGGGTCAGGGACAATTCCTGCTGCAGGTCGCCCCGTACGGCGATCGGGCTTTCCTGGGCAACGGTCCTTGTCGCCAGGAATGGAGCGAGCAGGGCACAGCACAGGCAGGAGACGCTGATGCGGGCTCCGAGAGCCCGGATAAAAAGCATGCGGGGATGGGAAAACATCGGACACTCCCTTCGGGAACGCGGCAACCGCATCGTTGCCGTCTCCCCGGGGGAGGTCTAGCGGGCAGGCAAAATCTTCTGCAGGGCCCTTTCCGGACGGGGATGCAAGGACACGGTCTTGTCGGTCTTCAGCATTTGCACGCCGTGCAACCAACGCCGGATTCAGGTTTTTCTTATATACTTCGCCATCTTAAACCTCAGCGGCCGATTGTAACACATGCTCATTCCGGTTCAATCCCGAATCTGCGAATGGAGCCGAAGCGCCATCGGCAAAACGGCGGGAAACCGGCCGTTCCGAGGGTGCCCGCGCGACGGATCTTGCTCACCCGGCCGGATGCCGATCCCGCGGTTGCGGTACGGACACGATCCTGAAAGGCGGCCGGATTTCATTTTCGAGCCTGAGAATTCGTGAAAATTTGCGGCAGGAGCCTTCGATGCTCAGCCGATCGGTTTGTAGCGGCGCGGGTCGCGGGGATCCTTCGGCTCGCAGGAAAAGGGCTCGCCGGAAGGGGCCGGCAAGTGTGTGCGCGGTTCATCTCCCCGGTCCGGCGCGGCAGGATCCTCTTTCCCCGACAGCCGGCGGGCTTTTTCAACTACCGAGACGATAAAGGGGATCAGGAGGAATATCGGAGCGAAGGCCTTATATTTGGGTGGCAGAACGATCCCGAAAAGAAATACCGCCGCCAGGGCCAGGAAATTCAGGTAAGACTTCTTCTTCGCCGCTTCCCCGCCTTTGGAAGGAATTCCGTTTTCGGAAAGACGCGTCTTCTCGTCATCCATGCTATTCCCCGTCTTCTGTCATACCACTATACCCGCCCGGGCACCGCCGCATCAACTCCCGCCTGCCGCCGGAATGCTGCCGAAGCCCCGGGAACGCACGCAAATCCGTTTTGCGGTATCATTGGACCCGTGAAACGGAACACTTCGGCCGGTATTTTGCGGTTCAGCATCCTTCTGTGGTGCCTGCTGTTTGCGTGTGTCGCGCATGAAGTGTCGGGGCAGGAATCCTATGCCTCCTATCCCGCGCTGCCGGACGGCATCGGCTCCATAACGGTGCTCGACTGTAAGGGGCGGTTCGTGGGGCGCATCGCGCCCCAGAAGCGCTACTGGACCCCCATCCACCGCATCCCCGCGTTCCTGCAGCAGGCGCTGCTTGCCGTCGAGGATGCCCGGTTTTACGAGCACAACGGGG
>CAZTHE010000125.1:0-11470 GCA_964613495.1 uncultured Acidobacteriota bacterium | reverse complement strand
CTCGCTCATCGCCGCCTGAGCCGCAATCCAGCGCGGGTGGGCGTGGCTCAAGCGCCGTAACGTTTCCGCACGTCTCCTCCCGCCACCTTTACCTCAAAAGGAGGACCGAGTGAAGGCGCTTGAGCCACGCCCACCCGCGCTCAGTTAGTACTCCGGCGGCGATGCCGCGCGGCGGTGCGCTCAGTCCGCTTCGAAGGCGCCCGACGAGTAGCCCGTGGATCCGTTGCCGGTGCGCGCCCGCCCGTCGCGGTCAAGCGACAGTCGCTCGTTGGAGAAAACCTTGAGCGGGCCAACGAGCGGATTCCCGTTCAGCCCGAAATCCAAGCCCCCGCTTTTCAGGAAGCTAGGCGAAGCGGCGCTTAGTTTGAGGAAGTCGGTGTTCGTGGCGACGAGGGAGCTGTATCCGAGTTTTTCAAGGGGACCCCTGTGGCTTTCGGCGCAATATTTCTCTGCGGGAGCCCAGGTCGTGGTAATGATAATGGTGCCGGCATAGTTGATAAGTCTATCTGTGTTATTGGCGTATCCATAGGCTACCTGCCTGAAGACAGAGTCCGTAGCGGGAGCAGCGCCACTTAGCTCGAGAAGGACGCTTTCGGGATTGGAGAGGTCCTGCGCGAGCAAGGTGCTATTGTGGAGATAGAGATGTGTGTTGCTCGAAGAATTCATGGAAATGGCTTTCATCCGAGGGAGCCCGTCTCCTACCGTACCCATCCCGCCCGTTATGGTTGACCCGACGATATTCAAGGTTGAGTTGGATTGGTAGGCCCGAATGCCCGTCATCTCATGATTTGCGGAAGTCGAGGTTAGGATGGTTCCTGGGCAGATGAGGCTGTTCGTGATCAATAGTTCCGCCGTCGCTCCGTCCGGCCTATGCATGGCGAATACCTGGCCCGTACCCGTTCCAGAAAATACCACGCCGTCGCCGACGATGGAGCAACGATCAAAGGACGTTACCGCGTTCCCAATCCTGAAAAATGTGAAGGTAGTAGTGCCCGTCTGTGAGGTTGCTACAATGATCGGCGGAGTTCTCAGCGAGCAACCAATAAAAGAGGCAGACGCGGAGACATTGATGAAATACGTGGAACCGACTGGTATCTCGATGGATCCGCCATGTTCTACGGGAAATCCGAACTGCAGCCCTTCGATGCGCGTACCGGCGGAGTTGACGTTGATGATGTCTAGCATCTCTAACTCAACGGAACTCGTAGCTCCCTGGGACCGCGTTCCATCCATGGCGAAACCGCCTAAGATGATAGGCCGAGCAGCGTTAATTTCGACGATGTCTGACAAAGGGATAGTCCCGCTTATGGCCAGGATTGGAGCGCCCGCATCAGCACCGAGCGAATTCGTTCCCCCATCGTTCCCGATGGCAGCCTGGAAATCATCGAAAGCGCTGGCGAGAGAGCCGTCTGGCGGAATGCCGCTCGCGTTGCAGTACACGAAAGTCCTGGCCTGTGCGGGCAGAGTAAAGGGAACGTCGGTACGGGGCATGCCCAGGAGGGCGTCCGTGAAATGAAGGCTACCCGGGCTAGGGGATTCATCGATCGATATGAGGCTTCCCGCAGCTGGGGTAACGCGTAGGGTGAAGGGATCGAGGGCCGCGACGGCCGCTTCCTCGGCGCCGTCGGCGTTTCCGAAATCGTCAACGGCATAGGGATAGATCGGCAGGATGCCGGAAGCCACGGTACAGTTTCTGAAGGAAAACGGCGACGTTGTTTTGGAGGTCAAGGGCAAGGTCGAAGAAGGCGATAAGCCCGCCGATCATAACGCTTTAGCAATCGGCAAAGACGCTTCTGGAAACGAAGCTATCAAGCGAATGCTGTTTCGCGACAAGACAACTACAATCGTTTTTGAATAGTTCAATATACAGGTCAAACTCAAAGGGGCTTCCGGGTGCTCTATTCTTTCTGAACCGGAGCCCCTTTTCCATTTCCCCCCGTGATCTGGACCTGTCGGCTTGATCTCCTGTCCCCCGACCCTCGTTTAAAATGGCTTGCGTCTTCCGGCCGGGTTCTTTGGGCGAACAGTTCCTGCGATCGCAGGCTCCCGCCAAAGCGGAAGCTTCATGAATAATGCGGGCTAGGCAAACACCAAAATCGGCCTTATATTGATAAAAAGGCGGCGAGCGGTGGAGAAGGCGAAAAGGAAACTGCTGGCGTTTCTGACGACGGGTCTTACGCCCGAGCAACTGGCAATGTGCGTGGCATTGGGAATCGCCCTCGGCATCGTGCCTGCGCTCGGGACTGCGACCTTGCTCTGCGCGCTTGCGGCGTTCGCCCTTCGCCTGAACTTCGCCGCGATGCAGCTTGTCAATTATTTCATCTACCCGGTCCAGCTGGCGTTGCTGATCCCGTTTTTTCGCGCGGGGGAATGGATGTTCGGCTCCCAGCACCGGGAGCTTTCGGTGGAAAAAATCAGGCGGTTGCTCGAGGTGGACGTGTGGGCGGCCGTTTTCAGTTTGTGGACCACCGTGCTGCATGCAGTCACGGCCTGGCTCCTCGTCGCGCCGGTGATACTGGTGGCGGCGTATTTCAGCCTCCTGCCGCTGATGCGGAAACTCAACCTCGAGCGCGTGGTGCCGGGAGCGGCCGCGGAGCCCGAGATCTGATCGGCTTTCCCGCAAGCAACCGCAAGCCGCCGTTCCGGCTAGATGGCCCTGAGGACCGTGATCAGGAATCCTCCGGCCCGGTCTCTGCGGTCTCCTGTCTGTTGAAAAACGTCTTCCATGACGCGGGACCCGAAATACACGGATGCGAGAACCCGAAACCACGCCCGGGATTTCAGCCCCTGGACGGGGATGTCGAGAGAGCCTTCTGCGAAGCAGACCTGCATGAGTTCGATCGGCGGCCATTCGTGGCGGCGCGAGGCGGCATACTCGACCCGGAAGCACAGCCCGCCCCGGACCAGCATCTGCCGCAGGTTTTTCGAGATGCCACGGTTGTATTCCAGCATGCGTTTTGCTGCCGGGGGATCCGGTGCTTCATCCCCCTCATCGAGCGGATCGGTTGCGGTGGCGAGAGCGCCTGCAACCTTACGGTCGCCTTCGCTCAACCAGGATTCCGCGAAACGCTCTTCCTCCTGGGACGTGGCAGGCATCATGTTGGGGAAACAGTAGATAGCAAGGTCCGCCCGTTCTTCGAGGAGTCCTTTTGCAGGCAGTGGAGTTTCGATCAGTGCCATTCGGCGCTGACCGCCGCCCTTCAGGGCGGACAGTTTCCGGCGCGCCTGTTCGAGAAGCAGGGAAGAACCGTCCAATCCCGCAAGCCGCGCACGGGGGAATTCCCGTCCCAGCCGGGCCAGGAGATCGCCGGGGCCGCAGGCATAATCCACGATCAGCCGGGGCAGTCGCCGGGTGGACTCCCGGATGAAACCGGCGATACGATTGTAAGCCCTCTGGTGCGCGGCATCGGCGGCCCGTTCCATCCACCAGCGCCCCACGGCGCCGTTATATGGGAAATCCCCGTTTTCCTCGCGGCGCCTCCTCCGTCTCCCGGTATCCATATCACGCCCATTATAGCCTCCGGGGGGGCCGGCCTGCTGGACGAAAGAGATCCCAAGGTATAAGATTTGTGCTGTCGCGGTAGGATGGTAAACACTGTCAAACACGGAGAGACCAGTATGCGTATGTATCGTTTTTGGGGATTGGGAATCGTGGCGGTCGCCCTGCTTGCCGCCGGTTCGTCCAGCGTTTTCGCGCAGATGCCGCCCGGCATCGTATCGGATCAATCGACCCCCATCGTAATTTCCCCGACTCAGGACAAGTTCCTGATGATGGTCCAGCCTCGCGATTTGACGGAGATTCAGCGGGATATCGATATGGCCGAGCAGCTCCAGATCTCCGCGACGGAGGCGGAGCGCGTTGCGCAGGCGCAGCGCTCCGCGGCCAAATCGAGAATTGACGAGAAAAAGCAGGCGCTCTCGACCAACAAGAGCAAACTGAAGGCCGCCAAGGACGCGAAGAACGAAGCCGAGATTCTCCTGCTGCAGTCGGAAGAGAAGGCCCTGGAGCGCGACAAGAAGCTTCAAGAAGAACGCGAGTCGCTCCGCGATGCGGAGATCGACCTGGCCAAGAAGCGGATGGAGCTGGCGGCGCTGATGAAGCAGGCGTTCGACCTGGAGCGGCAGCTGGCGATCAGACGCGGCGAACAGGCGGAGACCTCGGTCAGCGGTCCGGAAACGGCGCGCGCGGCGCGCGTCGTCGTCGATATGGAAAAGGCGACTCTGGAGATGCAGAAGAAGGTGGCAGACAAGCAGGGAGAGGTCGCTGGCCGGGCGAAAACGGTGGTCGACCGGCAGCTGAAGACCCTCGAAGCGCAGCAGAACGTCTATTCCGGGAAGTAGAGTCCGGGGCGGTGGGTCGATGCATCCCGCCGCATCGAATTGTCACGCGCGGGGAGGGGGCGGCGAATCTTTTGGTTTGCGTAAGTTCCCCGTATGCGGCATAAATTAACGGCTCGGAACTGTGTCCCGGGCCCGGGGGTGGATCGGCGGGGGAATCCCCCGGGATCCCTGCCGGTTCAGGTTGGATAAAAACCAAGGAGCAGAGCGAATGAAAGGTGTATGTATCCTGATAGCGGTTGCGGTGCTTGCGGCGATCCCGTTGATGTTGTGGGCGGCGGAAGACGGGGCCGCTCTTTATGAAGCGAAGTGCAGCATGTGCCATGGGGCCAAGGGAGACGCCATGGCTGATACGAAGCTGGCGGACACGGCCATGACCGTCGAACAACTGGTTGCCTATCTTACGAAGGGCGACAAGGAAAAGTCGTTCCACGCGAGTCCGGTCGCGGACCTGAACGAAGCTCAGGCGAAAGCCGTCGCGGAGCATGTGAAGTCGCTGAAAAAGTAAACGCCGGCCGAGAGTTTTCGCGTCAAACAAAAGGGGACCGCCATCAGGGGGTCCGGGTTTCGGCTTCGTCGGCCGACGCCTTCCGGATGCCTTGATGACGGCCCCCTTTTTGCCTGCCGGGTCTCCGGCGGAGAGCTCCTCTGCTTCTACTCGGCCGCGGCCGGCGGTTCCCCGGGTGCCTTGGCCAGCCCCATGTACTGCAGCATGCCCCGGGCCGCCCGGCGTCCGGCGCCCATGGCGAGGATTACGGTGGCGGACCCCGTCACGATATCGCCGCCGGCGAATACTCCGGGCACGGACGACATGCCGGTCTTTTCTTCGACTTCAATATAACCCCAGCGGTTCACCTTCAATCCCGGCGTGCTCTGCGCGATGATCGGGTTGGCCGAGGTCCCGAGCGCGTAGACCACCATGTCGACATCCAGGACATGCTCGGTCCCCTTCTTGGGGACCGGGCTCCTGCGTCCCGAAGCATCCGGCTCGCCAAGCTCCATCTGGATGACCTCCATTCCTGTCACCCATCCGGCTTCGTTCCCGAGTATCCTCACCGGGTTGGTGAGCCACTTGGCGATGATGCCCTCCTCGATGGCGTGGTGCAGTTCCTCCGCGCGCGCCGGAGACTCCTTGATGCTCCGGCGGTATACGAGGTAGACCTTTTCGGCGCCCATGCGCATGGAAACGCGCATGGCGTCCATGGCCGTATTCCCGGCCCCGATCACGGCCACGCGTTTGCCCATTCCCACGGGCGTGTCGTACAGAGGCTGGCGGAAGCCCTGCATGAGGTTGATGCGCGTGAGAATCTCGTTCGCCGAAACGACGCCGTTATAAGCCTCTCCCGGGATGCCCATGAATTTCGGGCTGCCGGCCCCGGTGGCGACGAAAACCGAGTCGAAGCCCCTTTCCTGCATCAACTGCGGGATCGTGAACAGCTTGCCGATGATGCAGTCCAGCTCGAATTTGACGCCGAGCCTGGCGAGGGCCTCGATTTCGATGTCGATCGTGTCGTTGGGAAGCCGGAATTCGGGAATCCCGTATTTCAGCACGCCGCCCGCGACATGAAGCGCCTCGAAGACGGTCACGTCCACGCCGGCCTTGATGAGATCCCCGGCGCAGGCGAGTCCCGCGGGACCCGAGCCGACGACGGCGGCTTTCTTCCCCGTCTTTTTGAACTGCGGCGGCCTGTCCCAGCCGCGGCCGACCGCAAAATCGGCCACGAAGCGCTCCAGGCGTCCGACCGCAACCGGTTCGAGCTTGCTCCCGATGATGCAGGTGGCCTCGCACTGCACTTCCTGGGGACACACGCGCCCGCACACGGCCGGCAGCGCGTTGGCGCTCTTGAGAATCCGGTAGGATTCCTCGATATCCTTGCGGGCCAGGGCTCCGATGAATCCGGGAATGTCGATTTCCACCGGGCATCCCGGGACGCACTTGGGCTTCTTGCACTGCAGGCAGCGGTCGGCTTCGGCGAGAGCCATCTCCAGGGTGTATCCCTGGGCCACTTCCTCGAAGTTTTTGCCGCGCACCTGCGGGTCCTGTTCCGGCATCGGCGTGCGTTTCGGAGCGATGGTCTTGATGGTCTTTGCAGGCTTGCCCGCGGGTGGAGCCTCGGGCCTCGGCGCCTCGGGCAGGTCTTCCAGGCGGGGACGCTTGCGGGCGGCGACGACCGCGGGATTGGTCCCTCCCTGGCCGATCTCGGCCAGGCGCCTGCGCTCTTCCTCGAAACGCCTGAGGCACTCTTTTTCCTCGTGCTCGAAGCGCTTCTGCCGCAACATCAGCTCGTCGAAGTTGACGAGATGAGCGTCGAAATCGGGGCCGTCCACGCAGGCGAATTTCACCTTTTCCCCGATAGTAACGCGGCACGAACCGCACATGCCCGTCCCGTCTACCATGATGGAATTGAGGCTGACCATGGTGCGGATGCCGTAAGGACGGGTCAACTCGGCACAGGCCTTCATCATGGGGAGCGGACCGATGGCGATCACCTCGGTGATATCCCTGTTTTCCTTCAGCACCTGGTCGAGCACCACCGTGACAAATCCCTTGGTGCCGAAGGATCCGTCGTCGGTGGCGACGCGGAACTCGTCCGAAAAGGAGCCGAATTTGTCGGCCCAGAACATGAGGTCCTTGTTGCGGAATCCGATGATCGAAATGGTGTAGGATCCGAGTTCCTTATGCCGCCGCAGCTGCGGAAATACCGGCGCGACGCCCAGGCCGCCGCCCACGAGCACGGCCTTGCTCTGCCGTTCCAGGTGCGACGCCACTCCCAGCGGGCCGATGAAGTCCAGGATTTCGGTCCCTTCCGGGAGCGCCATCATCTGGAACGTGGTCTTTCCGACCGCCTGCACGACCACGGTCACCGTGCCCTTTTCGCGGTCGTAATCGGCGACCGTCAACGGGATGCGTTCCCCGGTCTCATCGATGCGTACCATGACGAAATGTCCGGGTTGACAGGCCTTCGCCAGATCCGGGGCTTCCACTTCCCAGAGAAATGTAACCGGACCGAACTGCTCGCGTTTCACTATTCGATACATGATTTTCCCCTGTTTATTCCTGAAAAATAGCCGTAAACGCGAAGTATATGCAGACCTCATCCGCAGTGCAATAAGATCCTGCCGGGCGAACCGGCAGGCGGGATCACGCTCGCCGTTTCGCCGACGGCTTTTTCGAGTCCCTTCAAATGGCTGAAAAAGGAAGGAACAAACCGGGGCGATACGGTTTATGCTGAGGACGGCATTTCACGGGGAGAGAAATATGTTGCGTGTCGGCTATATCGGACTGGGCCTCATGGGGAAATCGATCGCCCGGAACATCATCAGGGCGGGATTTAGCGTCGTGGTTCATAATCGCAGCCGCGCCGCGGTCCGGGAACTGGCGGCCGAAGGCGCCCATGAGGCGTTTTCGCCCGCGGAGGTGGCTTCGAAAACGGATGTGGTTTTTACGAACCTTCCGGATTCGCCCGACGTGGAATCGGTCGTGCTGGGAGACAAGGGAATCCTCGAAGCGGCTCGTCCGGGGCAGGTGTTCGTGGATAATTCCACCATCCGGCCCTCGGCGGCGCGCGCTATCGCCGAAAAGCTTTTGCACAAAGGAGTGAAAGCCCTGGACGCCCCGGTGAGCGGAGGCGACATCGGTGCAAGGGACGCCACCCTGACGATCATGGTGGGGGGCGATGCCGAAGCCCTGGACAGGGTCATGCCCATCCTCCGGGCAATGGGCAAGACCATCACCCATGTCGGGGAAACCGGAGCGGGACAGGTCGCCAAAGCCGCGAACCAGATCATGGTAGCGGCGCAGATGGCCGCGATGGCGGAATTGCTCATCTTCTCGCAGAAGGCCGGAGTGGATCCCCGGAAAGTCGTGGATGCGATCAAGGGCGGCGCCGCGCAATGCTGGACCCTGGATGTAAAGCCCCAGCGGCTCTTCGCGGGTAACCGGGCGCCGGGATTCAAGGCCTATATGCAGGCGAAAGACCTGAACATCGTCCTGGAAACCGCACGCGAATACGGCATCCCTTTGCCGGTCACCGCTCAGACCGCCCAGTTGTTTGAAGCCATGCTGCAAATGAAGATGGCCGAGCTCGACAATTCCGCCGTTATCGGCGTGATCGAGGCGCTGTCCGGAATCAGGCTTCGGCAGCCATAACCTGCCGTCCGTCCATACCCAAAATGCAGGATACCCGCATTAAGGTTCCGCTGCTGCGGCGGCGGATCCGGGCACGTATGTCTTGATTCCAGATTCCAGATTCCAGATTCCAGATGGCGTATAGCCAAGCCATCTCAAAAAATCCTTCGTTGAAAGCCCTCTTGCCCAAATCGGTGAAATGCCGGCTTATCTGGAATCTGGAATCTGGAATCGCTTGATGCGGCCTATCGGGTGCGGAGACTGAGGGCGAACCACCGGCCGGGCATGTCCACGCCCCGGACTTCCTGATACCGGCTGTTCAGCATGTTGGTAAGGTCGAAAGCGGCCGTGAATTCACGGAAATTTCGTTCCAGACGGCCGTCCAGGATCCAGTAGCTGCGTCCGTCCGCCCGGCGTTTGAAAGAAGCGGCCTGCTTGTATGCAAAACCCATGGGCAGCGGGAAGGAAGACGCGGCAGACCAGGAATCCCTCGCGTAGTCCAGAACGTATTTTGAAACGAACTCGATCCTGCCGGCGTCGACGGAAATCCGGCTGTAGCGCGCGGAAACGCGCGCGCGCTGTCCCAGCCGGTGCTCCAGGCCGATCTCCGCCCCTGCGGTCCGCAGGCCGCGGATGTTGGCGGTGCGCCATTTCCCGTCCGCGGAAAACCGAACCCAGTCGATGACGTTCTCTTCCTGCCGTCCGAAGAGGGTGAAGGATCCCATCCAGTTTTTCGCCGGGACAAAGTCGGTGCCGGCCTCGGCCGACCATGCGCTCTCCGGCTCGAGCGACGCGTCGCCCGCGTGGTTCGGATCGCGGTAATACAACTCGGTAAAGGTGGGGATCCGGAAGGCTCGCCCCACCGAGGACCGCAGGCGCACGCGGGGCAGAATCCACCAGCTGCCGCTGAGCGAGGGACTCCAGGAAGCTCCAAAACCGGTATAGGTATCGAAGCGCATGCCGGGATACACGGCCGCCGTTTTGCCGATTTCCCACTGCAATTCCCCGAACAGGCTCGTTCTGGCGAAGGAATGGTCCCCGAGCGTGCCCGATTCGATCCAGTCTCCCCCGGCTTCGCCGCCGAGCGTCAGCGTCCCGGCGTCCCACGCCCGGAACCGCACTTTTCCCGACGCGGCCACGGCATGGGAGCGGTGCCTGCTTTCGAAAAGCCCCGGCGTGCGGATGTCGTACCGGAACCGGTCCCCATGCGTGCGGTAGGAAGCCTGAAAAACGGCGTCGTTTCCGGGCGCCGATTTCACCCGGCGCTCGAAGGCCACCAGCGTCTGGTTCGTCCACTCCTTCGACGGAGACGGCCCGTAAAAGCCGTTGGCGCCGAATTCCTTGTTGACGTGGGCGACCAGGAGATCCGTGTTTTCCCCGAAACTCGTCCGCGCACTCGCCGTGACGCTTCGGAAGTCCCTGTCATATTGAAAACCGGACGAGCGGTTGGCGGCAACACTGACCGACTGGCGGACCTTGCCTTCGCCGAATCCGGCGGAAAAGGAAGCTTCCAGGAAACCGTCCCGCCCGCCCGCAACCGATGCCCGGACGCGCTCCGCCCGGCGCCGCGTGATGACGTTTACGATGCCGCCGAACGCGTCCGCCCCGTAGATCGAGGAGCCGGGCCCGAGCAGCACTTCGATGCGTTCGATATCCTGTATCGGGACCGGCAGGTCCATGTTGTGGTGCGCCGTCTGGGAATTGTTGATCCGGATGCCGTCGACCAGGACGAGCACCTGCGAAAAAGCCGAGGCGCGCACGGAAAGATCCGCCTGAAGGCCATGGGAAGATCGGGACCGGACATCCACCGGGGCCGCCTGGGCGAGAATGTCCGTCACCGAACGCGCCGGCAGGTTGGCGATATCTTCGCGCGTCAGGACGGCGACGGTTCTGGACAGGTTTTGAAACGGCACCGGGTAGGCGCTTGCCGTAACGACAACCTCTTCTTCGATAGGCTGTTGTGCGGCAAACGCGGGGAAGGCCGGAAATAGCGATATCAGGACAGGCAGGACCATGGAGGCGAGATGCGAGATCCGGAATCCGGGCTGCATCCCGGATCTCGAATGCCGAGTCATGCGGACAAATCCATCCTGCCGGCCAGGTATGCGTCGTACGCGGCCATGTCGAAATGGCCGTGGCCCGACAGGTTGAAGAGGATGACTTTCTTTTCCCCCTTCTCGCGCGCTTCGAGCGCATGCCGGATCGCGCTGTGGATCGCATGGGCGCTCTCGGGTGCGGGGATCGTCCCTTCGCACTGGGCGAACCGGAGCGCGCTGGCGAACACCTCTCCCTGAGCGTACGCTTCCGCTTCGATCAATTTGGCGGCAAGAACGTGGCTGACGAGCGGGGCGGATCCGTGGTAGCGCAGCCCCCCGGCATGGACCGGAGGCGGGATGAACCCGTGTCCGAGCGTGTGCATCATCAGGAGCGGCGTGAGGCCGGCGACATCGCCGAAATCGTATTCCCGGGGACCCTTGGTCAGCGTCGGGCACGAGGCCGGCTCGACCGCGATGGCACGCAGGCTCTTGCGCGTGCCGCTGATTTTTTCCCTGAGGAACGGGAAAGCGAGCCCCGCGAAGTTGCTGCCCCCGCCATGACAGCCGATGACGATGTCGGGGAATTCGCCGGCCAGTTCCATCTGTTTGAGCGCCTCCAGCCCGATAATGGACTGGTGCACCACCACGTGATTGAGGACGCTGCCCAGACCGTAGCGCGTGTCGTCGCGCTTGACCGCGTCCTCGACAGCCTCGGAAATCGCCAGGCCCAGGCTCCCCGGACAGTCCGGGTCCTCGGCAAGAATCTTGCGGCCCGACTCGGTGAGATTGGAGGGGCTCGCCACGACATCGGCGCCGTAGGTCTTCATCATGACCCGGCGATAAGGCTTCTGGTCGTAGCTGACGCGCACCATGTAGACCATGCACTCGAGGCCCATCAGCTTGCAGGCGCAGGCGAGCGCGCTGCCCCATTGCCCGGCGCCCGTCTCGGTGGACATCCGCTTCACTC
>CAZTHE010000124.1:0-11539 GCA_964613495.1 uncultured Acidobacteriota bacterium | reverse complement strand
GTCGAGGAAAGTCCGAACTCCACAGGGCAGTGTGCCTCGTAACGCGAGGGAGGGGCGACCCTACGGAAAGTGCCACAGAAAATACACCGCCCCGCTCGCGGGGTAAGGGTGAAAAGGTGCGGTAAGAGCGCACCGCGTCACTGGCAACAGGGACGGCAGGGCAAACCCCACACGGAGCAAGGTCAAATAGAAAAGCGTTCCCGAAAGGGATGAAGGACGGCCCGTCCGATGCTTTTGGGTAGACCGCTAGATCCCCGGGGCGATCCGGGGACCAGATGAATGATTGCCATCCCCCGTTTGCGGGGAAACAGAATTCGGCTTACGGCCGGCTCCGGCACTTCCCCATTCCAGATTCCAAATTCCGGATTTCAGATAAGCCGTGAGTCCCCGATTGCGGCAGGAGCGAGGCGGATCAGCACGAAGGATGATTGAGTATCGTTCGGCCCTGCGCCATCCGGAATTTGGAATCGCGCCTTCAGGCGGCTTCGCGGCGGGCTAATTCTCCACCGCCTTCAGCCTGCCGAAAACCTTGCCCAGGCTGACCTTGACCTCGAACTGAAGCGGGAGTTTCCGCTCATCCGCGGAAAGCCAGAGCAGGAACTGACCGCCATCCTTGAACAGGCCGCCCATCATGGAGGCGGTTTTTACTCTCCATGCGGGGAATTGTCCTGCCGGAACCTTAATCGTCTCCTGCCTGTCCACATGCGTGCGGATTTCCTTGATGCTGTCGTCGTGGGCCATCGTGAAGGTCTGCCCGTATTTCGGCTCCAGGGGAGATTTGCGGAAAAGGTAAATGGCCGAAAACGGGTCATGCACGCACGCGGGAACGCCGTCCTTCGTCTCGTCCTTCCTTTGGACGGGCGGCGTAGGCGCTTCGTCGGTTTCGCGGATCCGCAGCTGTCCGGTGCCGCCGAGGTATTCGACGTCGACCCGGCGCTTGCGTTTGCCTTCCCTGATCTTCTTGGAGACGCTCAGGGTGCAGAGAGAGTCTGGTTCTGTCAGGAAGACGAACTCATCGTCGATTTTCACCCCGGACATCTTCTGCAGGATGCCGCTGGAATGCGCGCGGAACCGTATTTTCCAGACCTTTCTCCCTTCGTGCGCGGCGTCGTCCGTCAAATGGAGATCGACTTCGCCCGCTTCCATGGAGGGCAGGAAGAAGAAATACCAGGGCGGGTCCCATTTCACGACGTAGACCAGCCGTTCTCCCGGGGCGAACGGCTGAGTCCCCGTCCCCAGTCCCTGCTCCGGAGGCGGTTCCTGCCGCGCCTGCCCTCCGGCCTGAATGCCGAGCGCCAGGAAGAGTCCCATCGCCAGGAGTCCCAAAATGCGCATCCGTTACTCTCCCGTTCCGGCAAGGCGCCGGACCACCGCGGCGAACACCTCGTCCACCGGGATGTCCATGCATTCGTTCGCCGTCGGACAGGTCCTGCCGTAGCAATGGCTGCAGGGCAGCGTATGCGCCACGACTGCGTCGTCGGCGCTCCAGGGGCCGTTGCGCACGGGGGAAGTGGGGCCGAAGACGCCGACGACCGGAATCCCGAGAGCGCAGGCCAGGTGGAACGGGCCCGTGTCTCCCCCGATCACCAGCCGCGCCTTGCGGAACAGCGGGATCAGACGCAAAAAGGAAATCTCAAAAAACCTCGGGACGTAATTCCCGCAATGCTCGCGCATCGCCCGGATCAGGGATTCCTCCCCCGGACCGGCCGTCGCCACCACGCTCAGGCCCAACTCCCCTTCTATCCTTGCCGCCAGGAGGCCATACCGCCCGGGGGACCACCTTTTCGTCGGCCATCCTCCCCCGGGATTGATCACCACGAAATCCTGCAGACCTTCGAGTCGCAACAGGGATTCGATCTGCCGTACGTCCTCTGCCGGCGCCTCCAGGGGGAGCGGCGCTCGAGCCGGCACGGCTCCGGCCAGCGCGGCCAGCATCCGGTTTAATTGTAATACATGAACCGGGTGTGCGGGAGTCTCCAGCGTCCGGCTATAGAACCAGTGCGCCGGATATTCCCTGGCCAGGGCCCTGGAAAACCCCAATCGGGAACGTGCGCCGCTCAGGCGCCCGAGCATGGCCGATTTGAGCAGGCCCTGGAAGTCGATGCAGCAGTCGAACCGCCGGCGCCTCAGGGCGCGGACGAGGCGGGCCGTGTCCGCGGGCCGGCCCACGTCCAGGGCGTGGATCTCGTCGACGCCGCCCACGGCGGAGAGCAGGCTCCGGTTCTTTTCGGCCACCAGCCACTCGATGCGCGCGTCCGGGAACGCGGCCCTCAAGTCGGCGAACGCCGGGAGAGCGTGCAGGATGTCCCCGAGAGAACTGAGGCGGATGATCAGAATTCGCCGGGATGCGCTCATGAAACCGCTTGGGATAAAATGGTTCGGATCAGGTCGCGGGTGGAGTGGTCCTTGGGATCGCCCGCAATCGCGACGCGGCCTCCATAGGCGCGCACCGTGTCGCGCTCCGGCACGTTGTCCTCGGTGTAGTCGGTGCCCTTGGCGTGGATGTCCGGACGGAGCTCCCGCAGGACCGCGTCCACCGTCGGCGCGTCGAACACGAGCACGTAATCGACGCATTCCAGCGCGGCCAGGATCTCGGCGCGCTCCTCCTGGGGCTGCAGGGGGCGTCCCTTTCCCTTGAGCGCCGTGACGCTCGCGTCGCTGTTGAGCCCGAGGATCAGCGCGTCTCCGAGGGCCCGCGCGCTTTTCAGGTAGCGGATATGGCCGACGTGGAGGAGGTCGAAGCACCCGTTGACGAACACGACCTTCCGCCCCGCGGCGCGCAGCGCTTTCACCGTTTCTCTGATTTCCTCGAGGGATTGTATCTTGTTCAACGGAGCGGCCCCCTGTGAGAGCGTCGATTCCAAATAGGAGACGCGGGATTACGGGGCGCTGCGGACCGCCGCCCGCAGCTCTTCGCGCGTCACGGTCGCCGTCCCCCTCTTCATGACCACGATCCCGCCGCCGTAGTTGGCGAGGCGGGCCGCCAGTGCGGCCGGGGCGCCGCAGGCGAGCGCCAGCGTGAACACGGCGATGACGGTGTCTCCCGCGCCGGTGACGTCCGCCACCTCGTCCGTGCCGTAAACCGGGATGTGCAAACCCGCGCGGCCGGATTCGAAGAGCGTCATGCCGAACCGCCCCTGCGTGACCAGCAGGGACCGCAGGCGCTGCGCGTGCAGCACGTTCCGGCCGACCTGCTCGAGCAGGGCCGCGTCGTTGCCGATACGGACGCCGGCGGCCGCCTCGAGTTCGGTGATATTGGGCGTGATGGATGCGGCGTCGTAGAATTCCGCCATCCGGAACCTGGAGTCCACGACCACCGGGATGCCCCTTTCCCGGGCGGCGGCGGCCAGGCGGGCCGCCAGCGGCGGATCGACGGCGCCGTAGCCGTAGTCGCTTACGATGACGGCGTCCGCCGACCGGACGGCCGCCGCGAGCCTGTTCCAGGGGGCGCGGATCCCGGCTACGGCCGTGTGCCCGCGGTCCAGCCGGACCACCTGCTGCGACGACGAATGCTGCGCGCCGGCCAGGACGCGGGTCTTCACCGGGGTCGTGTACGACCGGACCCTGCGGACGCCGCCGACATCGGCGCCTTTGCCGCGCAATGCCTTCAGCAGATCGTCGCCGGCCGCGTCGCGGCCGGCCGCTCCCGCGATTGCGACGGAACAGCCGAGGTCCAGGAGGTTGTTGGCCGCGTTGGCGGCGCCTCCCGGCAGGCGCACCGGGTCGCCGTATTCCAGCACCAGCACCGGCGCCTCCCGCGAGACCCGCGAGATGCGGCCGTATAAAAACTCGTCCGCGATGAGGTCCCCGACGACGAGGACCTTCCGCGTGGAAAAGCGCTTCAGTATCGTCAGCAGGTCTTTGCGCATGGCCGTTGCGTGACTGTAACAAAGATCTCCGGGAAAAACAATTTTCGAGTTGGCGACCGATACGGATGCATCAAATGCGTTTCCGGGTGACGCCGGTCACATCGCCGGTCCGCGTCCCGCGCTAGGATCGAAGCGACTGAACGTACATCCCCGGCCAGACGCGTCCCACAGCCCGCAATCGGGGGATGACGGGCCACGGCGCGTCTGGCCGTCTCTCGCACCATTATCCGGGATCCGTAATCTGGAATCCGGAATCCATCTTTTTTCCGCCGCCGCATCGGAAGCTTCATGAATACTGCGGATCCGCCGCATCCGCCATTTCCGTCCGGTTCTGTACGCAACGGAGCAGCATTTCCTCGAAGGCGGCCGCATCCGAGACGGTCGTGGCCTGGACGGCGACCCACAGGGGAAAGCCCGGCGGGCGGCCGCATTTCACGGCATCCTTTTCGGTGGTGATGAGGGCATCCGCTCCCCGGCTCCGGGCTTCGGCGGTGCATGCCTGCCAGTCCGCATCCTGCAGCCGGTAATGGTCGCGGAAAAACCGCGTGCCCGTGACCTCGATGCCCAGGAGTTCGATATCCCTCCGGAACCGCCGCGGATTGCCCACGGCCGCCACCAGGCAGGCGCGCCGCGGCCGCGGGGCGCCGGGGCGCAAATCCATCGCGCGCCAGGCGTCGAAAGGGAGGAGGGCGTCGATCGTCTGCCGGGCGTGGAACACTACGGCTTCCGGAGAAAATTTCCGGATCTCCTCTTCGAGGAGGCCGGCGCCGGGTTCGTCCATCGGCCCGTTGAGCACCACGGCGTGGCACCGCCCGAGCCCGGCGGCCGGCTCCCGCAGGGTGCCCCGGGGAAAGACGCGGTTGCGCCCGAACGGCTGGCTGCGGTCCACCATCACCAGGTCCAGGTCCCGGTGCAGCCTGCGGTGCTGGAACCCGTCGTCCAGGATGAAGACCGGGCGCCGGGCTCGATTCACGATCGCCCGCCCGGCCCGGACCCGGTCCTTCGAAATTCCCATCCAGGCATACGGCAGGTGCCGGAGCATCACGGCCGGTTCGTCGCCCGGATCCGCATCCGGAAGGGGGTGCGCTCCCGGCGGGAGGATGCGCGTCGTGCCCGCGTTCGCCCTGCCGTAGCCGCGTGTCAGGACGGCCGGCTCATACCCGTGCGCCCGGAGAAGGCGGGCGATGTAAAGAACCATCGGGGTCTTGCCGGTCCCCCCGAGGGTCAGGTTCCCGACGCTCAGGACCGGGGCCGGCAGCCGGACCCGCGGCAGGGCGCCCGAGGCATACAAAGCATTGCGCGCGCGGATCAGGGCCCCGTAAACCAGGCCGGGAACGAACAGGACCGGATCGAGCGCCGCTGGCATTCTCCGCATGGGCGCCAGAGTAGCACAAAACCCTCGCCGGCGCGAAGCCGGTCCTGGCGCGGCACGGAGGCGCGGGCGCGCCGGTTCGCGGGAGGCGCGCAACGCCGATGTTTTTGGACTTGCATAAATTATCTTTATTATGCATAATTATACTTTTTGGGCCGCATATGGTTTCCAAGAAAGCCAGGCAGGGGAGGATACTGGAGATCATCCGGGGCGGCGGGGTCCGCAGCCAGGAGGAGCTCCTGTCCCTCCTGGAAAAGGAAGCCGTCCGGGTCGCGCAGGCCACTCTATCCCGGGACATCCGCGAACTGGGGCTGGTGAAGGTCCGCGGGAGTTACCAGGTCTCGGGGGAGGCCGTCGTCGGCCCGCCCGACGAGGTGCTGCGGCGCACGCTGGGGCAGTACGTCATCCGGACGGGGCTTTCGGGCAATATCGTCATGGTGAAAACGTCCCCGGGCAACGCGCATTCGGTCGGCGTCGTGCTGGATGCCGCGCAGTGGCCCGAGGTGCTGGGCACGATCGCGGGGGACGACACGGTTTTTGTCCTTCTGCGCAGGAGCGGTTCAGGGAAGCAATTGCTGGGGAAGATTCGGGAGCTGTCGGAATGAAACACAGGGTAGGTGTTGTCGGGGTCAGCGGCTATGCCGGTCTGGAGGTCATCAAGATCATCGTGTCCCATCCCGCCATGGAGTTTGCGGCCGCCATGGACGCGGCGGAACTGGGGGAGAAGCGGCTGACGGACATTCACCCGCGCCTGAGGGGAGTCAGCGGGCTGGCGACGTTTCCTCCCGAGCCGGGCCGGATCCGGGACCTGAATCT
Source organism: uncultured Acidobacteriota bacterium (assembly GCA_964613495.1). GTDB lineage: Bacteria > Acidobacteriota > UBA6911 > UBA6911 > UBA6911 > UBA6911. The sequence goes on along the minus strand of CAZTHE010000124.1, from coordinate 5,482 downwards.
GGATACGGTGTTTCTGTGCACGCCGGACAAGGCGTCGTACGGGCTCGTCCCGATGATGCTGTCGCTCGGGATACGGGTCATCGATTTCAGCGGCGCGTTCCGCCTGAAAAACGTGGAGAGCTACTCGTCGTGGTACGGTTTCCAGCATGCGAACCCGGAACTGCTCGCCGAGGCGGTCTACGGGCTTCCCGAATGGAACGCGAACGCGATCGCCCCTGCCCGTTTGATCGCCAATCCCGGATGCTACCCGACGTCCGTCACGCTGGCGCTGCTCCCGCTGATCCGCGCGGGATTGCTGGAAATCGGGTCCGATATCATCAGCGACTCCAAATCGGGCGCGACCGGGGCCGGCCGGGGCGTGAAACCCGAGATGATGTTCTCGGAAGTCGCGGCGAACTTCCGCCCGTACAACCCCATCCTGCACCGGCACGCTCCGGAGATGTGCCAGGAAATCGGGTGGGACCTAAACAACTTTACCTTCGTGCCGCACCTGCTGCCGATCAACCGCGGGATCCTTTCCACCATGTATGTCCGTTTTCACCAGCCGGTGAGCGCGGCGCAGATCGAGGCGGAATACGAACGCAGGTATTCGAAGCACCCGTTCGTGCGGATGCTGGGCGGGCAGCGACTGCCCGAACTGCGCGCCGTCCAGCACACGAATTTCTGCGACATCGGGTTCCGGCTGACCGACAAGGGGCGCCGCGGGGTGATTTTTTCGGCGATCGACAACCTCGTGAAGGGGGCTTCGGGCCAGGCGGTCCAGAATTTCAACCTGATGCACGGCCTGGACGAGCACACGGGCCTGTTATAGGGGGAAGGGCGTGCGAATCACCATCAAGCTCGGCGGCAGCATCCTGGAGGAGTCCGGCATCCGAACGCGGCTGCTCGATCAGGTGGCGCGGATGGCGAAGCTGGGGCATGAGATTCTGCTGGTGCACGGCGGGGGAAAGAGCCTGAACCGCCGGCTGGCGCAGCTTCAGATGACGTCCCGGTTCGTGGACGGGCTGCGCGTGACGGACGCGGAAACGCTCGACGTTGCGGTCATGGTTCTCGCGGGCGAAGTCAACAAGAGGATCGTCTCCGAACTGAACCGGCTGGGGATCCCGGCGCTCGGCATCTGCGGCGCCGATGCCGCCGCGGTGCGCTGTGTCCGGCTCTCGGAATTGCCGGGGACCCCGCAGGAGATAGGGTTCGTGGGAAAGCCTTCTTCCGTCAACGGCTCCTTTTTCGACCTCGTCCTGCGGTCGGGCCTGATGCCCGTCGTCTCGAGCCTCGCCCTGGGTCCCGGGGGGCAGCTCTATAACGTCAACGCGGATCAGATGGCTTCCGCCTGCGCCGCCGGCACGCGGTGCGACTCGCTGATTTATTTGACCGACGTTCCCGGGGTGCGCGGCGCGGACGGGGCCGTTATCCGGAGCATGGGGAAATCCGAGATTCGGGAACTGCGCGCCTCCGGGGTCCTCTCGGGCGGTATGCTGCCGAAAACCTCCTCCTGCCTCGAGGCGGTGGAGGCTGGGGTTTCCTCCGTGTACATCCTTCCGGGCGCCAGCCCGGATGTCCTGGCGGATTTTTCAGAAGGAAGGGAGGGCACGAAAATTCATGGAAACAGCTGAGCATAGACTCGCGCCGGAAGAGATCCGGTCGCTCGAGGATCAGTACCTATTTCCCACCTACAAGCGGGCGCCGCTTTTCTGTTCGCACGGCGAGGGGCCGTATCTTTACGACCTGGCCGGAAAGCGCTACCTGGATTTTCTGGGTGGGATCTCGGTCAATTCGCTCGGGTACAATCACCCGCGCCTCGTCCGGGTCCTTGCGGAACAGGGCCGGCGCCTGATCCACTGCTCCAACCTTTTCTATAATCCGTATCAGGGATTGCTGGCCCGGAGGCTGGTGGAAGTTTCGGGCATGGCCCGGGCCTTTTTCACCAACAGCGGCACGGAAGCCGTCGAGGCGTCGATGAAACTCGCGCGGGCTTACGGCCATGCCGGGAACCGGCCCGGCAAATCCCTGATCCTGACGCTGAAAAACTCCTTCCACGGGAGGACCCTGGGGGCGCTCAGCATCACGAGCCAGGAGCAGTATCAGGCGCCCTTCCGGCCCCTCCTCCCCGATATCGAAATCGTCGAGGACTTCACGCCCGCGGCGCTCGAGAGGGCCTTTTCGGACCGCGTCTGTGCGCTGGTGATCGAACCGGTCCAGGGGGAGGGCGGCGTGGTGCCGCTGCCGGCGGATTTCGTCCGGGCCGGACGGGCCCTGTGCGACCGTTTCGATGCGCTGCTCATCGCCGACGAAATTCAGTGCGGCCTGGGGCGGACGGGGAAATACTTCGCCTTCGAACACTACGGGATTCGCCCGGACGTCATCACGCTGGCAAAGTCTCTCGCGGCCGGCTATCCGCTCGGCGCCATGCTCGGCAACGCGCGCGTCGCCGAAAGCCTGAAACCCGGGGATCACGGTACGACGTTCGGCGGCGGTCCGCTGGCCTGCCGGCTTGCGCTGGAGGTTCTGGACATCATCGAGCAGGAGGGCCTGATCGCCCGGGTCGGGGAACTGGGGGAGTATCTGGTTCGGGGACTCGAAGGCCTGGCCGAGCGGTATCCCGTGCTGGGCGAGATCCGCGGCATGGGCCTGATGCTCGGCATCCAGATCGGGAGCCAGGCCAAGGTCATCGTGAACCGGCTGCTGGAGCACGGCGTCATCGCCAACGCCGCGCATGAAACCGTGCTGCGGCTGCTGCCTCCCTTCGTGATCTCCGAGGCCGACATCGACGAATTTCTCAAGGTGCTGGACACGGTGCTCGGCGGGCTGGAAACCGCCGGCCAGGCACACGGATCAACAAATGCGATTCAATCGCCAGGATCTGTACTATGACTTCCCGTAATGCCCGTACCATGTCCGCCGCCGGCGGCTGGCAAATCATCGAAGGCGGGGTCACCGCGCCGCAGGGCTATCTCGCATCCGGAGTCTCCGCCGGGATCAAGAAAAAGGGACTCGACCTCGCCGTCGTGTTCTCCCCGCAGGGGGCCTCGGCCGCGGGCGTTTTTACGCGCAATGTCGTTCAGGCCGCCCCCGTAGTCCTGAGCCGGGAGAATCTGAAGGGATCCCGGGGCCGCATGCGGGCCGTGCTGATCAATTCTGGCTGCGCCAACGCATGCACGGGAGACCGGGGGATGCACGATGCCGCGCTGTCGGCCCAGTGCCTCGCCTCCCATCTGAACACCAGCCCGGATCGGGTCCTGGTTGCGAGCACGGGGGTGATCGGGAACTTTCTTCCCATGCCCCGGATGTTGAAGGGAATCGCCACGGCCGTTTCCGCGCTGAATTCCCGCGGAGGCGGCGCGGCGGCCCGCGCCATCATGACGACGGACACGCGCGAGAAGACGGTCGCCCTGGAAGGGCGCATCGGCGGCAAAACCGTCCGCATCGGCGGCATGGCCAAGGGTTCCGGCATGATTCACCCGCAGATGGCCACGATGCTGGCCGTGATCACGACCGACGTGCAGGTGGCGCCGCGCGAGTTGAGCCGGTATCTGAGGCATGCCGTGGACCGGACCTTCAATTGCCTCACGGTGGATGGGGATACCTCGACCAACGACAGCGTCGCGGTTCTGGCAAACGGGGCTTCCGGGGCGGCCCTGTCCGACCACCGGTCCCGTGCGCTCTTCGAAAAGGGGCTCGGGATGGTATGCGAGGAACTCGCGCGAGCCATCGCCCGGGACGGGGAGGGGGCGACGAAGTTTGTGGAAATACGGGTTCTCGGGGCTTCGGACTTCGAATCCGCGCGCAAGGTCGCGAAAACCATCGCGCATTCCCCCCTGGTCAAGACGGCCCTGTACGGCGAGGAACTCAACTGGGGCCGTATCCTGTGCGCCGTCGGCTACAGCGGCGTGAATTTCGATCCCGAACGGATCGTCCTCTGCCTGAACGGCATCCCCATCTTCCGCGGCGGCGCCCCCGTCGGTTCGACACGGGGCCGGGCGGAAAAGGCCATGAAGGCGCACGACCTGGAAATCGAGGTGAACCTGGGCGAAGGCCGCGCGGCGGCCCGCGTGTGGACCTGCGACCTGAGCCACAAGTACGTCGACATCAACGCCAGCTATATTTCCTGATTGGAGATCGGGTCGAAAAGGGACTGGAGATCTCCCCGCTCTACCGCCGGGATGCGCCGTGCCTCCCCATGCGGTCCGCCGTAAATCTGCTTGACAATCACCACTGCCGGTCTAAGATACCAGACATGCAGGCACTGATCACTGGCAGACTTCAAGTTGCGAGACTCCCGGCGCTCATTCGGCCGGGTACTATCTGCTGCCTCCTGCTCCCCCTTCCTTCGCCTCTGCCGGGCGGCCAATCCTAGGGTCCCGGACTCGAGGCAGACATCCAACAAAACCGGCGAAAGGATTCAACCATGACAGAACGGGTTCTGATTTTCGATACCACATTAAGGGATGGCGAACAATCTCCGGGCGCCAGCATGACCATGCCCGAAAAGCTCATGCTGGCGGAGCAGCTGGAAAGACTTCGAGTGGATGTCATCGAAGCCGGATTCCCCATTTCATCCGAAGGCGACTTCGAATCCGTTCGACGCATTGCCGAGAAGATACGCACCGTTACGATCGCCGGACTGGCAAGAGCCAGCAAGGGGGACATCGATCGCTGCTGGGCGGCGGTCCGGGGTGCGGCCAGGCCGAGAATCCACGTGTTCATAGCCACTTCGGACATCCACCTGAAGTACAAGCTCAAGAAGACCCGCGACGAGGTGCTCGAGGAAGCGCGTCAGATGGTCGCCTATGCCAAGTCGCTCTGCCCCGACGTGGAATTTTCCGCGGAGGATTCCACACGGTCGGATCTCGTTTACCTGTGCAAGGTCGTGGAAGCGGTGATCGCGGCTGGAGCGAACGTCGTTAACATCCCCGATACCGTCGGGTACACGATTCCGGAAGAGTATGGGGAACGGATCCGCTACCTGCGCTCCCACGTTCCCAATATCGATAAGACCGTGCTGTCGGTGCACTGTCACAACGACCTGGGGCTGGCGGTGGCGAACTCGCTGACGGCTATCCAGAACGGTGTGCGGCAGGTGGAATGCACGGTCAACGGGATCGGGGAGCGCGCCGGGAACGCTTCGCTGGAAGAGATCGTGATGTCGCTCCGGACCCGGAAGGACCTTTTCAAGATCGAAACGGGAATCAACACGGAGGAGATTTTTCCTTCGAGCAGCATGGTTACCAGTCTCACGGGAATGATCGTTCAGCCGAACAAGGCAATCGTGGGAAGGAACGCTTTCGCGCATGAGGCCGGCATCCACCAGGACGGGGTCATCAAGGAAAAGCTGACTTACGAGATCATGCGTCCCGAAGACGTGGGCATCAAGGAAAGCAAGCTGGTCATGGGGAAGCACTCCGGTCGCCACGCTCTCAGGAAGAAATACCAGGAACTGGGCTTCGACCTGAGCGATACCGAACTGGAGAAGGCGTACACGCTG
>CAZTHE010000123.1:0-11575 GCA_964613495.1 uncultured Acidobacteriota bacterium | reverse complement strand
TTGGTTGCAACTAACACATTACCACCAGAGGGGCGCCCTTTTATTATGCGTGGCATCTCTCTGCATGGAACCGCCGGCGGACCTCCTGAAATCAAAGCGTGCGCGGAGGAACCGGAATGACAAAAAAACAGCCACGGATTAACACGGATCTCACGGATCTTTTTGCATGGATTCCATCCGTGTCATCCGCGGCTCTCTCCGGATGCAGGGCGCGGGCCTATTTCCTTTTCGTCTTTTGGTTTGCCTCGCGGTCTTTCACGAGGCCGATGAGGGCCTCGATGCCGCAGGCGTAGCTGCGCCACCCCAGTCCCGAGATGCAGCCTGCCGCCACCGGGGAAACGACCGACTGCCGGCGGAATCCCTCGCGGGCGTAGATGTTGGACAGGTGCACCTCGATCACGGGCAGCGGGACGGACTCGACCGCGTCGCGGATGGCGTAGGAATAGTGGGCGTAGGCGCCGGGATTGAGGACGATGCCGTCGGCCCAGTCCGCGGCCTCGTGAATCGCGTCGATCAGCGCGCCTTCGCTGTTGGACTGGAATACGCGCAGCTCCGCCCCGAGTTCGGTCGCGATGCCCCGCAGGCGCGTGTTGATCTCTTCGAGGCTCGACGTCCCGTAAACATCGGGCGAACGCTTTCCCAGCAGGTTCAGGTTCGGTCCGTGGACCAGCAGAATTTTCATCACGGCGAAGTCTCCTTAGTCCGGCCGGCTAGCGCATCGCAACGAGGATCTTGCCGGCCTCTCCGGAGCCGGCGTGTGCGAGCGCCCGGCCCAGCGATTCCAGGGGATAGGTGTGCGTCACGACGCGGGAGGGGCGCAGGCGCCCCTGCGCCACCTCGTCGATGACGCGCGCAAAATCTTCCGGGTGATCGTAAATCATGGACGTGCGTATGTCGATCCCCTCGCGCACGAGGCGCAGCGGCGAAAACGTGGCGGGCTCCGCGGAAAGCCCCAGGAGAACGACCCGGGACGCCCTGGGCGCCGCCCGCATGGCCAGGTCGACGGTCGCGCGCGCGCCGGCGCATTCGAAGACGGCGGTCACGTTTTCCCGCTGCCACAGTTGCGCCGCGTCGGCGTCCTCCGGCGGCGTTTCGGCGCCGAAGGACCGGGCCATTTCCCGCTTGAGCGGGACCCGGTCGTGCGCCAGCACGCGCACCCCCGCCGCCGCGGCCGCATGGATCAGCAGCAGCCCGACGACGCCGCAGCCGAGGACGGCGACGGTGTCGCCGGAGCGCGCCCCGGACCGGGCGAACCCGTGCACGGAGACGGCCAGCGGCTCGACGGTCACGGCGTCGGAATCGGGAACGGCGTCGGGGACCGGCCAGACAAACTCCTCCGGCGCGCGGAAATACTCGGCAAAGCACCCCGGCAGGTTTACGCCCGGGCTTTGCTTCCGCGCGCACACGGCGCCGCGGCCGGAGAGGCACAGGGCGCAGGCGCCGCAGGGATAGTTGGGCTCGACCAGCACACGCTGCCCCGTTTCGAACCGGCCGGCGCCCGCGCCGGCGGCCGCCACGCGCCCGATCACCTCGTGGCCGAGGACGAACGGGAAGGGCGCCGTCCGGTGCCCCAGATAAAACGAGACGTCCGTCCCGCAGATGCCGGCGAGTTCGGTCCGCAGCACCACCTCCCCCGCCGCCGGTTTCGGTTCCGGCGCATCTTCGATGACGATTCTTTCCGGCCCGGCCAGCAGCGCAACCTTCATGGGCTTCTCCCTCGGGATTCCAGGGTTCCATAAGCCTAACACAGGCGCCGGAATTTCCAAGCCGGCAGTGTCCCGAACCGGCGGCGGAAAATGCGTCCCCCTGCAACAAAAACCATGGGCGGCAAAACTGAACCATGCTAAGATTCAGCCGGCAATAGCTATTGTGACAGCAAATTTGTTGGAGGAAACCGAAAATGTCTTATAAGATTTCCGATGAATGCATCAGTTGCGGCGCCTGCCAGCCGGAATGCCCGAATGAAGCGATTTTCGTGGGCGGCGAGGACTATGAACTGAACGGCGAGACCCATCCCGCCCTCTCCCAGGATTTCTACTACATCGTGCCCGACAAGTGCACGGAATGTGTCGGATTTCACGATGAGCCGATGTGCGCGTCCGTATGTCCGTCGGAAGCCTGCGTGAAGGACAAGGAAGAAGCCAAGGACGTTCTTCTTGCCAGAGCGAAAGCGCTCCACCCGGAAAAGAGCTTCTAGCGCAGCGCGTCGAAGACCCGCCACGACCGGGTCCGCCCGATTGACAAAAAAGCGGCCACGGATCGGCACGAATTCCACGGAAAAAACAAAAAGCCTCGATATTTGCTCCAGAAAAATCCGTGCGATCCGTGCAATCCGTGGCTTCGCTTTTAGTCCCTCCCGGAAACATCCCAGAAATAGATACCAGCCTCCCCGATATTCGTCCCCGGAATCCGCAAAATCCGTGGCTCCAGCCATTCGCGCGAGTGGATTGATGTTCAGGGCCCGGGAGAAGGACACGGATTGCACGGATACCACGGATTTTAAATTGCGTTTCTCCGCGAAATCCGTTGGCTCCTCTCCGCTCTTTCCGCCTCCCCAAGACATCCCGGGGCGTTTTTTTGTTTATTAACTTATGAAAATCTGCCGATAGGTAGAAATACGCAGCGGGAATCGGCCGGTTCCCCGCATAAACGATGGACGGCACCGGCCGGTTGATTTGCGAATCAAATTGAGTTCTAATAGAAACAATTCGCACCGATGGACTCTGGCTCTTTATCCCGCTCGTCGAGACCGTGCATATCTGAGAGGCAATATGGGCGCATGCAGTTTTCAGAAGCTGGTTCAATTGCTGGATAACAAGCTTGATCTGGACGAGAAGCTGGAAGTTCTGGACCACATCAACTCCTGTAAGATCTGCCGCGATGCCGTGTACCAGATATCCCGTGACCGGGACGACGTTTACTTTATCCGACGGCCGTACAACGTGGAAAAGCACGTGGCTTAGAACTCCGCATCTTTGAAAGACAGGCGACGCCGTCGCCGGGACGCCCGGCGATTCCGGAGGGTCTACCTGTGCCTGGTCGCGGGCGCACTCCCGCCCGCCGGCACACGGCCGAACCGCCCTGCCTCCCGCCCGCATTACGTTTGCACCGCCCGTTTCAGTCCGGTGTATAATCATCTCTACCTGTCGATCCAAATATTTCAGTCCGGGGAGCGCCTATGTTCGCCTTTCTGTTGTTCCTGGCGGTGCTGGCCATCTGTATCTGGGTCTTGAACCGTTTGAATGCGGCAGAGCAGCGGCTGACGATCGTTGAAAGGGCGCTGGCGGATTTACGCGCGGCTTCGAGGCGGGCGCATGAGGGGGCACCGGCGACAGCGGCGCCGCCGGTGCGGCCTGAAATCCCTGCGGTGCAGCCGGCGGCCGCGCCGTCGGAGCCGGCGATGCCGCCGGTGCCGCCGAGGATCGAGGCGCCGCAGCCGGTTGCGGAACCGGTCCGTCCCCGCGACATGCCCCCGCCGGAACCGGCGCCGGTCCGGCCGCAGTATCCGCCGGAGCCGCCCCGGCCGCGGTTTTCGTGGAAGCTGCCCGAATTCGACTGGGAAAGCCTCGTGGGCGTCAAGTTGTTCTCGTGGATCGCGGGCATCGCCCTGCTGCTGGCCGCCGTGTTCTTTCTCCGGTACTCCGTCAGCCAGGGGTGGTTGAATCCCCCCGTGCGCATGGCGATCGGCATCGTCGTGGGCATCGGGCTCCTGGTGCTGTGCGAACTGAAGGCGGCGCGCAGGTACCCCGTCACGGCCAACGCGATGGACGCCTCCGCGATCGCGATCCTGTTCGCGACGTTTTTTGCGGCGCGCGCCCTCTGGAACCTGATCGGCGCCGTGCCGGCTTTCCTGCTCCTGGTGCTGGTGACGGCCGTGGCCGTGCTGCTCGCGGTCCGCCGCGACTCGATCTTCATCGCGCTGCTGGGCCTGCTCGGAGGCTTCGCCACTCCGGCCCTGCTCTCCACGGGAGAGAACCGCCCGATTTCCCTGTTCAGCTACCTCCTCCTGCTCAACGCCGGGCTCGCCTGGGTCGCGCTGAAGAAAAACTGGCCGCTATTGACGACGCTCAGCCTGGTTTTCACCGTCCTGTATCAATGGGGATGGGTCGTGAAATTCCTGACCGCGTCCCAGCTCCCGATCGCGATGGTGATATTCCTCGTCTTCCCGATTCTCGGGTTCGCGGCCGTCGCGCTCCGGCGGCGGGACAAGACGCGCAGGGGCGCGGCCACGCTTTACGGGCAGGCGGGGAATATCGGCGCGCTGCTGCCGTTGCTGTTCGCCCTGTACGTGGCCGCGGTGCCGGGATACGGGAGCAATTACGGACTGCTCTTCGGCTTCCTATTCCTGCTGGACGCGGGCCTGCTGGCCGTCGCCCTGGCGCGCGGCCCGGAAACGATGCACCTGGCCGGCGGCGCGTCGACGATCCTCGTCTGGGCGATCTGGCTGGCGTCGGCCTACAGCAGCCGCGCATGGCCGGCCGCATTGGGATTTGTCCTCCTGTTCTCGTTTTTCTACCTGGCGGCGCCCTGGATCGCGCGGCGGTCCGGAAAAAGCTTCGCGGGCCCGGGCCGGTATGCCGTGTACGCGGCCCCGCTGCTTCTTTTCACCCTGCCGTGCCTTGCGGCGATGGAGCCAGGGTGCGCCTCGCCCTGGCTGCTGTTCGGCGCGCTCCTGCTGGCCCTCGTCGCCGTTTCCATCCACGCCGTCCGCGAAGAGGCGGGCGCCCTGTACGCCATCGGCGCCGTAATGGCGCTCCTGACGGAGGCGGTGTGGTCGGCGCGGCACCTGACGCCGGAGCGCCTGGTTCCCGGCCTCGCCGTGTATGCCGTCTTCGGATTGCTTTACATCGGCGTGCCGGTCGCGGCGCATCGCCGCGGGAAGAGGCTGAAGCCCGAAGTCGCGGTCGCCGCCCTGATCCTCCTCAGCCACGCGTTCCTGGTGGCCGTCGCCGCGAACGCGGCCCTGGGAATTCCTCCCTGGCCGCTGCTGGGCGTCCTCTTCCTGCTGGACCTTGCCGCCGGCGCGGCGGCCCTCTACCTGCGCCGGGAAAACGTGCACCGTGCCGCCATGGCGGCGTCGGGCTTCCTCCTGATCGTGTGGGTGGACTCGGCCGAGGTCGTCCCGTGGCCGGATGTCGCGGTGTTTGCGGCCGGGGCGCTGGTCCTGTTCGCGCTGCTATGGATCTACCTGGCGAAGCGCATCGTGGCCGATGCCGCTCCCTATGCGAAAACGGCCGCCGTCACGGCCGTTTTCGCCCAGTTCGTTACCATATTCGCGGCCGCGCAGCGCGGGACCCCCGGCGTGGGATTCCTGCTCACGGCGCACCTGCTCCTCCTGGCGGTGCTCCTCGGGCTGGAGTGGTATCGCCGGACATACGCGTTCGCCGTCATCGCCGTGCTGCCCACGGCCCTGGCCGTGGCCTTCTGGGCTTCCAGGTTCTCCGCCCCGCGCTTCTGGCCGGATCTGCTGCTCTTCGCCCTGCCGATCTACCTGGTCTTCATCCTCTATCCGATCGTGCTCGGCCGGCGCGCCGGCAGGTCGATCGGGCCCTGCCTCGCCGCCGTTCTGGCCGGCGTCCCGTTTTTCTTCGAGGCGCGCCTGGTCTTCCTCCATGCCGGGTGGGATCACGCCATCGGACTTCTGCCCCTCGGGCAGGCGCTGCTGCTGTCCCTGGTCCTGATGCGGCTGCTGAAGATCGAGCCGGCCGGCGCGCGGCAGATGGGACGCCTGGCGCTGGTGGCCGGCGCGGCGCTCGCCTTCGTCACGGTCGCCATACCGCTGCAACTCGAAAAGGAATGGATCACGATCGGGTGGGCCCTGGAAGCGGCCGCTCTCGCGTGGCTGTACGGGAAGATCCCGCACCGCGGCCTGCTGTATTTTTCCGGCGCGCTCTTTGCCGCCGTGTTCGTGAGGCTGTCGCTGAACCCGTCGATCTTCGTCTATCAGCCCCGGAGCGGCATACGCATCTGGAACTGGTACCTCTACACGTACCTGGCCGCGGCGGCGTCCATGATTCTCGGGTCGCGGTTTCTTTCCAGGACGAAGGACGCGCTCGCCGGCGGTGCCCTGCGCCTGTCGCGGCTGCTTCCGCCCGGGGCCGTGGTCCTGCTCTTCCTGCTGCTGAACATAGAAATCGCCGACTTCTTCTCGACCGGAAAGACGATCGCGTTCCGCTTCTCTGCGACGCTGGCGCAGGACCTGACCTACACGCTCGGCTGGGCCGCTTTCGCCGTTTCGCTGCTTGCGGCGGGCATCCTGCTCGGCAGCCAGGCGGCCCGCGTCGCGTCGCTCGCGCTCCTCGTCGTCACGATTTTCAAGTGCTTTTTCCACGACCTGGCCCGGCTCGGCGGCCTGTACCGGGTCGCCTCGTTCGTCGGCCTCGCCGTCTGCCTCGCCCTGGTGGCGCTGGTCCTGCAGAAGTTCGTGTTGTCGGCCCGCAAGGGGGAACCATGATCCGTCCGCGTTACACGGTCCTGTTGCTTTTGCTCGCGCTCCAGATCCCCTGCGGCGATCTTGCCGGCCAGGAGACCCGGCCCGTCCCCGAGGGTTTCCGGCAGGAACGCCTGATCAAGCCCGGAGGCGCCGGCGCCAACCGGCTGCCGCTCGACGCCGAACTGCTGTCGGGAAGCGCGGCGGAATGGCGGTTCGATGCCCGGAAGACGGACGGCGACGGCAAGCCGGAGATCTTCGCCGCCGGCGGCATGACGGACCTCAGAATCTATGACTGGTCGAACCGGGAAATCCCCTATTTGCTGATCGAGCCTCCGGAACCGGAATGGGTGCGGGGACGCCTGGGGCCGCTGGCCGCGACGAAGAAGACGAGCGGCTTCCGCCTGGACCTCGGCCGCCCGATGCGGCTGGACCGGGTGAGGTTCGACGGCGTGCGCGGGCCGTTCGTCAAGCGCTGCACCCTGGAGGCGAGCCGGGACGGGGTCCGATGGGTGGAGTTGATCCGCGGCGCCACGGTGTACGACCTGCCGATCGAAAGCATGAAGCTCGTCGAAATCGGGTTCGAACAGGGCGACTACCGGCATCTGAGGGTAACGTGGGACGACGGCGCCACGCCCCGCGTCGGAATGCCCCGCGCGGCGGAGGCCCGCGCCGTTTCCGCCGGGGCGGTGCCGCCGCGCCTTCAGGCGCCGCTCGCGTACGAGCGGCGCGGCAGCGAGCCCGGCGTCAGCCGGTTCCGGATCCGGTTGCCGGGCCCGCACCTCCCGATTACCGAGATCCGGCTCGAAACCGGCGGGGGGCACGTTTTGCGCAAGGCGCGCATCGTCGAAGCCCGCCTGTCCGGCTCGGAAATCGTGCCGGAGGTCCTGGGCGCGGCTACGCTGAGGCGCGAGGTGCGCCGGGGGATCGCGGCGGAGCGGCTGGCCATCGACATCGAGCCGCCGCGGGAAGCGCAAGTCGATCTCGTGATCGAGGACGGGAACAACCCGCCGCTCGAGATCGCCGGCATCACGGCGGTTTTTGCCCGGCTGCCGTGGATCTACTTCGAAACGGTCGACGATAAGCCGCTGCTCGCCCGCTACGGGTATCCCGGCCTCGGAGAGCCGCGCTACGACCTCGAAGCCGCGCGGGAATCCGCGGGGAAGGCGAAAACCCTGGAGGCGCGCTGGGAAGAAAAGCTCCCGGAGAAAGCGGGGATCGCGAGGCCGCAGAAACAGGATTCCTTCGGTCCCGGGTCGGAGATGGACCCCCGGGGATTCCGGTACGAGCGCGTCCTGTCGACCGGGAAGCGGGGCCTCCAGGTGCTGCCGCTGGACGCCGCCGCGCTCGCGCACAGCAGGGTCGCGGACCTGCGCATCGCGGGAAAGGACGGGCGGCAGGTCCCCTACCTGGTGGAAAAGCCCGACGAACCGCTCTCCATCGACCTCAGGCCGCCGGAGAGGACCGGGGCGCCGCGATCGGCGGCGGGAGACCCTGGACGCGGCGCGGCGTCGCGGAGCTATTACCGGCTGCGCCTCCCGTGCGCGAACCTGCCCGCGGCGCGCCTGGTTCTTTCGACTTCCGCACGGGTATTCCGGCGCGACCTGTCGGTGAGGATCGAAAAAGACGCCGACGGGGACTCGCGGGAACCCTGGACGCGGTCCGTCGCCTCGGCGTACTGGAGTCATTCGGACACCGATACGCCCGCGCCGGCCTTGACCCTCCGCCTCGGTTCGCTCGACACGGCCGACCTGATGCTCATCGTCGAAGAGGGGGACAACAGCCCGATTCCCATCGAGTCGGCCCGCCTGCTGCTCCCGGCCGTGCGGCTGCGGTTTTTCGGCGGGGGCGCAAACGGCCTCAAGCTGTACTATGGCCGCGACGACCTGGAAGCCCCGAACTACGACCTCGCGATTCTGGGGCCGCATCTGGTGGGAGCGAAGGCCGAAGAGGCGCGGCTGGGACCGGAAATGACCCGGGCGCCCTCCGGGACCGGGCAGGCGACGACCCGGCTGTTCTGGGTTGTCCTGATCGCCGCCGTGGCGATCCTGCTTCTGCTGATCGCGCGCCTCGTCAAAAAGTCCAAAGCGGAGTAGACGGGGAAGGAAAAGTGTGACAACGATCACCCTACCTGCAGGAAACGCATGAGAATCCCTTTCTCTGGTGAAACTCGAACCGCGAATGCCGATCTTAAACCATGTACCGTTGGTTTCGCCAAGGAGGGATGACATGAAGGCATTTTTCAAAACATCATCGATTTTATGGCTGTGTGCACTACTCTCGCTCTCGCTCGGCCTGGCCGCCCAAAAGGGCGGCGTCAAGGCAAAAGGAAAGGACAAGGAGCCTCAATCCATCGACCGGTCCGATCAGGCAAAAGAGAGGGATCGGGACAGAGATGACCGGGGGATCGGCCGGGAGGACCGGGATCGGGACAGAGATGACCGGCCCGCGGTAAAAGTCTTCGGGCGATCGGATCGCGACGTCATCAAGCGCCATCTCCGCACGAATCGCGACAGCCTGCCGCCGGGGCTGGCGAAGCGCGACGGGGATCTGCCGCCCGGGCTCGAGAAACAGCTGCGCCGCAACGGCCATCTGCCGCCCGGCCTGGAAAAGAGACTCCATCCGTTCCCGGACGATCTCGAGCGCCGGCTGCCGCGCCTGCGCGAGGGGCTGGTCCGCGGCGTCCTCGGAGACCGGGCCGTCATCATGGAGCAGCGCACCTCGCGCATCCTGGACGCCTTCCGCATCCGCTGAATCGTCAAACGGACGGTTTACCCTGTCCCGCGGGCGGGTCCCTATCCGGAGCCGTCCCCGGGCTCGACCCGCTAGCCCGCATTATTCATGATGGTTCGTCGCGAGGCGGTGCAGACGGGCGTGGCTGCAAGGCGCGCGAAGGGAGGATTCCGGAGGCGGTCCTGCAGCGAAGCTGCAGGCCTCGACCAGTACGTCGAGGAACCGAGCGCGCGCATGAAAAGCATGCGGACGCCGCAGACATGCCCGGATCCGCCGCAGCAGAAGCACTGAATAATGCGGGGCTAGGGCGGGAAATGTTGCTTTCGAGGCGGTGCGGACGAATCGATCCCCTTATCCGGAATCCGGAATCTGGAATCTGGAATCAGCTATTGCGGATCAGGCAACCTTCAGGATCGGGTCCAATTCCGGATCGATGGCTTTCAGAAGCTTCCCGAGTTTTTCAACGGTAGGCAGGCTCTTTCCCTGTTCATAGCGGGCGTATGCATTCGGGGATTTCTGGCCCAGCCGTCTGGTAACTTCGGCCAGGGTCAGGCGATGGGCTTCTCGCTGTCTCCTGAGCATCAAGGCGACCATCATGCCTTCCCGGTTTGCCCCGACAGAAATGGATTCGCCGTCGACGGGACGAACATCCACCTTAAAACCCCGCTTGTTCATGAGGCATTCAATCGCCTCGGCTATCATGAGACAGGCATTCCGCCTGGAGGTTCCCTGCGTCATCACGTCCAGCAAGGGAACTTCCACGAGCCAGTACCTGCTTCCCTTATCCCTCCAAACCCGGCCTTCGAATCTCATGGCATTGGCTCCCCCGTGCCCCGAAACGCCTTCGCCCTCCGCACTATTTTCAAGGCGAGGGGCTCCGCAATTTCGCGATGCCTTGGAATCGCCTCGGTCCCTACCCCATTCGTCCAAATTTCGTGATTTCCGCCTTCCCGGATCCGCCACCACCCGGCGGATTTCAGCCGCAATTCCAGATCGCGCTTTTTCAAAATCCCACCTTACACATATATGTGTATATTTGCAACACCAAACCCTGCCGGACGGATGACGCCCGGCCGGGCATCCGGACAACCGCGAATCATTCTCAGTCGGGGAGTGCGGCGCCTCCCCGATCCCGCATCTCGTATCGTCGATCGCGTCTCACTCAAACCCGCCGGTTCCCCGACCAATCCATCCAATCCGAGTGTGAAGAAAAACCGGGATCCGGAATCCGGAATCTGAAATCCGGAATCTGAAATCCGGAATCCGCAGTTGACCGCGCCTTCGCGTCATTCACGGCCGCCAGTAGGTGCGGTCGAGGGTGCGGTACTGGATGGCCTCGGAGACGTGGCGCGCCTGGATCCGTTCGGCCCCTTCCAGGTCGGCCATCGTGCGCGAGACGCGCAGTATCCTGTCGTAGGCGCGCGCCGACAGGCCGATGCGGGTGATGGCGTGTTCCATCTGCTTCTCCGATTCCGGGTCCAGTTTGCAGAAGCGGCGCAGGGTGCGCGGCGTCATCTGCGCGTTGCAGTGGAGGCCGAACGACTCGAGCCGTTTGAGCTGGATGCGCCGGGCGGCCAGGATGCGCTCGCGGATCACGGCGGACTCCTCCGCCCGCCCGTCCTCGGCCAGCTCCTTGTATTTCACGGCGGGGACCTGGATGTGCAGGTCGATGCGGTCCAGCAGCGGGCCGGAGACGCGCGCCAGGTAGCGCTGGATCAGCGGCGTCGTGCAGGTGCATTCGTGCATCGGGTCGCCGTAATAGCCGCACTGGCAGGGGTTCATGGCGGCCGCGAGCATGAAGCGCGCCGGGAAGGTCAGCGACATCGAGGCGCGAGCGATGGTGACTTCCCCGTCCTCCAGCGGCTGCCGCAGCACGTCGAGCACGTGGCGGTGGAATTCGGGCAGCTCGTCCAGGAACAGCACGCCGTTGTGCGCCAGGCTGACTTCGCCCGGCCGCGGCACCGTCCCCCCGCCGATCAGCCCGGCGTCCGAGATCGTGTGGTGCGGCGCGCGGAACGGGCGGGCCGCGATCAGGCCGGCCCGGTCCGAAAGCAGGCCGGCGACCGAGTGGATCTTCGTCGTCTCGATCGCTTCGTCGAACGTCATCGGCGGCAGGATGGTCGGCAACCGGCGCGCCAGCATCGTCTTGCCCGACCCGGGCGGGCCGATCAAGACGATGTTGTGCCCGCCGGCCACCGCCACCTCCATGGCGCGCTTGGCCTGGTACTGCCCCTTGATGTCCTTGAAATCGGCGTCGTACGTGCACTGCCGCCGCAGCAGTTGCCCTCGGTCGACGGCCAGCGGGACCCAGGGCTGCCTGCCGTTGAGCAGTTCGACGACCTGCGACAGCGTCCGGACCGGGAACGCCCGCACCCCCTCCACCACGGCGGCCTCGCTCGCGTTGGCTTCCGG
>CAZTHE010000122.1:4902-11664 GCA_964613495.1 uncultured Acidobacteriota bacterium | reverse complement strand
CGCAATCTGCCGGCGCATCACAAAATGGATCGCGATCCAGGCGGATTTGCGCTACCATCGGGGATGCACGCGGAGGGCGACAGCCTGACTGCATCCAACCCAAACATTGGCTGAAGAGGGACCGGGAATGACGCCAGAAAAACACGCGCATTGCATCAAACCGTTGAGCATCGGGCGGATCGACTGGGAAGAGAGGGCGCGCGAACGGCCGGGCGCGGCCGTGCTCGGACCCGGCGGCGCGAAGCGGGAGGTGTGGCTCAACGGCCGGGACCACCTCGAAGGAATGGCCCTGAACTTTTCCTGGGGATTCCACCGGGAGGTCGGGGAATGGCACGCCGGCGCCCGGTCGCACACGCATCCCTATCCGGAATGCCTCTTCTTCGTCGGCCTCGACACCGCCAGCGTCAAGTACCTGGGTGCCGAGATCGAGATCGGGCTGGGAAGCGAACGGGAAACCCACGTCTTCAACGAACCCACCGTCGTTGTGGTCCCCGCGGGGATGCCCCACGGGCCCATCACGACCCGGCGGATGTTCAGCCCCAGGGGCTTCGGCTTTTTCGCGGCGGCCCTGAACCCGCTGCCCGAGATCGCCTGGCGGGAGGCAAACGGCGCCGGCGCTCCGCCAGACGCGGCCGGGGGAAAATATGGCCATCTGGTGAAATCGCTGAAGACGGGCCTCATCACCGAGCGGAAGCGGCCGGTGCCTTCCCGTTTCACGCCCGAGGAACTGGCCGAACGGGAAGCCATGCAGAAGAGGACGGGGTTCCGGCCCGGCCCCGGCAGTCCCGACCACATGGTCTGGATGTACGGGAAGGACCTGGGAAACATGAACATGAATGTGGCCTGGGGCTTCTGCAGCCAGCCGGGGATCTCGCAGCGCGGCGTCAACGCGCACTCGCACCCGGAGGACGAAATCCTGGTCTACATGGGCACGGATCCGGAGCATCCCGACCGCCTGGGTGCGGAGATCGAGATCGACCTGGGCCCGGAACACGAACGCCACCTGTTCCGCGATTCTTCGGCCATCCTGTGCCCGGCCGGGATGCCCCACGGACCCATCGTGACCCGCTGGGCGGACCGGCCGTTCGCGTTCCTTCTGATCAACCTGGCGAGAGAAGTGTCGATGTCGTTCGATTAGCGCTTCGGGCATACCGATGCGGGGGGCGGACTGAATCCTGGGAGGAGAGTGGAAATGGCAACCGGAAAATACGCGCATCTGCTGAAGCCGCTGAAAATGGCCGAAAGGCCGGGCCAGGAGCAGATTTTCAAAAACACCGGGAACGCCGACGTCAACCGCTGGCTGAACGGGCGGGACCATCTGGAAGGGGTCGCGCTGAATTTCTCCTGGGGATTCTACACGGGCCTGGGCGACTGGCACCCGGGAATGGACCCGCATGCGCATCCGTACCCGGAATGCCTGGTGTTCGTGGGCCTGGACCCGCATCGCCCCGAGTACCTGGGCGCGAAGATCCAGTACTGCCTCGGCAAGGAACTGGAGATCCGCACGTTCGACAAGCCCTCCGTGGTGGTCGCGCCGGCCGGTTTCTGGCACTGCCCTTCCGTCACCCTCGACGTCACCAGCCCGATCGGCTACAGCTTCTTCATCATCTCGCTGGGAGCCGATCCGACCACCCGCTGGCTTGGCGACGGCATCTCCGACGAACAGATCCGGCGCATGCAGGAACTGTCCGCGATGGACGGGCAGAAGCCGCCGATGAATTCCTCCTTCGGCAAAAAGAGGGTGCACATTTCCGAAGAAACGGTATCCCACGGCGACGTGAACGCCCGCTTTATCAAGCCCCTGATCCCGAACAGCCTCGGGAGCCGCAGCCTGACGGCAGAAGACCGGCCGCAGTACGGCGAAGCGGCCGATCCCGCGCGCAGGCCGGGACCCGGGATGACGCCGAACGCCGTCTGGATGTTCGGCAAGGACCTGGAGGGGATGAAGCTCAATTTCTGCTGGGGCATCCAGACCGATCCCGGCGTCTGGATGCGCGGGCCCGGACGCGGCGCCCACGTGCACCCGGCGGACGAGGTCCTGATGTTTGCCGGCACCGATCCCGCGGACATCGATTTCCTGGGAGCGGAGATACAGATCGACCTCGGACCGGAGCATGAACGCCACATCATCGACAAACCCACGGCCGTGGTCTGCCCGGCCGGGATGGCGCACGGTCCCGTGGTTACCCGCTGGGTCGACAAGCCGTTCGGCTTTCTCCTGATGTCCCTCGGCGCCAATCACGAAACGACCTATATCGACTAGCACGCGCCCGGAGAATCGGAAGCCTGCCTTCCATTCATTCGGCAGTCCCGCTATAATGCCCTGTCCAATGCAAGGACATAAAGGAGTGTCTGGATGCCTGTCTCCGTGCTTAAAGATATAACCGTCGTCGAATGTGCCACTTACGTCACCGGCCCTTACGCAACCGCCCTGCTGGCCGATCTGGGCGCGCGGGTCATCAAGATCGAATCGCCGCCGGACGGGGACCCGTACCGCTATTTCGCCCCGGGGGAGCATTTCAGCCCGAACTTTGCGCACCTGCACCGCAACAAACAGAGCATCCTGCTGGATCTGAAATCGGCCGAAGGCAAAAAGGCCTGCCTCGACCTGGCCGCGAAAGCCGATGTCTTCGTCGAGAATTTCCGGCCCGGCGTCGCCGGGCGTCTCGGCCTGGGGTACGAGGACCTGAGCGCGCTGAATCCGCGGCTCGTCTATTGTTCGATATCGGCGTTCGGCAAGTCTGGGCCCTATGTGAAAAAGCCCGGCTTCGATACGCTGGGGCAGGCCACGAGCGGCCTCCTGGGCCTGCTCGCGGATCCCGAAGACCCGAAAATCATGGGAGTGGCCCTGTCGGATTACATCACGGGATTTTCCGCCGCCTACGGGATCCTCGGAGGGTTGTTCGCGCGGCAGGAGTCCGGCAAGGGCCTGAACGTGGAGACATCGCTGCTGCAGGCGACCCTGTCGTTCATCGGCGAAACCGCGGCCGGCTATTTCAGCACGGGCACCATTCCCACCCGCATCGCCCGGGTCAAAAACGGCCACGCATTCGCGTTCGTCACCAGGGATCACCTGCCGCTGGCCATTCACTGCTCGGTGCCGGAAAAATTCTGGCTGGCTCTCCTGAAGGCCGCGGACCGCATGGAACTCGCCGATGACGCCCGGTTCAGGACCCGGGACGACCGGCGAAGGAATTTCGAGCAGCTGGAAAAGGAACTGGCGCCGACGTTCGCGGCCCGGGACCGCAAACAGTGGCTGCGACTCCTGGAAGAAAACGACGTCCCGGCGAGCCCGCTCTATAACATGAAGGAAGTCCTGGAAGACCCGCAGGTAGTGCACCTCGGGGTGACGGAAGAGGTGGAGCACCCGGTGACGGGCAAGGCGAAGTTCGTCGGGAACCCCGTGCGCTTCGGAGGCCTTCCTGTGGAAAAATCCGCGCCGCCGCCGCTGCCTGGCGAACACACGGCCTTCATCCTCGCGGAACTCGGCTACGGTGCGGCCGAAATCGAAAAGCTCACGAAAGCGTGAACCGCGCCGCCGCCGGAAGGAAGCGAATGAGTCGACAGCCGGTCCGCCGGCATTCGTGTCATTCGTGGCCGCCCTTCCATCTTTGTCAGGAAGCGGCGCTGAAACGGCTGAGCGCGATCCATATCGAGACGACGATCAGCACGGACGCGATCAGCCGCAGGAGGTACACCTTGCGGGTTTGCGTTTCCAGCGCCGTGCTCCCGCGATGCGCCAGGACCGCACTGATGACCACGATAAAGATTCCCCGGGTCGACTGCAGGATGTTGGGAATGACCACCCCGTCGGACATGTGCAGCATGACGGTAAACAGCAGCGTGGCCGCGAGCAGGGACACGGCGGAACAGACGCCGAGCCGCACTTCCGCACCCCGCAACACAAGCGCCTCCCCGCTCCTCCGGATATGGGGAATGACGCCCAGCGAAAGCACGCCGACGATAAAATTGTAGTAAATCATGAAGTTGTACGAGTCCAGGTATACCAGCGACCGCTTGATATAAATATCCGTGAATCCGAATATGACGCTGCAGCCCGTCATCAGGACGACCGGCTTCAGCGGGAACCTGCGGCCTCCGCACTTTGCCGGGGAGTAGCCCAGGATGGCGATGGCGACGGCCACCAGGAGGGCCGCAATGTAGACCTGCCAGCTGTGTCTTTCCCCGAGCATGGGGATGGCCAGCAGGCCGGCGAAGATCACCTTGCTTCCCATGATCGGCATCACGCTGGAAACATCGCCGCAGTGAAGCGCGCTGTACAGGAAGAGGTAGGCCGCGACGCAGGTGGCGCAGGATATCAACAGGGGCGCCCACCCGGCGGCGGGAGGAAATTGCGGCCGGACGAAAACCCAGAGCAGCGGCGTCACGAGCGCCTGGATGACGCTGATATAGAGAAACAGGAGAAACGGCTCCCGGATTCCGTTCTTCAGGAGCGCCTTGGAGAAAGCGGAATAGAGGCTGTGCGCAAATCCCGAGGAGAGACCAACCAGGAAGAGGAGACTATTCATACTCGAATCCTGTCGCGTGCGCGGGATGCCGATCCCGCCGCCGTTTGGAAGACGCCGGATGCGCGATCCGTTCGATTCCGCTCGGAACACTCCCTGTCATTTCGTCCAACACAACCTCCGCCTCAAAAAAAATCGGCAGTCGCCAGTGAAACCACACTGCCGACTGCCGACTAACGACTACCGACCGGCTTTTCCTACTTCGCGAAGTTGGGTTTTCTCTTCTCCAGGAAGGCGGTCACGCCTTCCTTGCAGTCCGGGGCACAGGAAATGTCCCCGGCGCCCACATAGGCGATTTCCAGCGCTTCCGCCAGGGTCTTGGCCTTGGCGGCCTTGTGGACGATGCCGAAAATGATGCCGAGGATCTCCTTGCTGAGAGGAAGGTCGCCGGCCGTGGGCGCATCCGGAACCTTGAATTCGGGTATGTCCACCGGCCCCTCGGGAATTCGCGGGATATTCCCCTGAAGCGCATTGACCTCGGCGATCGCCGCGTCGATCAGTTCGGGGAAGGTCTTGACGACCTTCTTCACCATGCCCATTTCGGCCGCTTCCTGAACGGTCAGCCTTTCGGACCGGCTGATCATGGCATGGAACTTCTCGGCGGCCTTGGGCCACTTGCGGTACGGGATCACGACGCCGCCCATGCCTGGGATCATGCCCAGGGTGATTTCCGGCAGCTGCATGAAGGCTCTCTCCACAGCCACGATGCCGTGGCAGCGGATGGCGAGCTCGGTGCCGCCGCCCATGGCGAGCCCGTTGAGGGCCGCGACGACCGGCTTGTTCATCTTGTCGATGTACTCGAGCACCTTGGAATTTCCACGGGACAGGGCCTGGCCCTTCTCATGGTTGCCGAAGGTCGCGACGAACCCGCCGATGTCGGCGCCGGCGCAGAAGGCCTTCGGGCCGTAGCCCGTGATCACGAATCCCTTCACGGAAGGATCCGCCTCGCCCTTCTTCAGTTCGGCCAGGATCTCGTTGCAGGTCTTGTCGCTCAGGGCGTTGGCCGCCTGGGGCCTGCGCTGCGTGAGGATGACGACTCCGTCCTTCCTGTCGACCAGGATGTCCCGCGGGAAATCGAGGTATTCCTGGATGGGCTTCGCCGGCTTCGGGAAACCCGGGCGTTCTGCGTCGAACTTCGCGGTGTAATTCTTGACCTTTTCCGCCCCGAGACTGGCCATCAGGTCGAAGATGCCCTTTTTGTAGCCGAGGGCGATCATGCTGCCGAAGTTCAGGTCGGAGCTGGTGCCGATATTTCTGTCGGCGATGTCGAACGCCTGGGAGAAGACGCATCCGAGGAAGCGCATGCGGATCCACTCCGCGAGCCCGGGGTCCACGTCGACCTTGGTGCGCGGCTTGTTCGCGGCCCATTTGTCGACCGACAGGAGCAGTCTGGAGGGAGTGTAGCAATCTCCTTCAGCCGTTCTGCGCATCATGGAGGAATAGGTCAGCGGGTTGGTCATGATGCCGAAAGGACCGGCGCCCAGGAACTCTTCGCTGATGAAGTCGATTTCCTTGCTGGTCGCCTTCGGCAGCATCCAGGCGGTCTCGCTCCCCCAGGTTTCGAACAGCCGGTTGAGAACGAAGGAAAAGGCGTCCTGCGCCGCGATGGGCGCCTTGCCGGCCTGGGCGAAGAACCACAGCAGCCAGTTCACCGTTTCCGGATTCGTTTTTTCCCAGTTGATGACCTCGACGCCCATGCTGCGCCACGCCGGTTCGAAGAAGTGGGTGTTGGTCGTTCTTTCCGGGTGGTTCAGGTGGCTGAAGATCTGGTGCGCCAGGATGCCGCTGGTGTTGGACGTGATGATGGCGTCCTTGGCGACGACGGATTCGATCTGGGTCAGAATCTTCTTTTTCAGGTCCAGGTTTTCGGTCGCGGCCTCGATCACCAGTTCGCAATTCTTCAGCTGGCCGTAATCCGTGGTGTACACGATGTTGCCCAGGATCTTGTCCACCTGTTCGGGCTTGATCGTTTTTCTCTCCAGACCCTTCTTGGCATATCCCTCGAACCGCGCCTTGGCCTTGTTGAGGGGTTCCTCGACCACATCCACCAGGTACAGTCTCATGTCGGGAAATGCGACGCGGAACCCGTAGGCGATATCGGGGCCGATGGTTCCGGATCCGACCACGGCCATTTCCTTCGGAATGGGCCGGGCCGGTTTGATGAGGTAAGGATTCTGAAAGCTTGGATACAGGTTTTTTACCGCCATAGGAAATCTCCTTCCACAATCGTCTGCGT
>CAZTHE010000122.1:0-4892 GCA_964613495.1 uncultured Acidobacteriota bacterium | reverse complement strand
TCTGCGTATTAGTTTACCTTGAAGACCAGGGCCGCGCCCGAGTCGCCCGCCGCGCACCCGGCCACCAGTCCGTAGCCGCCGCCTTTGAGGGCCAGTTCCTCGACCAGCTCGATGGCCAGCCGCATGACCGTCGGTCCCTGGGGGTGTCCGTAAATCAGGCTGCATCCGTAGTTGTTGAATATCTTCTCGTCGATCCCCATTTCCTTTCTCATCACGATGTCGTTGACGGAGAAAGGATTGTGGGTCTTGACCGCCGCGAGGTCGGATACTTTGATCCCGGCCTTCTCCAGCGCCTGCTTCGAGGCCGGCACCGGGGCTTCCGGCATGTGCGCCTTCTGGACGCGCGCAAAACCATAGGAAAGGATCTGGACGGTCACGCCCTTGTCGGCGGAGAGCGCCGCGGCCTTGTCCTTGGTGGTAACAATCATGCCGCCATTTCCGTCCGCCGCATGGGTCTGCGCGCCAAAGGTGAGGATGGAATCCGGAGGCGATTTCAGCGCCGCCAATCCCTCGGCCGTAGAGGCGATGATCCCCTCGTCCGCTTCCACGACGATGGTCTTCTTCTTGGAAAGGCGCACTTCGACGGGAAGCATATAGCGTTTCTGGAATTCGCGGTCATTCGCCGTCGACATCGTGTACTTCTGGTATCGGGAGAGAACCAATGCATCGGATTCCTCACGCGTGATGCCCCGTTCCTTGGCGACGAGGTTGGCAGTGCCCGCGGGACCGACTCCTGCGGTCGGATCCAGGTTGAAGCCATCCACCATCCAGCTCTCATATTCCGGCTTTGCCCCGAGCCCGGCGGGATTCGGCCAGAGGATGTTCGGACAGTTCGACGACCGGTCACAGGTCGCGACCAGTACGTTGGCATTGCTGCCGGCTTCGACGAAATTGGCGGCAACGTTGATGGAAGCCGTGGAAGTGGCGCATGCCTGGGCGATACGCGGGCCGCTGAGATGCGGGTTGCCCATCAGCATGGCGAACTGGGGACCGTCGAAAAACCAGCCCTTCTGGGGAATGGTCGCTCCGAAGACGAGACCATCGAAGATATCCGGGGTAATCCCGCGCAATTCAAGGAACTTTTTCGCAGTGGCAGCGGCCAGTTCTACGGCATGCTGATTCTGGAACGATCCCTGCCAGGCACAAAAAGGTGAGCTCCAGTATCCCTTGTACGGAACATATACATTTTTAAACATTTCCAGCTCCTTTCGAATATATTAGTCGCGGCTCTCTGATGAAAATCTTACCTTGAGGACGTTATAGGCAACGCAGATAAGAACGTAAAGCACGCATGGCTCTGTAATGGGCCCGGTCCGCATGGTTCACTCGGGTTCTGTCGCGACCCGGGTTTTCTGCAAGAACGAATAATGTCTTCTTCGGCCACCTCTGCTTCGTAGTCTGAAACCGCCACGGCACGGCCGATACCGGTCTTCAATACGTTCGAGACCGTCCGCCTGCCCCGGGAGAATACCTCCGGCACACACCGGATCTGATGCCATGGTGATGTCCGGGAAAAGGCCCGGGGCCTTGCGGCATGGCCATGACCCGTTTACTGCCGGATTACTTCTTCGGAATCTCAAACTTGCGCGCAACAACATCGTAAATGCGCAGAAAAAAAGCAGATTCCGTCTGATAGCATAGGAGAGACGGAGAACCTGAGTCAAGGGGGAAATACCCTGCGCGGGAACAATACGGCGACGGAAACCGCGATGAAAATGCTTGACGCCCAAACGACCGCATTGATAACGTAACCCGATTTCCGGAAGCGGGAACCGACGGCCTCATCGCCGCAAGAAAAGCTCTCGGAGACGGGACGCAAATCACAAAGAACCGGGAGACACGGGGAGAAGTCTATGGAAAAACTTTCTTCGTTGGACTCATTTTTCAACCCGGGGAGTGTAGCCATTGTCGGAGCGTCGCCGGATCCCAGGAAGGTAGGCCATACAGCGCTCAAAAACCTCGTGTCCATGGGTTACCGGGGCAGGATCTTCCCGGTCAATCCGCGCGAGGATTCCATTTTGGGGCTCCGCTGCTACGCCAGCGTGCTGGATATCCCGGAACCGGTGGACGCGTGCGTTCTGCTGGTCTCCGCGGATCTCACGATGCGGGTCGCGGAAGAGCTCGTGCAGAGAAAGCGCCGGGCGAACGACGTCACCGCAGCCGTCTGCATGTCCGCAGGATTCGGGGAACTGAACACCCCCGAGGGCAAGCGCCGCGAAGGGGACCTGGTCCGGACCCTGAATGCCGCCTCGATCCGCCTGATCGGGCCCAACTGCGTCGGCATCATCGACACCTACAGCGGGTTCAACACGAATTTCGACATCGCGGCCTACCCGAAGGGCGGCGTGAGCATCCTCACCCAGAGCGGGGCGTTCGCCAATTCCTTCGTGTTCTGGGCGGAGCGCCTGCGACTGATCGGCCTCAGCAAGTTCGCGTCGATCGGCAACATGGCCGACGTGACCATGGGAGAATTGCTCCGCTACCTCAAAGACGATGCGTCCACGCGCGTCATCGCCATTTACATGGAGGGGTTTCCGGATCCGAGAGAGTTCTTTGAAGTCGCCCGCGAAGTCAGCGCCGTGAAGCCCATCGTCGTGATCAAGACCGGCAAGAGCGACGTCGGATCGACCGCCGCCCTGTCCCACACCGGTTCGGTCGCCGGTTCCGACGCGATATACGAAGGCGCGTTCCGGCAGGCGGGAGTCCTTCGCGCGCGCACCATTCTCGAGTTTTACGACACGGTGCGGGCGTTCGCGAAACAGCCGGTCCCGGGCGGAAACCGCGTATCCGTACTCACCCACATGGGCGGGCCGGGAACCATCTGCATCGATGAAGTCTCGGCGACGCGGGAACTGCAACTGGCGAAGCTTTCGCCCGGAACGGAAAAGGCGCTCAGGGGCCTCTGCGCCCCGATGGCAAATATCGGCCGCCCGGACGGCTACGTCGACCTGACTGCCGCGCATACGGAAAAGCTGCACCGCCAGGTCCTGGAGGTTCTGTTCCAGGACGGGAACATCGACATGGTGCTCGAGATCCTGGCGCCGAGCGCCATCCTGGACCAGAAACTCCTCGTGAAGGAAATTTCGGAAGCCTGCCGGGGGCGGCAGGGCGGGAAGACTTTCCTGAATGCGGTGACTTTCGGCGAATTCGCGCGCGAGGCCCGGCAGGGGCTCGAGGACGCGGGCCTGCCCACCTTCGAATATTCCGACATGCTCGCCAGAATTGCGGGCAATATGGCGAGGTATGCGGCCTTCCGGAAATCCTGTTCCGGGCCAACCGGGATCCCGCCCCGCGGGCCGGATTCGGGGAAGCGGCCCTCCGGGATCATCCGGAATGCGCTCCAGCGGGGACGCATCAGTCTCCTGGAACCGGAGGCCTACGAGGTCTGCAATGAATACGGCATCCGGGTGCCTCCCTCCCGGACTGCGGATTCCGTCGAGGACGCCGTCGCCGCGGCCGCCGGGATCGGGTATCCGGTCGCGTTGAAAGTGGTGTCCGAGGAGATCCTGCACAAGACGGATGCCGGCGGCGTGATGCTCGGGATAGACTCCGACGGCGCCCTCAGGGCATCCTACGCCCGGCTCGAAGCAAATATCAGAAAGGCGGCGCCCCATCTCGGCAAAATTACGGTGATGGTGCAGAAGATGATGCCGTCGAACACCGAGCTCGTGCTCGGGGCGCTCCGGGATCGGTCCTTCGGACCGGTGGTGATGTTCGGCATGGGCGGGATCTACGTGGAAGCGCTGAAGATGGTGGGGTTTCGCCTTTCGCCGATATCCCCGGAAGAAGCGAAAAGGCTGATCCTGGAGACTCTCCCGCCCGCCCTGATCCACGGAGTGCGCGGGAGAGATCCGATGAACGTGGATTCCATCGCGGGAGTCCTCGTCTCGCTGGGACAGATGCTCGAGGAGCAGCCACAAATCGAGGAAGTGGATTTCAATCCCGTTTTCCCGTACGCGGACGGCTGCGTCGCCGTGGACGCGAGGATCATAATCTCGAGAACGCATTGACCGGCGGCAGACGGCACCGCGGCCGGCGGAATCCGGCCGCACCCGGCGACGATCCCGTCGTTTTGAACAACCGGAATGGAGTCTTATGGCCTTGCTGATTCCCCTGAGGGGAAAGAGCCCGAAGATCGGTTCGGGATGCTTCCTCGCCGAGAATGCCGCGATCATCGGCGACGTCGAGATCGGGGACAACTGCAGCGTCTGGTTCGGCGCCGTGTTGCGGGGAGACGTGCATTTCATCCGGATCGGCAGCAACGTCAACATCCAGGACGGCGCTATCATCCACGGCACGTATCAGAAGTTCGCGACCACCGTCGGCGACAACGTGTCGATCGCGCACGGGGCGATCGTGCACGGATGCACGGTCGAGGACAACGTGCTGATCGGCATGAACTCCGTCCTCCTGGACGGCGCGGTGATCGAGAGCCGGAGCATCGTCGCGGCCGGGGCCGTGGTCACCAAGGGGACGCGGGTCCCCTCCGGCAGCGTCTACGCCGGGTCGCCGGCGAAAAAGATCAGGGATATCAGCCCGGAGTTGTTGAAGGGCGAGGTGGAACGCATCGCCGCCGGTTACGCGATGTACGCCGGCTGGTATCAAAAATAGCGACGTCCCGTTTCCCTGATTTCCGGGGTCTGGGAAAGGCAGGACGTCCCGCAGCTGGGAGAGCCGATGAAATTGCCACTCAATCTCGAGCAGATCATGCAGCAGGCGCAGCAGATGCAGGAATCCATGCAGCAGGAGATCGACCGGATCCAGGTGGACGCGAGCGTCGGCGGCGGCGCGGTCACGGTCCGGATGGACGGCAAGAAGAGCCTGCTCGACCTCACCATCCAGCCCGAAGCGGCCGGCGACGAGTGTTAGCGCCGTCCAAGCGCCTGCCGTGA
>CAZTHE010000121.1:2698-11832 GCA_964613495.1 uncultured Acidobacteriota bacterium | reverse complement strand
CGGCGAGGATGTCGAGCACGGGGCCGACGAGGGCGGGATCGAAATGCGTCCCGGAACGCCGCATGATTTCTTCGCGCACCTCGGAGAAATCGGTCCCGCGGTGGTAGGGGCGGTCGAAAACCAGCGCGTCCACTGCATCCACCAGCGCGAAGATGCGCGCCGCCAGAGAGACCTCATCCCCTTTCAACCCCCGGGGGTAGCCGGTGCCGTCAAATTTTTCGTGGTGCGAGAGGATGATGTCCGCGGCGCCCCGGAGAAATCCGATCTTCTGCACGAACTCGAATCCGTATTCGGGGTGCCGGCGCATGATGTGCCATTCTTCCGGAGTGAGGGCCGACGGCTTCCACAGGATGCTGTCCGGGATGCGCAGTTTGCCGAGGTCGTGCAGCAGGGCGCCATGCTCGATCTGCAGCAGGCCGTCCCCGTCGATGCCCATCCGGCGCGCGATCCGCATCGTCCAGTCCGCCACGCGCCGGGAATGCCCGCTGGTCCCCTGGTCGCGCAGGTCGATGGCCGTCGCAAGCGTCTCCAGCGTCGCGTGGTGCAGCTCGCCGAGGTTGTGCAGCGCGTCGCTCAGCGCTTTCGACCGCTCTTCCACCAGCTTTTCGAGGCGCATCTTGTAGGCGGTGTTTTCCAGGACGAGGCGGCGGTGCTCCAGGGCGCGCGTGACCGCCAGGTCCACCTTTCCCGGCTCGACCGGCTCGAGAAGGTAATCCGCGGCGCCCCTGCGCATCAGGTCGACGGCCACGACCGTGTCGTCGAAGTCCGTCAGCAGGATCACTTCCGCATAGGGATCGATCCCCCGGATGGAATCCAGGAGGTCCGCCCCCGAAATAAACGGCAACTCCACGGCCAGGAGGCAGACGTCGGGCCGAAAGGAGCGCACCAGGGCCGACACTTCGCGCGGGTCCGTCAATCCGCGCACCTCGTGGCCGAAGCCCTGCAGGGCTTCCAGCGTCTCGGTCAGGCGCGGATGGTTGTCGTCCACCGCCAGGATTTTTGCAGGCATAAGCACGTCGCACGCAACGCTCAATCGCCGGGAGCAGTCCGGTGCCGATCCGCGGGCGGGCCGCGGCAGAAATAGTATTATCGGCAGTTCCGGCCCGTCCTCTTTCGGATAATTTCACCGGTGCGTGCCCGGGTGTGAATTCGCCGCTGGAAAAAAACGAGCTTTCCTGTTAGTAAGATGCGGTAGTGTTGCGCGGCCCTCGAAAGGCCGGACATCGGACAAAGGAGAAACCGTATGGCTCAAGGCTTTCAGGACAAAGTGGCGGTGGTCACCGGGGCGGCTTCGGGCATGGGCAGGGCGGCTGCCGTGCTGTTTGCGCGGGAGGGAGCGCGCGTGATCGTCTCCACCGATGCCAATATCGAAGGGGGCGAGGCCACCGTCCGGCAGATACGCGATGCCGGAGGCGAGGCGACATTCGTCAAATGCGACGTCACGCGGGCCGCGGACGTGGAAGCCATGGTCGATACGGCCGTCCGGAAATACGGCGGGCTGCACTACGCGTTCAACAACGCCGGCATCGGGCCCGACGGGGGACGCGTGCCGAAGGTCGATGTGGCGGACTGCCCCGAGGAGCTCTGGGACCGCACCCTGGCCATCAACCTCAAGGGGGTGTTCCTGTGCATGAAGTACGAGATCCGGCAGATGCTCAAACAGCGATACGGCGCCATCGTGAACAACTCTTCGCTGGGCGCGCTGAAGGCCGTTCCCGGCTTCGGGGCCTACGACGCGAGCAAGACGGGCATGATCGGGTTGACCAAGGCGGCCGCGCTGGAAACCGCCGCGTCCGGCATACGGATCAACGTGCTGCTCCCCGGGCCGACCGACGGGACCAGGCTGATGGAAAACCTGACGCGCTACCACCCCGAGGAGCGGGCGCACATCAACGGCGAAATTCCGATGAAGCGCCTCGCCCAGCCCGAAGAGATGGCCGAAACCGTCCTGTGGCTGTGCTCGGACGCGGCTTCCTTCATCACCGGCGCCTCCATCTCGGTCGATGGCGGCATGTGCGCAAAATAAAGGAAGCGACAAATTCCGGGCCTGTTGCGGGAAGCGCGGTCTGACATGAAAAGAGAGGCGCTCGGATTGCTGGCGGACGTTTCCGCAGTGGACCTGGCGGACGAGACGGGCAGCTTCTGCGCAAAACTCCTGGCGGACCTGGGCGCCTCGGTGACCCGGGTCGAAACGGTCCCGGGCAGCGGTTCCCGCCACTCCGGAGACGCTCGATCCCGCCGCCGGAACAGGCGCCGTATCGCGCTGGATCCGAAGAGCCCCGGCGGGAAACGCTCCCTGCTCGAGCGGGTTCGGGAAGCCGACGTTCTGGTCGAAAGCTTTTCCGCCGCGCGACTGAACTCCCTCGGGCTGGAACCTGCACGACTGCGGCGCGCCTGTCCCCGGCTCATCCACCTGTCCATCACGCCCTTCGGACGCACCGGGCCGAGGCGCGGCTACCCGTCTTCCGACAGCACCCTGGCCGCCTGGGGCGGACAGATGCACGTTTCGGGAATTGCCGCGGGAAGACCGCTTAAGCTTTTTGGCCCGCAGACGTTCTATGCCGCGTCGCTCTTCGGCGCGAATGCCGTGCTCCTCGGATTGCGGCGGCGCCGGATCACCGGGCAGGGGTGTCACATCGACCTGTCCGTTCAGGAAGCCGTGGTCTCGACCCTGGACCACGTCATGGCCGACCATTTCTGCGGACAAACGCCCGCGGGCCGCGACGCCGCGGCCGGTCCGGCCCAATCCTTCTTCATGCTTCCCTGCCGGGACGGCTTCGCCGCAATCCCCGTAATGCGGAATTGGGAGATATTGCGGGACCTCGTGAATGCGGAGGCCGACGGAGCGGAGCGCCTCGGTGACCGGTGGGAAGACGAGGCCTATCGGGAGCGGCACTATCGCCGGTTCGTGGACGCCGTCTCGGCGTGGACGGCGCGGCGCCGCAAGCGGGAGCTTTTCACACTCGGGCAGGCCATGGGTCTTCCGTGGGCTCCGGTGGAATCGCTCGAGGAAGTCGCACGAAGCCCGCAGCTGAAAGCGCGCCGCTTCTTTTCCCGGTCCGCCTCGCGGCGCGGCGGAGGCCGAGATCCCGGCCTGCCGTTCCAGTGCAGCATATCCTCGACGAGGCCGTCAACGGCGGCCTCTGCGCCGTCGCAAGACGTTTCGGAAGCGTGTGCTGCCGCCGGGTGGGGAAGGATCCTGCGCGGCATCCGCGTGCTGGATCTTACGCGGATGCTTTCGGGACCTTATGCGACGCGGGTCCTGGGAGATTTCGGGGCCGAGGTGATCAAGGTGCAGTCGCGGCGCGCCGCCACCGGCGCCGAGCGGAACGACACTCCCTACTTCCGGACCTGGAACCGGAATAAGCGGAGCATCGGCCTGGACCTGAACCATCCCGGGTCGAGAGATATCCTGCTGGAACTCGTCTCCAAATGCGACGTGGTCGTCGAGAATTTTTCCCCGCGCGTACTGGCCAACTGGGACCTGGGATACGCGCTTCTCCGATCCGTAAAGCCCGGCCTGATCCTTGCCGGCATTTCGGCCATGGGCCGCACCGGCCCGTGGCGAAACCATATCGGTTTCGCCCCCACCTTCCATGCCCTTTCGGGGCTTGTCTCCGCGACGTCGGCGGGGCTCGATGTCCCGGTGGACCCGGGCTACGCCTATGGCGACGTCGTCGCCGGCCTTTATGCGGCCCTGGCCATACTGTCGGCCATCGGCTACCGGGACAGGACGGGCAGGGGCATAAACATCGATCTCTCCGCTTATGAAGCCCTATGCACGCTCGTCCCGCCGGGAGCCTCCTCGGCGCAACCGTGGGCCTGTTTCCCCTGCCGCGGCACTGACCGGTGGTGCGTCATCGAAATCGCAAATGAGCGCGAGTGGCGCAGTCTCTGCCGTATTTCATGCCTGGATCTTAAGAAAACCCTCTCTTACGAAACCTGGAACCGGGATGCGGCAGTCCGGGCGGAGTTGAACGCCCGGATCGCGCGGTGGACTTCGCATCTAAAGGCGGGGACCGTCGTAAGGCGCCTCGAACAGGCAGGCATTGCCGCGGGGATCGTGCAGTCCGCCCGCGACCTTGCCGCCGATCCTCAACTGGCGGCGCGCCGCTTCTTCATTCCTCTCGCGCACCCGAAGCACGGCGCCCTGCTCTCGGACCGTTCCGCCCTCTGGCCCTGGAATGAAGCGCCCCGAGAGTGGCTGGCGGCGCCCGTTTTCGGCGAAGCCAACGGCTACGTCTGCATGGATCTGCTCGGCCGCAGCGAGGCGGAATTACGGTCTTTGATCTCGCGGGGAATCCTGGAGGAATGACGCCAAACGTTGAACGTTTAACGTTGAACGTTAAACGTTAAACGTTGAACGTTACAGGATTACAGGGTTGAAGGGTTGATAATTTATGAATCCGGGGTGCGGGATTCAGCAGGCGCTGGGCTCACAAGCTGGTTTTGCGGCTTTTGCTGCGCAGGATAAGCCTTCGTTCCGACAAGTATCTCCAATCTCGAATCGAAAGCTCTTATGCCTCATGGACAATCTCGCCGCCGAGGACGGTCATGTCCACGCGGATACCCCGGATGCGGTGCGGCTCTACCGAACGCGGATCCTCGCGCAGCAATACCAGGTCCGCGAGTTTCCCCGGGACGATGGAACCCTTGATCGTATCTTCGAAGCCGGCGGCCGCCGCGCCGAGCGTGTACATCCGCAGCGCGTCCATTACGGGAACCCTTTCCTCGGGCAGCACCGCATCTCCCGCCTCGGTTCCCCGAGTCACCGCCGCCTGAATCCCCGCCATCGGATTGGCGTCCGATATCGGGAAGTCCGAGCTGAAACCGACGCGCAGCCCGCACCGCAGCATGGACCCGATGGCATACAGGTGCGCGCGCTGCGCTTCCGGAACGGTACGGAGGTACCGGTCGCCGCCGGCGTACAGGAAGCCGGGCTGCGTCACCACGAAAACTCCGGTTTCGGCCATCCGCCGCAATAACGGCGGCGGGCAGACCGAGCAGTGCTCGATGCGGTGCCGCGGATCGGGCACGGGGCGCCTCTTCAGTGCGTACTCTATTGCCCCGCAGGCGGCCTCGATTTCGGGTTCCTCGATCGCGTGGATCACCGCCTGGAGTCCGGCGGCATGGATCGCGGCCACCTTCCCGCGCAGTTCCTCCGGTCCGGGATGCAGTTCGCCCGAGGCGCTCCCAACGATTATTTTCACACCGGACAGCCTGAAATCCGCCGGGGCAAGGGCGGAGGCGATTGCAGCGGCGCCCGGCGATTCGAATGCCGCGGAACCCGTCATCACGGCGAGCCGCGGCCGGAAAATCCGGCGCGCTTTCCAGGACTCGCAGCGCTTCCGGCGCTCCGCGTCATTTGCCGACGAGGCATCCTGCACGGAGGTCACGCCGAAAGACAGCAGCACCGCGCTCGCCTTTGCGACCCCCTCCTCGACCGCCGGATCGTCCAGTGGCGGGATGCGTTTCGAGAGGTATTCGCCCATCCCGTAGAGGATTCCCGAAGGTTCACCCGTTCCGATCTCGCGGTCGATAAATCCCCCGGGAGGATCCCCGGTTTCCGCCGTGATCCCGGTCAGCCGCAGGGCCGCGCTGTT
The DNA here is from genome assembly GCA_964613495.1 of uncultured Acidobacteriota bacterium. Lineage (GTDB taxonomy): Bacteria > Acidobacteriota > UBA6911 > UBA6911 > UBA6911 > UBA6911. The sequence continues at coordinate 6,229 of CAZTHE010000121.1, read as the reverse complement.
GAGCACGTGCGCATGCCCGGACCGGTGCGTGAGTTTGACCGGATGGAACGGGGCCGCGGCGTCGAGGTCATGCCGGTCCGGGGGCCGTCCCTCGGCCAGGTAGAATTCGTTATACGATTTTGCGCGGATCCACAATCCCGCAGGGCACGTCGCCGCGCGGTTGCGGATCCTCACCCGGATGTCGGCGATCGACCGGATTCCTTCGCCCGGAGACAGGTTCAGGGAGACCAGGTGTTCGGCGAATGCGTACACGTGGCAGTGCGCGTCGACGAAACCCGGCAGCATCGTGCATCCTCCGCAATCGATCACGCGCGTCCCCGGATTTCGCAGTTCCTCGAGCGCGCCTTCGTCCGCGACGGCAAGGATCCGGCCGTTCCGTATCGCGACGAGGCCCGCGCAGGGCCGCACCGGATCCATGGTAACGACATTCGCGCGGGTCAGGATCAGGTCGCACATCGCATTTTCCGCAAAGCGGCACGGGGCGCCGCAGGAGATCCTCCCGGCTACCGCAAGGGGACTCCGGGCACAATTTCCTGGGTACTGGACACCGAGTATTTCATATACCCGGAAAAGACACTCGTAGACTCGATGCGCAGCCTTTTAAAGAGCAGCGCCCGCACGGATGCGGCGAAATGAGATTCCGCGGGAAGCCAGACCTCGTCATTGACCTTCCGCCTTATAAAGGTCAGGCGGGTCCCCCGGTGTACGCGCGCGAGCAGGCCGAGTCCGAAACTCAGGTCGTCGATCAGTTCCGCGTCGACCCGCATCACCTGGTAGTCCGACTCGCTGACCAGGGCCCGCCCCCGGATCTTCTTCAGCATCTCCCCGTCCCGGGTCTTCGGCCGGTATTCGGGCCTGGGCACGAATTCGATCCAGACCCCCGAATGCCCCTCGACGGATTCCCTGCTGGTCAGGGCGAAGGCGTAGAGTTGCAGCAGGTCCTCGATCGTGGCGCGTTCCTTGCGGCTTTCCTCGGCTTCCTTCGCCAGCCGCTTTTCGCGGTCGCTCGAATTCTCCGCGGCCAGCCTGCGGGCACGGGCTTCGGTCTTTTTCCTGAACTCACGGTCCTGAGCCTCGATTTTTTTCGGGTCGACAGGGCGGCCGTTCTCCGCGACCAGCCGTTCGTATGTCTCGTCCTCTTCGAGAGACGGGTAGACCTCGTATTCGCGGGTTTCGGCCTTTGTGACGCGTCCCTTCCCGTCGAGATTCCGCGTCGTGGTTTTCATCGTGTAGGTGTACTGGCAGAGCAGCAACCGGTCGCTTTTCAGGCCGTCCTTGACGCGGGCGAGGAACGAGTCCAGTTCGGGAAGCGGCCGGTCGTCCTCGGACACTTCCTGTTGTCCGGACAGCAGAGCAGGCGGCCACGCGAAACAGAAAAGGAACAGAAGAATGCAGAAAGCCGTTTTGTGCATTTTCCTGGACCGCGTTGCAGGTCGGCCCTCTAGGTCGATTCCGCGCCGGAAGCCACCTGCATGGCCGAGACGATCAGGCGCGCCGTTTTCTCGTTCTCGTTCTTGGAATCGATCATGATGTCGTACAGATAGGGATTGGTCCACTTTTCCTTGTAGTGGATGCGGATGTAGTCGACGCGCTGCGCGTCCGTGTTGCGGATCAGTGCGGCCACGTCGGTCCCCGGCTTGACGCGCGCCTGGATCTTGCGCACCCGGGCTTCCCACCGGGCATAGACGAAGGCGTGGTACACGTCGGGCTTGTCGCGGAGAATGCACTGGGAGCCCCGGCCGACGATGACGCAGTTCCCCATGTTGTACGCTTCCGTCACGATTCTTTTGGCCAGGTTGGCCGCCCTCTGGGCGTCGAACATCTCCACCGGCGCGACGACCGAGATGCCGTCCGCTCCCAGTCCCCAGACGGTGCGTGTGATGCGATGGATCCACGGATCGACCTTCTCGTCGAACGCGGCGACCTCGCTCGGGGGCACTTTCTCCGTTTTGCTGATCTCGGCGATCAGGTCCTTGTCGAGGAGCCTCCATCCCAGTTCCCTCGCGATGATGGCCGCGATTTCACCGCCGCCGCTCCCGTATTCCCTCGAAACTGTCAAAGCCCGGTATTTCATCTCCATCCTCTCAAGGTCCGATAGATCCACGCCGTTGGGGCGTTTCCGCCGGCTCGGCCTCCTGTGCTGTCTCGATACGTTAGCTATATCACAAGCCGGCGGCCTTTGGAATCCGGTTTCTGCAGGCGCAGCCGAAGACACCCGAATCCGGAATCTGGAATCCGGAATCCATCTCAGCCGCGCGGGTATGGTGAAGAAAGGTCGGTCCGTCGTATCAATGGAAGATGTCGTTCAGCACATGCGCGATGCGTATGCCCGCCTTCGCAAGCTGGGTCCGGATGGCGGGCAGCGCGAAGCGGTAATAGTCATCGCCCAGCCGGGCGCCGGAACGCAGCATCCGCTCGCTGCCGGGATCGCGGTACGCCTGCCTGGCGAGGTTGAGGGATTCGGTCGCCCAGTCTTCCGTACTCCCCTTCACCCACTCGGCCGCCATTTTGGGATTTGCCACGAAATCGAAATCCCACAGCCACACGTTTTCGTTCTTCGTGTGCCGCTCGATCACGTCCGAATCCCATACGCGGTGCAGGTTGGAGCCGGCGCCGAAGAAGCGCACCTGGAGGCGGTTGCCTCCCTGGTCTCCGTTGTCGGCGACGTGCAGCGGCTGGTGCAGGTCGCAGATCAGGTGGATGAGAAACTTCAGCGCCTGCCGCTTCCGGGCGAGATCGGCTTTCGGATCCCGCAGCATGCGCTTGAACTCCTCGATCTTGCCGACGACGCATCCTTCGGGCGGGCAGTAGCGGGCATCGTAGCGTTTGGCCCCGAGCGGCACGTTGACGAAATGCCAGCGGTAGCTTTCCTCTGGATCCCGCTGCTCGTCGGCCCAGGTGCTGGCGTCCGCCAATGTAACGCCGGGCCCGAGGAGCGCCTGCACCGCCGCCCGCGCCGCGGGTTTCAGCCGCACCTCCGCCATCCTCGCCGCCGCCCGGTGACCGGTTCGGCCCCACGCGCCGGCCGAGCCCGGCGCCGCCAGCGCGAATAACAGAATCACCGCCGATGCACGGATACGCTTTGCCCTGTGAAATGACTCCCGGATAACGGCACCTCCGTTACTGGCGGATTTCAGCCAGAATGCTTTTCCCCGGATCGAGCAGCACCTTTTCCGGCCGGACCGGAAGCTTCACGCTGGACTGCTGAGGTTTGGTACCGGTGGCGGTTATCAGACCCAGATACCGCAATCCTCCCTCCGCGGCGATGTAAACGGGAAGCCGCATTTGAAAGGATTCTCCGACGTTCGACTGGGTCACCGTCATGGTCAGCTCGGTCTGCCCGTTCCCGGCATCCGCGAGCGCATAGCTGAAATCGTAGCTCGGGACCGCGGTCCCGTACACCCACTGATTGAAAAACCATTGCATGGGTTCGCCCGCGTATGTTTCCACGATTTTCAGGAAATCTTCCGTGGATGCGTTCCGCCCCGCATAGGACTTGATGAAGTCCTGCATCATGGCGATGAAGCGGCC
>CAZTHE010000121.1:0-2688 GCA_964613495.1 uncultured Acidobacteriota bacterium | reverse complement strand
TGCAGAATCGCTCGCAGCATCTCCATGACATAGGCGCCCTTGCTGTAAATCAGTTCGCCGCTGCCGACCTGCGTATTGAGCCAGATCGGCCCCGCGTCCACGGGGCGGAAGCCGTACTGGTTTTTGGACAGCAGGTAGGTCCGTTTCAGGTTCCAGAAGCTGTCCCAATCGCCCGGCTGGAACTGTCGCAGGTACATGGCGGAAGCGAACTCCGCGATCCCCTCGGACAGCCACTGGTCGTGGTACGTTTTCCACCCGACCAGGTGTCCCCACCACTGGTGCGCCATTTCGTGCACGGCGACCAGGCTGTAAAACTCACGCTCCTCTCCGCTGTCCTGAAGCCCGAGGCTGTTGCGCGTCGTGGCGTCCAGCAGCGAGTCGTAGGGGAGGAATATCAGGTTCGGCCAGCTCTGACCGTACCCCATGACGGGCTGCTCGGTGATGGAAACGGTTTTAAACGGCAGGGAGCCGAAAAGGAACTCGAAAAGCCGGAAGGCCTGAAAACTCATGCCTGCCGCGTACTTCACGTTCGCGGCCGTGTTGAAGCCGCCACGCATGATTCCCGCCTGGGCGACTTCCCTCCCGGCTCCGGCGAGCTCGAGTACGGACAGCATGGAGTCCAGTTCCTTCAATTCGCTCGGGATTGCCTTCCCGGAGTAGGCCGTTACGGTAAGAGTCGGCGACGGCTGGGACGCCTCCACAAAATCGCCGTAGTTGAAGCCGAACACGCCGAAGGGTATCTCCGATTTCCACGTGGTCACGAGATCGTCCTTCACCTTCTCCGAAGTAACCAGGGCGCCGCTGGCCACGAACTTGTACTTTTTGGGCGAGTGCGCGACCAACTCGAACTGCGTCCGGTCGTCAAAGGAACCGAAACTGGGGAACCAGGATTCCCGCGAGGTGACGTAGAAGAGGCCCGACCCGCGCTTGTAGACTATGCGGCTGTCTCCCGTGGAGTCTTCGGCGTAGGCAATCCTGATTTTGCCCTTTTCGCCTGTTTTGGCGGGCGCGGGGAGAATCACCCAGGGGTCGCTGTCGAGCTTTCGGTCCTCCTGGATGTAGGCGAACGGGGCGCCGGAACCGTTGTCCACAGAGCGAATCCGGAGCACCCCGTTCAGATTGAGCGGAAGGACGCGCGGCCCCTCTTCGGCAACCGCATAATCCATCTCCGCGACGGCGGACAGCGTATTGTCCTTGGCGATCCGCAGATCGATACGCATGGACGGGCAGCTGGCCAGAAGCGTGCGATGGTCCGGATACGGAGTATTCGCATATTCCGAGGAAAGGTGGAATCCCGCCATCCAGTCATTCTGGCTTCCGGCGTTGACGCGCAGCAACAGGATCTCCTCTCCCTTTGCAAAATCGGGGAGCAGCAGGGAGTCCCGGTTCCAGCTGATCTGAAAGAGAAGATCGCCGTATTCCTTCGTTTTGAGGCGCGCGAGGAAAAATCCCTTGCTGCCGGAATCGGTCAGGTCGGCCAGCATCCGCGCCGCCAGGTTCCGCATCTCCGGATTGCCCTTGCGCCGGTTTTCGATCCAGCCGTTGTAATTTTCCGCAAATTCCTTTTGCGAGGAGGCAAAAGCCGCGGCATCCGCGCCCGCCGCCTGGCCGGATTGAATCTTCAGCAGCGCACTCAGCGTCGCATGGGTATCGTCCGTAAAATAAAAAACCGCTTCGCGGAACGTATCCGAAAGCTTCGCGGCGCTCGTGTAGCGCGATATCTGGCGCTTGTCGATCATCGACGGGGGCTCCAGGTCGAAAACCCCCTCGCCCTGAAACGTTGCGGCAAGGACGCGCCCCGCGACCGGGGCCGCGAAAACAATGCGTCCGCTCTTCAAGGTGAACGTCGCGGCGTCGCGCTTGAAGACGACGTTTTCCGTGGCGGCGCTGTCCGCTCCTCCCTGGAGCGAACGCAATTGCCTATAGACCCCCAGCAATTCCTGAGAGGAACCGGTGGAAAGATCCGCGGTCAAAGACAACCCTGTAAAAAGGGACATCCAGAAAAGCGACAGGAAAATGCGTCTCATAAAACCTCCGGCAACCGGATGGCGTTTCCCGGACGCACGCTATGCTCGAAACGGCCCACCCGCAACATGATTGTCTGGTAGATGTCAATGAAGCGCAGCTATCCTATCACAGGATATTGCAATCGGGCATCAGGAAAATAGATGGGGCGCGTGGAGCCGCGGGGGCTTCTGGCACCCGGAATCAGGGGCGAACCCGGCCGGACCGGAAAGGCCTCGCGGCCTTACTGCGCGGACGGCACCGCGCCGTCCGTCTTCATCATGTTCTGCAGGACCTCCTGCAGCGAGGTCTTGGCCTTGAGGCTCGCGTACGAACCCGGGAAAAGCGCCAATGTGCTGCAGCCCTTTGCGACAATACAGCGGGTTTGTGATTTTGCCGGAAGTTTCAATCTTAACAAAAAGAACCCGGCCGGCAGAGTCGACGCCCCTGGCGGGGGATTTCCCGAATATTTGCGTCCCGGCGATACGGACGCGCGCATTCTGTGGTACAACAGTCGCCTGGGGACCGGCGACACGCGGCTACAGCCGCGATTGCCGTGACCCAAGGGATTTTCCCTATTCCGCAGCGGTTCCCGGCGGCAAATCGGGGCTACCGGACGCAATGGAGGAATGCTATGAGATTGAAAGATAAGGTCGCCGTTATCACGGGCGGCGCCCGGGGCAT
>CAZTHE010000120.1:0-11874 GCA_964613495.1 uncultured Acidobacteriota bacterium | reverse complement strand
CGATCTCGGGGGCTTCGTACACGCGGATGAATCCGCCCGATCCCGGAGGGTTGTCCATGTGGATGTCGAGCGGCGTATCGCCGGCGGCCTGGCGGATGGCGGCATGCATCGGGATCTGCAGGTCGCGGATCGGGTTGATGCTGTCTGCGCCGAGGTCCTTCAAAAGCTTGATGGAGGCCGGGTTGCAGTGGCCGAGGTGAGCGGAACACTTGAACATGATGTCCTTCGGGAGGTCGCCGTTCTTGCGCATTTCGTTGGCAACCCACAGCATGCCCTCGTCATAAATCAAAAAGCCGCGGCATCCGAGTTCGTATCCGCGCTTGACGTCCTCGATCGCGCGAATGAGCTGTTCCTGGCCGCGAAGACGATAGCTGACTCTTACGCCCTGGGGAGACAGAACCGTGGCGCCGGTGTCATAGGTGGCGCGGGGGCCGGTGGAGAGCATCAGCTCGCAACCGTATTCATTGCAAAGCTTGCAGTACTGCTTGATCTCCGCCGCGGTGTGGCGGAACATGCCGTAGGTTTCCGTGATACGGTTGATGGTGACGCCGGTTTTCGTGGCGGTGTCCAGGAGGGACGCAACGGTTTCCGCCGAATTGACGGTGGGGCATTCGATCCGGAACGCCGCTCCGTCGGGGAATCTCTTGGTGGAAGAGGGCATATCGAAGGCATCGCCTTCCGGCAGCCCGAGCTTTTTCATGGCCTTGCGTGTTGCATCGAAAATCATGACAAGAATCTCCTTGGTAAATTTCTGGAATTAGCTGCAATGCGACGGTAGCGGTGGGCAATAGCACCAGACGATCCGGAGCGGTTCGTCGCCGATGTTTTCTACCCGGTGCTTTTTCCCCAGCGGCGAGTAAAAGGCGGTCTCCGGGCCGATTTCCCAGGAGCCTTCCCCATCGATAACGATCCGAGCCTTGCCGCTGATCAAGAACAGAACCTCTTCGGACGTATCATGGATATGATCGGGAATCATGCTCCCGACTTCGGTGATGTTCATACCCATGGACACATTTTTAACTCCCCCGAATTTGGGAGCGAGCAAAAGCTTGGAAGTCCTGGGCGGAGTACGGAACTCCCCCTGAACGTCCGCAGCTCTCACAAAGGGCACGTTACTCATAGACCAACCTCCTGTTCCATTATGCGAAAACGGGTTTCATGCTAGGCCAAATTCCACTATATGTCAATCATTTTCGTGTGGCGGAACAAGATTCCTGCCGAATTGACAAAATGACTCCGTGGATTTATTCTGCTATATGAAACGTATTTTCGTATAGTGGAACCGATTGCCGCGTTGCCACATGGAGCCCGGGAGGCCTGTTTCGGGAGATTGCCGTGGATTCCCCCAGTCTTCGGATTCCATGGCATCTTTGTTGCGAGATCGGGGTAACATCATTCTAAAAGGGGGGCTATAGGGAATGTATACGGTTCCGTACGGGAAGGGAGCGATCCGGTTTTCGTTGCCTGACGGGATGCGGGCGGCGCAGGCCGTATCGAAACCGGTTCCCCCGATCGAGGATGAAAGCGCCGCCGTGGCGGAAGCGCTGGCGCGTCCCGTGGGATCTCCACCGCTAAAGGATATTGCGCGTGCGGGCGCAAAGGTGTGCCTCGTCTTCACCGACAGCACCCGTTCGTGTCCCGACGACGTGCTCGTCCCGCCGGTTCTTGCCGAACTGAATGCGGCGGGCGTCCGGGACGCGGACATCACTCTCCTGTGCGGCACCGGCATGCACCGCCCCTCCACCCGGGAAGAGAAGGTCGCCAAACTGGGCGCGGGCATCGTTTCCCGCTACCGCGTGATCGACAACGAGCCGCAGAATCCGGCAGCCCTCGTCGACCTGGGGACCACGGCCGGAGGCGTTCCCGTCTCGGTGCACCGCGGCGTCATCGAGGCGGACCTGGTCATCGCCACCGGAATCGTGGAGCCGCACCAGTATGCCGGGTATTCCGGAGGGCCGAAGACGCTTGCCGTCGGGGCGGCGGGCGAGGATTTGATCGCCTATTCCCACGGCCCCGCCTTCGTGGACCACCCCGGAACGAGGCTCGGACGCATCGAGCTCAATCCCTTCCACGAGGCGATCACCGAAGCCGCCCGGCGCGCGGGGCTCCGGTTCATCCTGAACGTGGTGCTGGACGACGAAAAGCGCATCCTTCGGGTGACGGCAGGGGATCCGGATGCGGCCTTTCGCGACCTGGTGGAGTTTGCCCGTTCCGTGTACGAGGTCCCGGTCCCGCAGCAGTACGACATCGCGATCGGCGGCGTCGGTTTTCCCAAGGACTGCAATCTCTACCAGGCCAGCCGCGCGGCGTCCTATCTTTTCTTCGCGCCGACGTGCGTGGTGCGCGACGGCGGCTGTTTCATCATTCCCGCGCGCTGCGAGGAAGGGGCCGGCAGCGGAGTCGGCGAACAGCGCTTCCTGGCGGCCATGCGGGACGCGCCCGACGTCGCGCACATCCTGGCTGACGCCCGGCGCGACGGATACCCTCCCGGCCAGCAGCGGGCCTTCGTCATGGCCAAGGTCCTCGAGAAGAGCCGCGTCATCGTCGTCGGAAGCGAATGCCCCGACCTCGTGACGGCCTGCAAGATGACTCCGGCCGCCACCATGGACGAAGCCGTGCGGTTGGCCGGCGCACGGCCGGGGGTTTCCCGCGACGTCCTGATCGTGCCTCATGCGATGCTCACGCTGCCGGTCGTGCAGGGAAAGGGAGAATCCCGATGAAAGCGCTCCAGGTTACGCGTCCCAGATTGTTCGAGCCGAAGGAGATCCCCGTTCCCGCGTTGCCCCCCGACGGCCCCGCCCGGGTGCTCGTGCGTACGGCATGGGCGATGACGTGCGGCAGCGACATCCCGTTCTTTACGGGCAACAAGCGCCACCGTTCTTACCCGCTCCCTCCGGGCGCGCCGATTCACGAGTGCATCGGGGAAGTGGTCGAAAGCACCGGCGCCGGATTCCGCCCGGGGGACACGGTCCTGTCGATTCCCGAGGGCGACCTGGGACTGGCCGAATACTTCGTGGCCCTCGCGTCCAAGACCGTCGTCCTGGATTCTGCGGCGGACGACGGGGGCGCCGCGTGCCTCATCCAGCCGCTTTCCACGGTGATGAACGCGATCGACCGGCTGGGAGACCTGCGGGGCAGGTCGGTCGCCGTCGTCGGCCTGGGCTCCATCGGGCTGATGTTCTGCTGGCTGGCGAAGCGGGGAGGCGCGGGCGCCGTCATCGGCATCGATCCGGTCGCGGAGCGCTGCCGCTTTGCGGAGACTCTGGGCGCCACGCAGACCTGGTGCTGCCGGGGCATCGAGGCGGCGCAGCGGATGCGAATCCACCCCGATGCCTGGACCCCGCCGGATATCTGCGTCGAGGCGGTCGGCCACCAGATGGACACCCTCAACGACTGCCTGGAACTGGTCCGCAAATACGGAACGGTTCTCGCCTTCGGGGTTCCCGATCAACCGGTGTACGCGCTGGAATACGAGGTTTTCTTCCGCAAGAACGCGATCCTCATGGGGACGGTGACGCCGGACTGGGCCTCCTACCTCCCGCGGGCGCACGATCTCTACCTGGCGAACCGCGACACGCTGTCGCGGCTGTCCACCCACCGGCTGCCGATCCGCGAGGCGCAAAGGGCGTTCGAACTGTACGAACGGCGCGGAGACGGCATCGTGAAAGCGGTGCTGGACGGACGCGCCTGGCAGTAAGAGCAGCCGTAAAGACGCCACGCGGATTTCACCGGAAAGGTGAATCGGCAAAATCCGTGGGCCGGTTTTTTGCGAGCGAACCGATAGAGGAGTATGCCCTTGGAACCGATCAAGCCGGGCGAAGCGGAATATCTGAACTGCATCCGTTGCGGATTGTGCCTGGCCGCCTGCCCGACCTACCGGGAAATCCGCACGGAGACCGCTTCTCCGCGCGGACGGGTGGCGCTTGCGCGGAAAGGGCTGGAAGGGGAACTCCGGCTCGGCCCCAATCTCTACGGGCAGATGTACGGCTGTTTCGCGTGCATGGCGTGCAACGACCTGTGTCCCGTCGGGATCCGCCCTGCCGACCTGGCCCTCTCGATGCGGCACGTCCAGGAGCAGGCGCGCCCGAAGAAGTGGAAGCAGTGGCTTTTCGGCGGGCTGATTTCGCGCTCCGGCCGCATGGAGCTCGCGACGCTGCCGCTGCGCCTGTACGAGAGGCTCGGGATCCGCCGGCTCGTCTACCTGCTGCGATTGAACCGGTTCCTCCCGGCGCAACTGCGCGATCTCGAGGCCATGCTCCCGCGGATCCCGCAGCGCCCGCTGCGCCGCATCCTGCCGGAGACGACCGAGGCCCTCGGAGAGACGCGCCATCGCGTCGGGTTTTTCCTGGGGTGTGCGCAGAGCCTTCTCTTCGCCGATCAGAGCGCCGCGACCCTGCGCGTCCTGGCGCGCAACGGTTGCACGGTGATCACGCCGAACGCCATCGAGTGCTGCGGCATGCCGGCGCGCGGCTACGGCCGCATGGACCTCGTCGAGAACCAGGCGCGGCACAATATCGGGGTGTTCGAACGCTGCGCCGTCGAACATGTCATCACCGACTGCGCGACTTGCGGTTCGACCCTGAAGGAATACGGCGACCTGCTGAAGGACGATCCCGCATGGGCCGCGCGCGCCGCCGCCTTCAGCCGGAAGGTGCGGGACATCAGCGAGTTCCTCTCCGAAATCCCGCTGCGCAAGCCGGAGAAGCGCATCGAGGCCCGCGTGACCTATCACGACCCGTGCCACCTGCGCCGGGCGCAGCGGGTGTGGAAGGAACCCAGGAAGCTCTTGTCGATCATCGACGGGCTGGAGTTCGTGGAGCTGCCGGAAGCGGACTGGTGCTGCGGTTCGGCGGGAAGCCAGCTCATTACCCACTACGATACCTCGCGGAAGGTTCTCGACCGCAAGATCGACAACGTGGAGAACACCGGGGCGCGCATCCTGGCGTCCGGATGCCCCGGCTGCCAGATGCAGCTGAATACCGGATTGCGGCGGCACGGCTTGCCGGTGCGCGTTGTGCACCCGGTGACACTCCTGGACGAAGCGTATGGGGGAGCGTATGGAAAATAGGATCATCGATCTGCTTGTCCGGATCGCCGGCAGGGACGGCGTCCTGCACACCCCGGAGGATCTTGCCGTATACGGCTACGACGGCACCTTTGCCGAAGGGGTTCCCGAAGCGGTGGTGCTGCCGCGGACGACGGAACAGGCCTCGGAAATCGTGAGGGTCGCCGCGGAGAACCGGATCCCCGTAATCGCGCGCGGGATGGGGTCGGGGCTCGCGGCCGGGTCCATCCCGGTCTGCGCCGGCGGCATCGTGGTCAGTTTCACCCGCATGAACCGGATCCTGGAAATCGACACCGCGAATTCGGCCGTCCGGGTGGAGGCCGGCGTGGTGACGGCCGAGCTGCAGGCCGAGGTGGAAAAGATCGGGCTGTTCTACCCCCCGGACCCGTCCAGCATCCGCCATTCCACCATCGGGGGGAACATCGCCTGCAACGCCGGTGGTCCGCGCTGCCTGAAGTACGGCGTGACGGGGAACTACGTGCTGGGGCTGACGGTGGTCCTGGCCGACGGCAAAATCCTGAAAACCGGCGGGAAGCCGATCAAGGACGTGACCGGCTATAACCTGACCGGGCTCTTCACCTCGTCGGAGGGGACGCTGGGCCTGATCACGGAGGCGCTCCTCCGGCTGGTCGCGCGGCCGCGGTACACGACCACGGCCCTGGCCGAGTTCGATTCCCTGGACAACGCCTCGCGCGCCGTCAACGCCATTCTCGCCGAAGGCATCGTCCCGGCAAGCCTGGAGCTGATGGATCGGACCGCGATCGCGTGCATCGAGGAGGCCATGCACCTCGGGCTGAATACCGATGCCGCCGCGTCGCTGATCGTCGAGACCGACGGCGCGGATGAGCGGACCGTCCGCGGGGAGGCGGAGGCCGCCGGCCGCATCTGCACCGAAACCGGGGCCCCGACGGTGAAGGTGGCGCGGGACGAGGCCGAGAGAGCAGGCCTATGGAAGGCGCGCCGTTCGATCTCCCCGTCGCTCGCGCGCAAGGCCCCGAACAAGCTGGGCGAGGACATCACCGTGCCGCGCAGCGCGATCCCTCAGGTGGTCGAGCAGCTGCGCGGCATCAGCGCCAGGTACGGGTTGCCGATCGTGATCTTCGGACACGCGGGCGACGGCAATCTCCATCCGAACATCCTCTTCGACAAGCGCAAGCGGGATGAGTGGGAAAAGGTGCAGGCGATGGTGAGCGAAATCTTCGGCGTCGCGCTCGCCGCCGGCGGGACGCTCTCCGGGGAACACGGCGTCGGCGTCCTGAAGCGACCCTATTTCGAGCAGGCCCTCGGACCCGTATCGGTTGACGTGCAGCGACGCATCAAGCAGGCGCTCGACCCGCTGAACATCCTGAACCCCGGAAAGATGTTTCAGGATTAAAGCGGGTTTATGGTGCAGCGCGCGGATATTTCTGCTATGTAGTGGCATGGGGCCCGCCCGGGCAGGGGCGGGGAGCCTGTTTTTCGACTACAGGAGACGAGACGAATGGCGAAGGCATTGGAAGGCGTCCGGGTGCTGGATTTCACGCAATATCTGTCCGGTCCGCACTGCACGTCGGTGCTCGGCGAACTGGGGGCGGAGGTCATCAAGATCGAGATGCCGGGAAGGGGGGAGCCGGAGCGGCAGGCCATGCCCATGACGCCCCGGCGGGAGTCGTATCAGTTCCTCTCCTACAACCGGGGCAAGAAGAGCGTCACGTTGAACCTCAAAGACCCCAGGGGCACGGACATCGCCCTGAAGCTGGCGGCCAGGGCCGACGTCCTCGTGGAGAATTTCGCTCCCGGGGGCATGGAGCGACTCGGCCTGAGCTATGACGAAGTGCGCGGACTCAATCCCCGGATCATTTACGCGTCCATTTCCGGCTTCGGGCAGACGGGCCCCCGGCGCAACGACGTCAGCTACGATGTCGTGGCCCAGGCGATGGGCGGGCTGATGAGCGTGACCGGGTATCCGGACGGCGAACCGCTGAAAGCGGGCATCTCGCTCGGCGACTACATGGGCGGCTATAACGGCGTGATCGCAATCCTGGCGGCCCTGTATTACCGGACGGTCTCGGGAGAAGGGCAGGCGATCGACATCTCGATGCAGGACGGCATCTGGGCGATGGTTTTTCCGGACCGGGCCAACTACTTCGACACGCACGCCGTCCCCCGGAGATTCGGCAACAAGCTCAGCAGTTCCGCACCCTTCGGGGCTTACAATGCCAGGGACGGGTATGTCGTCATCTGCACGATCACGGATCCCCAGTGGCACAAGGTGCTTCAGGCCATGGGCCGCGAAGACCTGAAGAGCGAAAGCCGCTTCGCCACCCGCGAAGACCGGACGAAAAACATGGAGGAGGTCGACAGCCTGGTGCAGACCTGGTGCGGCGAAAAAACGGTCGAGGAGGTTTTCGCCGTTCTCAAGAAGTTCGGGGTGCCCTGTTCCCCTCTGCCGACTTTCGACCAGGTCGCATGCGATCCTCAACTGCTGAGCCGCGACATGATCGTCGAGGTGGAACAACCGGTCTCGGGGAAGGTGAAGCTTAGCGGCTCGGTATACAAAATGTCCCAGACTCCCGGGGACCGCAGGCAAAGAGTCCCGGAGGTGGGCGAACACAACGAGGAGGTCCTCTGCGGGCTCCTGGGAATCGAAGCGCGGGAGCTGCGCAAGCTCGGCGAGGAGGGCGTAGTCTGACCGCCCCTGCGATCATTTTGCTGTTGACAACATTGGCGATTTACAATAAAAAAAACAGTTTGCCTGTTACCCAAGGTGTGGATCTATCCCTGCAAGAGGCTATAGATTCTTCCGCGACAGAGCCGGCACTCAATAATTACTACAAGTTTGGAGGTCATTCCATATGAACGGCAAAGAATTTCTGGATGTGCTCACGTCAAGAAAGAGCATCCGAAGGTACAAACCGGATCCGATACCGGATGAAATGATCGACATGATTCTCGAGGCGGCCCGATGGGCGCCGACAGGGGAGAACTATCAGCCCTGGAGATTCATCGTCATCCGCGACCAGGAAACCCGAAACAAGATCGGGGACCTCTCCAGGCAGGGGAGCGGATCGCGCATGACCGCCTGGTATTGCCTCAATGAGCTGCAGCGGAGATTCGAGGGAATCGAGGACCCCGAGAAGCGGGCGACCGTCCTGGAATTCATGTACTCCGGAAGAGTGTCGGAGTTCTGCAAACAGGCGCCAGTGGTCATTGCCGTCATCGGCGACCTGCGCGTAGGGAGCGTGGATGTCCCCTATGACCTTTGCGCGGCCATGGAAAACATGATCCTCCAGGCGCATGCCATGGGATTGGGATCCTGCTGGGTCTACGGCCCGGTGGCCAGCACGCGGGATGCCATCCGGTTCAAGAAAATTCTGGGAATTCCTCTCGCCATGGGTTATTTCAAGGTGCTCTCTTACCTCGCAATCGGCTATCCTCTGGAACAGCGCAAGCACCCGAGACCCAAACTGCCGCTTGAGGACATGGTGTACTGGGAAAAATTCGGAAACAAGGAGAGGATCTGATGGACAGCATAAAGTATTGCAATGAAGTGATGGCGAGACTCGAGACGCTCATGTACCAGGAGCTCTCCGGAATGGCTTACTGGAAGTGCGAGTTCATCGGCACCGATTTTATTCGGTCCCAGAACATTCAGGGGAAATCGGTCCCCGAAATCGTCGAAAACTGTGCCAGGGCGATCAAGGCCGCGGGAATTACGGGCGACATCTCCTACAAGACCAGCCCCGACGGGATCATGCTCAAGCTGAAGGTCAAAAACTGCATCCACCACGCCAAGGAAGTCCTCGTCAAGGAGGAAGGCGTAGCCCCGTACATCTGTCCCATCGCCAATATGGTCCTGGACCAGATCCACGAAAGACTGAAATACGAAACGAGCTACCTGTCCAAGATCGCCATGGACGAGGAAAACAAGCAGTGCCTCCTGTACATGGCCCTGTATGAGACCGGCGACAAGATCGGCCAGGTTTCGGATTGGCTCAAGGACGACGAAGACAGGGCGTGGCTGGAAAGCCAGCCTTCGCAGATCCTCGCGGCGGCGGACCGGAAGAAGAAGTAGCCGCGCGTTCGTTCGCGGATTCAGGGGGCGTCACGCCCTTGAAAGCCGCGGGTTCCGCGATTTCGCAGGCAGGGGGAAACCCCGCCATTGAAATCGCGGAACCCGCGGCTTTTTTTATCCCCGCGGAAATTGGGCAATGGTCGTTTGGAACGCGCGTGTCGCGGCATCGTCGAGCGACAGGGCGCGGAGGTCCCGGCTCAGGACTTCGATCCCCCACGGCCCGTCGTATCCGGCCTCCAGCATCGTTTTCACGAATCCCTTTACGTCGAACTCCCCCTCGCCGCACAGCCGGCGGTGGTTGATGGTGTCTTCGTGCAGGCTCCAGGGGCAGGAGACTGTGCCGTCGTTGATCTCGATGCCAAGCAGGTGCTCGCGCGGGATCCGGGCGACCTCCCCGAACGGCACGCCCAGCTTCACCATGTGCCACAGATCGACCATGATGCCGCCGTTTGGGGCACCGGCTTCCCGCACCATCTCGAGTGTTTCCGGCAGTGTGCGGATCATGGCGTCGACGATCAGCTCGAACAGGATCCTGGTCCCGTAGTCCGCCGCATCGGAGCACAGGGCCGCGAAGGATTCGATCAGCCGGGGCATGGGCACGGTATTCATGTCGAAATCGCCCACCTTGATATGCCTCGCCCCGAGCGCCTCCGCCGCTTCCAGCAGCAGCTGCTTCGTCCGGTCCGACTTTGCCTTCTTTTCTCCGTCCATAAACCAGTCGGTGATGAATTCCAGCTCGACGTGCTTCATGCCGCTGTCGTCGAGGATGTGCTTCATCTCCCTCAGGCTTCTGCGTTCCAGGATGTGCTCCAGGTCCGCTTCCTTGATCCCCACCCCCCTGAAGCCGGCCCGGGATGCCGCCGCCACCCTGTCCTCGAAATCGAAAGGGCTGTACTCCGTCGGCGAGTGCGGGTGCACGTCTCCGGCGATGGTCCAATAAGATGCAATGAGTTCCACGTCTGCCATGGCTTCCGATGCCTCCAGGAACGCCATCCTACGCAAACGGATCGGCCGGAGTCAACAGGCATCGGGAGGCCGTCCGGAACGGATGTCAAATCGCCGCGTGTTGATGTAATATCCTGTCCGTGACAAGAGAATGGCGGGAAGAATACTCTCCGGCGATCCTGCGTGTTTCCATCGCGGACATGATTGCGCTCCGGGTGAGAACCGGGGGACGCCAAAACCGCGAACTGCCGAAGGTCCTCTATCAGCGGCTTCCGCGACGGGCTCTGAGCCTTGGCGCGACGCTCCCGCGGGACGCAATCGCGGTTTCGATCCCGGGGAGCGTCGGCCGGGAAGATCGGGAACCGGAGGCCGGCGGTTTCGTGATCGTCTATGGCCGCAAACCCAACGGGCGTTATGAGGCCGATTCTGTGCGGTTTGAGGGACGGGAGTTCGCGTTTCCGGCCTTCTGTTCGGTTTCACGCAAATGGATGGAACAAACCGCGGGTGCGGCGAATCCGGTCCCGGGGCGCTACGCCTATCTGGCCCCGTCGAAGGAGGAATGGGGCGTCATCCTCCGGGACAGCGGTTTCGCCGCCCATGATCCGGAGCGGATGCCCTCATCGGTAACGCCGGAACTGCGCCTTCGATTCGAATCCCGGGAGAGCAGCGGCCTCCTGGTTCGCCTGCCGGTCTTTGCCGGGAGCCGGAGCCAGGGTGAAGACGTTCTTCGGGTTTTTGCGCGCGTGGAAGTGTTTCCGTGCCCCGGCACGGGACCGGCCCGGGACTGGATGGAGTACGATGCGTACCGGAAACGGCGCGCGGAAAGGGCACGGCCTCCGGCACCCATCCTGCCCGGTTTTCGCGAATGGCTGCGCCGGCTGGCGGAGGCGTGCGGGTTCGAGTGCTGGAACTTCCGCCCCGGCATGCTGTTCGGGGATCGGGTGGAATGGTGGCGGGACTGCTGCCGGCGCCCGACCGAACACGAAGGGATCGACTTTGCCGAAGGATTCAGGCCCGGCGCGGGGATCTGCCCTATTCCGGATGGAACTCCTGTCCCCGCAATCGCATGCGGGGAGGTAGTCGCCATATTGGATGATTTTTTGGCCAAATCGGTCGTTATCCGCCATCATGGGATGAAAAGCCCCTACGGTGAGGTTTTTCACACCTTGCTGAGCCACATCCGGCCCGAAATCGGCGTTCGGGATGCCGTCGAAGCATGCCGAATAGTCGGCAGCGTATCCGGGACAGCGGGGGCGGGAGCACCGCCTCATCTCCATATGACGGGCGTCTGGATTCCGGAAAAATTCGATTTGAACTGCCTTACCATGGACTCCATCCACCCCGCTTTCGAACCTTTCCTCCTATCCGATTTCACGGCCCAGATATCCCTCAACCCTGTCTGTTCTAGTGCATCCGATTAGATGTCCATTTTCCCGATTCCTCCATAAACCTTTCTGTTCAATGCTCTTCCGTTAATGTGAAATAATTCACAATGAAAGATGTAAATTTTGTAAATTCGAACCGAAGTGGCGCTCCCTGCCTTGTATTTCCCTTCTCGGATGCTATTATTAACTCCGTAGAAGTAGCAGAAAGGAAGAACGTGTACATGTTTAAGAATGCTAAGTCGATTATCCTGGTAACATTTCTGGTTTTGTTGGTAGCCACCCCGCTGATCTCGGCCGAAAAGCCGAGCAAATTTGCGGTTTCGCGTAAGATGATGATTGCCGGAGCCGAGATCAAGGCAGGGACATACAATGTGACGTATGTAACCAATAGCCCGGAAGCCACGGTACAGTTTCTGAAGGAAAAC
>CAZTHE010000119.1:0-12242 GCA_964613495.1 uncultured Acidobacteriota bacterium | reverse complement strand
AAGCTCGGCCCTGCGTGGTGGTTCTTCGACAGCCCCGAAGGGATGCGCTTTTACCGCGAACGGACCACGGAAACGGCCGGGTTCTACAACACGGTCGGATTCAATGACGACACGCGCGCGTTTCCCTCGATTCCGGCGCGTCACGACGTCGCCCGTCGCGTCGATTGCGCCTTCCTCGCGCGCCTTGTGGCCGAACACCGCCTGGACGAAGACGAGGCGCGCGAGGTCGCGTTCGATCTAGCGTACCGGCTGGCCAAAATGGCCTACAACCTTTGAAAACCGGGGGACGTCCCGTTTCGCTATTTCGTGCGGCGAAAAGCCAGATGACCGAAACAGGGAAACAGGCGACATCCCCAGTCAGGGAGATTTATGTCGGGCGTTTTCAAGATAAAAGGATTGCGGTGGTGGATCGCCATCCTGCTGATGGGAATCACCACGATCAATTACCTGGACCGCATCACGCTCTCCGTTGCGGCCCCCGAATTCAAGCAGAAGCTCGGCATCGACGAAGTGCAATATTCCTACATCGTCAACGCCTTCCAGCTCGCCTACCTGATCATGATGCCCCTCGCCGGACGCATCATCGACTGGCTGGGACTGAGGCTGGGATTCACGCTGTCGATCATCACATGGTCGATCGCCCAGATGACCACGGCCTTCGCCACCGGGTGGCGCTCCTTCGCCGTGTTCCGCTCGTTTCTCGGAATCACCGAGGCGGGGAACTTCCCCGGCGGCGCCAAGGCGGTCGCGCAGTGGTTCCGGCCGAAGGAAAGAACGCTGGCTACCGGCATCTTCAACATGGGCGCCGGCATCGGGGCCCTCATCGCCCCGCCGCTGGTCGCCTGGCTGATCCTGGCCTATAACTGGCAGACGGCGTTCGTGGTCACCGGCGGGATCGGGCTGTTCTGGGCGCTCCTGTGGGTGTGGCTGTACAGGCCTCCCGAGAAGCACCGCTGGCTTTCCACCGAAGAACTGGCGCACATCCACGAAGGAGAACAGGAACTCAAGACCGTCGAGGCCCCCCCGGGAAAGGGCGTCTGGAAAATCGTCCTGTTCCAGAAGAATTTCTGGGGACTCGCCATCGCGCGCTTCTTCTCGGAACCGGCGTGGCAGTTTTTCAGCTACTGGATCCCCCTCTACCTGTCCACCGAACGCCACATGAACCTGAAGCAGATCGGATATTTCGCCTGGCTGCCCTTCCTGGCCGCGGACCTCGGTTCCATGTTCGGCGGCGTGCTGTCCCCGTTTTTCATCAACAAGTTGAAAATGCCCGTCATGACGGCGCGCAAGTGCTCGGCCGCCGTGAGCGCCATCCTGATGGTCTTCGCCGTCTTCATCGGCAGGGCGCCTTCGCCCGAATGGGCCATCTTCTTTTTCTGCATCGGCACCTTCGCGCACCAGTCCATGTCCGCGACCCTGATGACCCTGCCCGCCGATCTCTTCCCGAAGTCGACGGTCGCCACGGCCAACGGGCTGACGGGAACCATCGCCGTGCTCGGCGGCATGATCTTCACCGCGATCGTGGGGCACGTCGCCCTGAGCATCGGGTATGGACCGCTGTTCACGACGATCGCCTTCCTCGACATCATCGGCGTGGCGTTTCTCTGGTCGCTGATGCGCGAGCCCAAACACTTCACCGGCGAGGCGCAGGCCCGGGCCCGATAGCCCGAAGGAGGGAACACCATGCGGTTCAAGACACTGCCGATCTTCCTGGCCTTTTTTCTCATGGGGCTCGCCGACGCGATGGGGCCGATGTCGGACGGCGTGAAAAAACAGTACGCGTTGAGCGACCTGGTGGCGACGCTGCTGCCGTTCTTCGTCTTCATCGCCTTCGCCCTCTTCAGCATCCCGGGCGGACTGCTGGCGGCGCGCATCGGCAAGAAAAAGCTGCTCCTTCTAGGACTCGGCCTCAACGCGGCGGCGCTGCTGATCCCGTCGCTCCACATGCCGGGCTTCCCGCTCCTGCTGGGATGCATTTTCGTGCTCGGCATCGGCACCACGTTCCTCCAGGTCGCCGGCAACCCGATCATGCGCGACGTCAGCCCCGACGGCGCCTACAGCCGCAACCTCAGCTTCGCCCAGGGCATCAAGGGCATCGGCAGCACCCTGTCGACGTACCTGATCAGCGCGATGGCCGCCCTCGCCCTTTTCCAGGGAATGGGGTGGCGCAGCGCCTTCCCGCTGTTTTTCGTGCTCATGGCGCTGGCGTTCCTCTCCGTTGCATCGCTGAAGATCGAGGAGACGAGGGCGGAGAAGCCGCCGGGCCTCGGGTCGAGTCTGAGTCTGCTGAAAGAGCCCGTGTTCCTTCTTGCCGTGCTCGGCATATTCCTCTACGTCGGCGCGGAGTCGTGCATGTCGCGCTTCCTGAATCCCACGCTCCAGTCGTTCGGCATGGACGCCGGGGCCGCCAACAAATGGGGCCCGACGCTTTTCTTCCTGATGCTGACGATCGGCCGCCTCCTGGGCGGCGCCATCCTCTCCGTGATGAGCCCGCGCACCTGCTTCCGCCTGTCGGCGCTGCTGGGCGTGCTGGGGACCGGCCTGTTCCTGACTGGATCCGGCGCCCTGGCCGTCCCCGCCGTCATCGCCGCGGGACTGGGGTTCGCCAACATCTGGCCGATGCTCTTCTCCATCACGATCGAGAACAGGCCCGAATGCGCCAACGAGCTCAGCGGCCTGATGTGCATGGCGATTTCCGGCGGCGCGCTCGTGCCTCTGCTGATGGGCTGGCTCGTCGACAAAAACTGGGCCTCGGCGTCCTTCAGCGTGCCGCTCGCCTGCTTCGCGTATCTTCTCGTGCTTTCGCTGAGAAGCGGGCGCCAGGGTCAAAAAGCGTAGGGACCGGACCGGGAGGAAATCTTCGTGGACATGAAAAGCGACAACCGAATCGTCATGACGCTGGACGCCGGCGGGACGAATTTCCGTTTCCTGGCCATGCGCGGGGGAGAGCCGGCGACCGATACCGTCGCCATGCCTTCCAACGGCGACGACCTCGATCAGTGCCTGACCAACATCGTCGAGGGGTTCACCCGCATCCGCGACCTCTGCCCCGTGCTGCCGTCCGCCATCAGTTTCGCGTTCCCCGGTCCGGCGGATTACCCGAGGGGCATCATCGGCGACCTGCCCAACCTTCCCGCATTCCGCGGCGGCGTCGCGCTCGGGCCGATGCTGGAAGACCTGTTCGGCGTTCCCGCCTTCATCAACAACGACGGCGACCTGTTCGTCTACGGCGAGGCGATCGCCGGCTTTCTTCCGTACGTCAATGAGTCGCTCGAAAAGGCCGGAAGCCCCAAGCGCTTCCGTAACCTTTTCGGAGTGACTCTGGGCACCGGGTTCGGAGGAGGCATCGTCGTGGACGGGCGGCTTCTCGCCGGCGACAATTCCATATCGGGCGAAGTGTGGCTCCTGCGCAACAAGCTGGATCCCGGCATGAACGCCGAAGAAGGCGCCAGCATCCGCGCCGTGCGGCGGGCCTATGCGGAAAACTCCGGCATCCCCGCCGGAGAAGCGCCGGAACCGAAGGAGATCTGCGAGATCGGGTTGGGCCGCCGGCCGGGCAACCGGGAGGCGGCGCTCGAAGCCTTCCGCCGGCTGGGTGAAGTCGCCGGGGACGCCATGGCCAACGCGCTGACCCTGGTGGACGCCCTCGCCGTCGTCGGAGGCGGCATTTCCGCCGCGTGGCCCCTGTTTCTTCCGGCGCTCGTCGATGAATTGAACGGCTCGTACACGGCGCCGGACGGCACGACGTTCCGCCGCCTGGCTTCAGCGGCCTTCAACCTGGAAGATCCGGCGCAGATGCAAGCCTTCCTCGACGGGGGGACCCGGGAGATCCCGATCCCCGGAAGCCGCAAAAAGATCTCCTATGATCCCATTCAGCGCATCGGCGTCGGCGTATCGCGCCTGGGCACCTCCGAAGCCGTCGCCGTCGGGGCCTACGCCTTCGCGCTGAGCAGCCTCGATTCCGCCCGCTGACCCGAAGGCAGGGCCGCCTCTTCGAACGAACAGGAAAAGGTCCGGGCTGCGCCCGGACGCGGGAGCTCGAGCTCCCACCCACCTATCGCCCGTTCTGGCGCTGGGCTCGCAGCCCGGCTTTGCGGTTTTCCCCGCCAGGCTTCCGCTCCGAATTTCACGAATCTTTTCATGGCTTTACGCGTACAGTGGCATCACTTCTGCCCGCGCATCTCAGTCCACAATCTCCACTGTTCCGGTTTCAATGGGTGTCCACAATCGCGGTTTCAATGGGTGTCCACAATCGCGGTTCCAGTGGGTGTCCACAATCGCGCCCGTTCCAGCGCCGCGGCGCAGCACAGCCCGGGGTGGAGGCCGCCGCAAGGCGGCCGGAACCCCGGGTTAGCTCGCATAAAGGACGCGAGTCCCGCACGGTACAGGCTGTGTCGTCCCTGCAGGACTCGGCTCCTTTACTATTCCATACCCGGGGTTCCGTCGCCCGCTCCGCGGGCTCCGTCACCCCGGGCTGTGCTGCATCGTGCCTTCGGCACGACACGCTCGCGTATCTCCGATTGATGCCTCCGGCACGCCACGGTATCGCAGATTGGGGCCGTTCGTACCGTTTCTTCGGAACCGCCACTCATGGCGCGAATTTCTGCATTTATCGCTCAGGGCCTGCCGCTCTTCCCCGCGCGGGACGAACCTTCGTCCCGGCAAGATAGGGGTGCCGGCTTCGGCCGGCACATGCGGGCCGCGGCCCGCATTGAGAAGAACCGCCCCCATCGATCGTTTTTAGTGTTGTTTTGTCCCGTGAGTGCCTTGATAATCGCAGGGCAATCATTACAAACGCAGTGCGTGAAGGAGAAGAAGCATGACGCCAAAACCGGAAAACTGGAATTCGCTTTCTGCGGCAGAAAAAAGAAAACTGAGGCTGGACGCGTGGGTGCGCGGGGACGGCATCAGATTCGAGAGCGACGATGCGCAGGCCAAATACAGGGAACGCGCCACGAGGTTCCGCACCGCCCTCGAACTCGGCGTTCCGGACCGGGTCCCGGTCGCGGGCCTCGGCGGCGCCTTCATCTACCGGCGCGCGGGCATCCCCCAGAAAGCGACGATGTATGACCGGTGGGAAGAAGCGGGCAAGGCCGTCGTCAAGTTCCAGAAGGATTTCGAACCGGACAGCGCCACGGCGACCTTCATGATGTCGGGTGCGTCGATGGAACTTCTCGGCCAGACGAACATGAAATGGGCCGGCTGCGGCCTGCCCGACGACGTGCAGTACCAGTACGTCGAACAGGAATACATGAAGGCCGGCGAGTACGATCGCTTCCTGCGCGACCCCTCCGATTACGTCACCCGGGCCTTCCTGCCGCGCATGTATACCGGGCTCGAGGGCCTGAAGAAATTCCCCTGGTTCGGGGCCGACGGCATCCAGATCGGGACCGGGTTCCTCGGGGCCTTCATGGATCCGGAGGTCCAGAAGGCGATCGACGTCATGAAGAAGGCCGCCGAGTTGTCCATGGTCCCCCTGAAAATCTCGATGGAAACCGCGAACACCCTGCTGGGGATGGGATACCCCCGGCTGTTCATGGGCTTCGGCGCGGCCCCCTTCGACGTCCTGGGAGACACGCTGCGCGGGACGCGCGGCGTCATGACCGACCTGTACCGGTGCCCCGGCAAGGTGCTCGAGGCATGCGAGAGGATTCTGGAGATCACGAAGCTTCCGGACATCCCGATGGGCGAGCCGCCGCTGATCATGATGCCGCTGCACAAGGGGGACGACAGCCACATTTCGCTGAAGCAGTTCGAAAAATTCTACTGGCCGACCTTCAAGCAGCTCATGCTCAACATGATCGAGGAGGGCCTGATTCCAGCGCCCTTCGCCGAAGGAGTCTATACGCAGCGGCTCGGCCACCTCACCGAACTGCCGGCTAAGTCCGTCCTCTGGTTCTTCGACCGGACCGACATGCACAAGGCCAAGGACATCCTGGGAGGGCACAGCCCCATCATGGGCAACGTGCCGATCACGCTGATCGCGACCGGGACGCCCGACCAGGTGAAGGCCTGCTGCAAAGACCTGATCGATTACGTCGGCAAGGGCGGCGGATACATCCTCTGCTCAGGAACCCAGCTCGACGACGCCAGGGAGGAAACCGTGCGCGCCCTGATCGATTTCTCGAAGGAATACGGGGTGTACAAGTAGAAAAGGAATTCCCGCGAGGCAGGTGCCCCCCTGCCTGATGGATGTTCAAAATCAAAATCGGGGTCGGAATCGGTATCGTCTTTAGGGAGGTTTGATCGCACGCCTGCCTGGCGATCCCCAACCCTGTTCCGATCCCGATTTTTTTTGCGAATCGCTAGAACTCCGGCGGCAGCCAGAGGGGGATGCCCAGAAGGAGTTTTGCGGCGACCGGGGCCCCGTTGAGCTGCGCCGGGCGGAAAAGCCATTTGCCCAGGGCCTGGAGCACGGGTTCGTTGAGCCGTTCGTCCGGGCTGTCCTTGATCGATATCTGCTCCAGCTTCCCTTCCTTGTTTACGATCCCGTACACGATGATCATCCGGTTCAGGTTCCTGCGCACCGCGTCTTCGGGAAGGGCCGGGCGCGCCTTCTCGGCCGGGAACGGGAGGATCAGGCCCTGCTGGCTCCGGGCCGGATCCGCGGCGGCGCCCGCAGGAGCGGCCGGGTCCGGGATCACGGCGAACTCGAGAGTCCAGGAAGGATCCTTCTCCGCCTCGTCATCCCGCATGTCGAGATACACGGTATAGATCTGCTCGTGCGAAAACACCCCGAAGAAAGGCAGTCCGCCTCCGCTGTTTTCCGTCGAGATGATGCTCAGTCCGTAGGCCGTCTGCAGCGGCCTGCGCGCCGGGACGACGGGCGGATCCACCGGGTTGGATCCGGGCTGCACCGATCCGCCGACGATGGTGATCCCCGAAAAGGCCTTTTTCGACGATCCCTTCCCCGTGCCGGCGCCCTTCCCGGCACCCGTTCCTTTGGCCTTCGCCGTCCCCTGTTTGGCTCCGGTCCCCGTCCCGGCGGACGGCTTCGCCTTGCCTAAGGTGACCACCACCGGAGTGTTCGGGAAAGCGGCGTCGTTGCCCGACGGGGCGACGTCCGAGTTCCCGATCCCGATCTCCTTTGCGCGGATTCCCGTCTTCGCACCGGGCTCGGTTTCCGAAACGTCCAGGTTGGGCTCCGGAGAAATAGCAAACCGTCCGCGCGCCTCTCCCGCAGGAACCTTATCCGGCGTTTTTGAGGAGGCAGGCATGGGCGTCAGCGAAAGCAGGTCCTTCTTGGCCTCGGGGGCGGGTGCCGGCGGGGCCTCCATGGGCTTGTCGCCAGTCGGCGAGGCCGCCCCGGTTTTTGCGGGTGCCGGCGCCCTATTTTCGGGTTCCGCAGCCTTAGGCGGAGGCTCGGCAGGCTTCGTCTCCACGACGGGCTTCGCTTCGGGGACAGGCTTTTTCTCGGGCTCGGGCGGAGGTTCCGGCAGGGGCTGGGCCTTCATCAGGCTCGGCAATTCGATTTTAGCCGGCCGTTCGGACGGCTTCGCCTGGATCAGAGGGGGAATGCTCGGCGGCAGGGAAATCTTGGGCTTTTCCAGCCGCACGACCGGCGCGAGATCTAGCGAGGGCAGGACCATCGGTGTTTCGGGTTCCGGCGGCGGCGGGGGCTCCGGCGCCGGCGGCGGCGGTTCGGGCGTCGGCGGCGGTTTGGGCGCTTCGGGGGGTGCCGTCTCCCGGACGGGCTCCGGTTCGGGCTCCGGTTCGGGCAATTTCGGCGCGACGGGAACGACCTCCGCCACCTGGACGATGTTCGGCAGCGGCACGGGCGGCACGAGGATCTCGGGCTCCTTGATGTCGGGTTGCAGCACCGTCTGGATCTGGTTCGTCGGGTCGGGAGGATCCGAGATGATCGGCTGCGGCCCCGGATAGCTCAAGCCTTTCGTCCGGGCGGCGGCCGGCTCTCCCGCCGCCTTCTTCGCGGGCGCGGCCGGTTTGGGCGCCGGCAGGTCGATGCCCTGGCTCCCGGGAGCGAACATCGGCGGAAGCATCACTACATCCGGGACGCGGAGATCGATAAACACGACCTGCTCCACGACGGACGGGGGCTCCGGGATACCGCGGTAAACGGAGAGGACTACGACGGTGGCGAACAGGATCGCGTGTCCGACGATGGAGAAGTAGAATGTTTTCGAGGGAAAATACCCGCGGCTGAGAATCGCGGACTCGAACAGAGAGACCGGTTCCGGCAGCTCCAATTCGGCCAATTCTTCTTCGACGAGATCCTTGAGACTACGCATGTTGGTGATCCGGCCCTTCGCTCCTACCCGGTGCCGGCACGAGGCACTATTGTACCGGCTCATTTCTTATCGGCAAATGCCCCGCACACCGGAACAGTAATTTTCCTCTCGGGATAACGGACTCCGGATAAACGCCTTGCCGCCGCCGGGGGAAATGGCGTGACCCGCCCGCTCCTAGCGCGAGCGCGGTTCCCTGCCCTGGGAGATGGAGCTGTCGGGCGGCACGCTCTCCGTCAGCCAGACGTTGCCGCCGATGACCGACCGGGCGCCGATGGTGATCCTGCCCAGGATGGTGGCGCCCGCATAGATGATCACGTCGTCTTCGATGATCGGGTGCCGGTCGATGCCCTTGATCGGAGCGCCCTTTTCGTCGAGGGGAAAACTCTTGGCCCCGAGCGTGACGCCCTGGTAAATGCGCACCCGGTCGCCGATGACGGTGGTCTCCCCGATCACGACGCCGGTACCGTGATCGATGAAGAATTTTTTCCCGATGCGGGCCCCGGGGTGGATGTCGATCCCCGTCGCGCTGTGCGCATCCTCGCTGACGATGCGCGGGATCACGGGCACGCCGAGCCTGTACAGCTCGTGCGCGATCCGGTGGTTCGTGATCGCGAACACGCCCGGGTAGCAGAGAATGGTCTCGCCCGGGCTCTTGGCGGCCGGATCGCCCTCGTAGGCGGCGTGCACGTCCTGGCCGAGCAGGAGCATCACATCCGGCAGCCGCGCGATAAACCGGCGGGTGATGTCCTCGGCCCTCTGGCTGCAGCGCTTCTCCGTCCCTTCGTCCACGCATCCGAAGCAGAATCCCCGCTTGATCTGTTCGCGGAGGCTGATGGAGATCAGGTCCAGGATCGCGCCGACATGGAACCCGATCCCCTCGTCGCTGAATTCCGCGAGATGGAAATACCCGGGAAAGAGGATGGAACGCAGCTGCTGCATGATCTTCAGGCAGCTGGTGCGCGACGGCAGCTCCACCTTGCACGCGTTGTCGCTCTGCGCGTGAAACGCGAGTTCCTGATTTGCCGATACCAGGCGGCGGACCACCGACGGGATCGAAGCGTCATCCGTGCCGTTCATTGCCTTTTCCTCTGCCGTGCGGGACTCCCCCGACGCCGCGACGCCGCCCTCCCCTTCTCACCGGGACCCGGTGCGCGTCACGGCGCGGGCGGGCGCCCGCGCGGCTATTTATATTGCCCGTATTCGCGGGTGAAATCGACCATGGCCTTCAGGTTCTCCGGCTTCACTTCGTCCACCACCGAACCCGGACCCAGGATGAATCCGCCGTCCTTGCCGACGACGTCGATGAGCCACTTGCAGTACTTTTGGACCCCTTCCACGTCACTCGTCTGAAGCAGCGAGGCGGGCACGTTTCCGGAAATGCAGACATGGCCGCCCAGCGTCTCCTTGGCCTTTGCCATGTCCGTCCGGTCGAAGCGCGCGATCACCTTTCCCTTCGGAAGCTGGCGCAGGTATTCGAGGCGCTGGGTGTAGTCGCCTTCGAAGAAGATTTCCGGCGTATAGCCGGCGTCGACGAGGCCCTTGACCAGTTTCATCAGGTACGGCCAGTAGAACTTCTCAAATTGCCTGATCGACATGAAGCCGTCGGCGCCGCGGTGCAGGGCGACAAAGGCCGGGGTGAACTCCGTCGCCTTCGGGCCCGCGGCGATCCGCTTCAGCGTCTGCTGCGAGATCTTCTCGATGGCGGCCAGCAGCTTGTCGGGACACCGGTACATGTCCAGCATGGCGCCGCGCATGCCGCGCAGGAAATCGGAGATCATGTCGTAGGGAACGATGCCGCCGGCCATGGCCGTCCGTCCGGGGAAACCGACCTCGTTCAGCGTCGCGAACATGTCGACGACCTGGCGCTGCCAGTCGACGGCTTCCCGGGCGATGGCGGCGATTTTTTCGCACATGTTGGCGAACTCGGGCGTCGCCAGGACGTGGTACGGCAGCATCATCTGCATGGATTCGAGCGGAGGCAGTTTGGCGAGCGGCGCCAGGAACCCGTGGGAGCGGGGCAGCAGGCACCGGATGTTGAAGTCCGACTGGTCGTTCAGGAACAGGTCGTACTCCTCCGCCTTCATGTACTCCCCCTCGACCCACTGGTGGGAGGAGTTGACGCCGATGCCGTGGCCCGGCCAGACGGAAGTTTTCGTATCCATCGCCTCCATGACCCGGCCGGACTGTGTGGGGAAATATTCGCACCGGTCGGGCTGGAGCCAGAGGGCCGTCCTGACGTAGGCTTCTTTCCACTTCGCGAAATCGTAATAGCAGTCCCTGTAGGTGATTCCTG
Source organism: uncultured Acidobacteriota bacterium (assembly GCA_964613495.1). Classification (GTDB taxonomy): domain Bacteria; phylum Acidobacteriota; class UBA6911; order UBA6911; family UBA6911; genus UBA6911. The sequence continues at coordinate 1,700 of CAZTHE010000119.1, read as the reverse complement.
CGAACCGGGCCGGGAAATAGCTCAGATGGACCGAGGTGGGGACTCTGTCGGGAACCCTCAGTTGCACTGCGTCGATGTATCTCTTTTCCCTTTCGCGGTAGAGCTTTTCGGTCGCCTTGTCCATCGTCGATCTCCTTGCCGGTTTTTCCTCGTCTCAAACCTCTGTGAGCGGTATGGATTCCAGATTGCCTTTTTGGGAGTTGGGATCCGGGAGAATCCTTTCGAGCCCGGAACGATAATATACCACAGAGGAAAGCGCCGCAGGTCGAAATTGCCCTCATTCGCGGGCGGCGCTTCCGGGCCATTCCGTCACTTGAATGCTTCCCCGGACCCGAATTGATGGTAGTATTGTAGCTTCATTCGTACGGTCCGCGCGCGTGTCTGAGAGCAGATCCGGCCGCGCCCGGGCGCATAGGAGATTATCGTGACGGCATCGACTTCATGGATATCGTTTGATCTGCTGGAAGCATTCATAACCGACGTCTTCAAAGGAGTGGGGGTCCCCGGGGAGGACGCCCGGTTCTGCGCGGAGGTGGTGGTCGGCGCGGACAAGCGGGGCATCTTTTCGCACGGCGTGGGGCGGTTAAAGCCGATCTACTACGACCGCATCGTAAAGACCAGGGTCCAGCAGCCGGTCACGAAATTCGAGGTGGTCCGGGACTGCAAGGCCACGGCCGTGGTCGACGGGCACCACGGCATGGGCATGGTCATCGCCAAACGCTGCATGGAGATGGCCATCGAAAAGGCCCGGGTGCACGGGATCGGGACGGTGGTCGCGCGCAATTCCACGCACTACGGGTACGCCGCGCATTACCCGCTGATGGCGGTCAGGGCCGGCATGATCGGGGTGACGGCCACAAACGCCCGCCCGTCCATCGCGCCGACGCACGGCACCGAGAACATGCTGGGGACCAATCCGCTGGTCTTCGGTTTCCCGACCGACGAGGAGTTCCCTTTCACCAACGATTACGCGACGTCCGTCATCCAGCGCGGCAAAGTCGAGGAATACGCGCGCGCCGGGGTGAAGTGCCCCGAGGGGCTGATCATCAACGAGGAAGGGAATACCGAGACGGACCCGAACAGGATCCTGGTCGACCTGATCCGGGGCAAGAGCGCCTTCACGCCGGTCGGAGGACTGGACGAAGAGACCGGCAGCCACAAGGGCTACGGCTTCGCCACCGTCGTCGAAATCCTCTCGGCGTCGCTGCAGCAGGGATCGTTTCTGAAGCAGCTCAACGGCGTGAACGAGAAGGGCGAATCGGTCCCCTACGGCCTGGGCCATTTTTTCATGGCCATCGACATCGAGTGCTTCACCGACCTCGCGTCGTTCAAGAAGACCACGGGCGACATCCTGCGGGCGCTGCGCGCCTCGAGAAAGAGGCCGGGGCGGGAGCGCATCTACACCTGCGGCGAAAAGGAATACCTCAGCTGGCAGAAGAACAGGGACCGGGGCGCTCCGGTGGACGATTCCATCCGGAAAGAGCTCTGCGCGATGCGCGACGAGCTCGGGCTGAAATACGTCTTCCCGTTCGAGAAGGACTGATCCATCCCGGTGAATCCCTGGGGGGATGAAGAGGCGGCCACGCATTCCACGAATCCGGAATGCGGCGTTTGAGGACCCGTTGGACGCTCCAGACTAGCCCGGGCTAGCCCTGCCCTTTACCCATGAGTCACACGGGGCAATCATCATTGGTCCTCCT
>CAZTHE010000118.1:0-12265 GCA_964613495.1 uncultured Acidobacteriota bacterium | reverse complement strand
CCGGCGCGCTCTGCTGTCGAAACGCCGACGTGGACTTTTCCCGCGCGGAGGAGAGCGTGTGGAAACTTCGTCCCCCGGAAAACATAGGAGCGGAACGTCAGACGTCCAAGTGGTCGGGATGCCGAATAGGTGATGTGGGGATGAACCGAATAAGCCTTTCCGTGAAACTCCAGCGCCGTATGGTGCGACAACACCGAATCGGGCACTAGCTTCGCGGCGGCGAGGAATGGATCGACCGGATACGAATCGGTATCGGCTCCCGGCGGGATGACGGCATACAATCCGCGGCGCACCCGAACGAGCCGTCCAGTCTTCCGGTGGTACGCCAGGAGCGCCTCCTGCGCGCGCCCGCCGACTGCACCATGAGACGACAGATGCTCGGCCAGATCCTCTCCGGTGAAAACAGGGTGCTTTCGGAAGAACCCATCATGTTTCATCTTCGGCATCCTTGACGTTATATCTCGTTATACATAGTAATATTATGGGTTATATGTTACATTGTCAAGCTAAAAATTTGGGCTTGTTGACGATATTACGTGATACCCATCTATAATTATGCATTTCGCGCGTTTACGTCAAGCGCAGAACACCCTACCCACGGCGTTTCTTCCCCATCACACAGCACGAATGATGCGTCCACAAAAGCAGGACAAATCATTCACGGTCAGATTTGAAGTAGATGATTTTTTTGGGGACATCATTTTGGGATGACCGCTAAACGGCTGCCGGTCCGCGGCGATGGTTCCTCTTGCGGCCCGCTGTCGATTGTGTCAGTAATAGTCCGGACTGGAAGCGCTGTTCCCCGGGATCAGGCCTGCCCGGGATGCGCCTTAGCTTCTTTCCCGCAAAAGCAGGAGGTTATCGATGGTTTTCAGCCGCGGCGTCCTTGAAATCAATCCGGCGGAGCAGTTGGAGAAGCTTTCAAAATTCATCGCGGGGCAGGTCGGCGTTTCCTTCCGGAAAAAGGGCGCCGTCGTCGGCTTGAGCGGCGGCATCGATTCCGCCTGCATAGCGGCCGTCGCCGTGCACGCCCTCGGCAGGGAGAGGGTGGTGGGGCTCGTTCTCCCGGAGATCGAATCCAACCCGGTCAGCGGCGCCTATGCGACCAAGCATGCCGAGGCCCTGGGCATCGAGTATCGTCAAATCGACGTCACACCGACCGTCGACAGCGTCGTGCGCTACGAATGGCGCGACCGGTTCATCCAAAAACTGATTCCCGAGTATCGTCCATCCTGCAGATACAACATCACTCTCCCCACCGATCTCCTGGAACGGGACTCGTATAATTTCTACGTGCTGCAGGTTCAGATGCCCGATGGGGAAATAAAGAAGAAGCGGCTGAACGTCGAGGAATTCCGCACCATCACTTCCTTCGCCAATATCAAGATCCGGGCCCGCATGCTCCACCTGTATGCCGAGGCGGAACGGCGGAACCTTCTCGTGATCGGCACTACGAACCGGACCGAGTACCTGCTGGGGGATTTCTGCAAATACGGCGACGGCGGGACCGACATCGAGCCGATTACCCATCTCTACAAGAACCAGGTCTACCAGCTGGCCGCTTACCTCGAGGTAATTCCCGAAATCGTCGACCGTTCGCCAAGCCCCGACACGTTCAGCCTCCCCGTCAGCGACCAGGAGTTCTTTTTCAGGATCGCCTTCGACAAGCTCGACCACCTGCTCTATGCGTGGGAGCACGACGTGCCCGCGGCCGACGCGGCCCGCGTGCTGGATATCTCCGAAAACGCGGTGGAGCGGGCCTATAGGGACTTCGGCTCGAAACACCGCGCTACCGCTCATTTGCGGGAAGCTTCCCGCGTTCTGGACGAAGGGACGGGGGCCGCCGTTTGACCCTTTTCCCGCGGCCGCAATCCCTTTGCGCGGCAAGCCGTTTCATCGCCGTTTCAATTCCTGCAGGCGCGTGACCATCAGCTTCCTCTGGACCGGCAGAAGCGCGGCCTTGCGCGCCGACGAATCGTCCATTGAGCCGCTGAGCCGTTCCAGAGCCTGGAGAAACGCCCCGGCACGATACCCCGCCGCTTCCGCATACCGGACCGCTAGCCTGTCCGCCTCGAACTCGTATTCGTCCTTGTAGCCGCGGAAATAATACTGAAGCATCGTTTCGCCGGCCGCGCCCGTGGCCATAAACGCGACGATCCCCGCCATTTCGCCTATCGCCACGGCGGCGCTGTTGTTGATCAAAACGCTTCCGTCCGCGCCGACCGCCGAAGGATAGGCGAGAGAATCCCCCAGGGCATTTTGAACCGCGGCGCTGAAATAGGCCGATGCGGCGGTCATGCTGACATACATGACCACCCGCCAGATTTTTTTATTTCTCGCTCCCGCCTCCGTCTTCAACAGGTGGCGCTCGTTCACATGGGCGATCTCGTGGCCGAGCATTCCCGCGAGCTCGTCTTCCGAAATCAATCGCTCCAGGAGGCCCGTCGTTATGTAGATTCGGCCGTCGGGTGCGGAAAACGACATGGCCTCGGAGCTGTTGAGGACGCTGAAACGGAACCGGTGTTTGGATTGGGACGCGGCGGCGACTCGCTCGCCTACCTGCGTTACGCGCCCGCACACCTCGGCGTCTTCATACAGCGGGACGGAGTCCCGCAAAAGCGCGTCCAGGTAGTTCGCCCGCTCCGAATCGGATGCCGATGCCGTACAGGATGCAAACGCCAGAAATCCCCACAGCAGGAACAAATTGAATTTCACGCTATTTCATCCCCCCGATGAGCCAGGGCACCTCTTCCCTGAAAGAAAGCTCCGTGACGATCCGGCTCTCGATCGCCCTCATCTCCATCTCGCTTTCGGCCGCGGGTTCTATCGACGGCGGGATTCTCAAGGTCAGCCGCGTCGCGTCGCCGTCCGGAGACAATGTCAGCTGCACTCTATGAGACGAATACCCCTCGCGCTTCTGACTCAAATGCGCCGTGATAAAGCTCAGCCTCCTGCCCCTGCCGTCGCAGACCGAAATAAAATAATTCTGGGAAATGAGCCGGAGGATAGAGTCCCAGGCATGATCCACCGATACGGGCAGGAGCCGGTCCAGTTTCGGCCCGGCGGCGTCGGCCGGGATCGCCTCCGACGAAAACAGCTCCGACCAGAATCCCGCTTTTCCCCTGTAGTTCGACTCGGCCACGGCGAGCGGGCCGGCGTCTCCCCGCAGCCGCCGCTCCAAAGCCGTCAGCACGGAAGACTCCAGGTATTCCGTGGAAGCCAGGGGAACGGGCGCCAGACTGCCCAGCTCGAGCAGAAGCATCCGGGTATGGACGGCGGTTCCTCCCGCTACCGGCTCGAACCACAGGGTCACATGCGCGGCGCCGGGGTAGATGGCCTTTTTGATTTTGGACGCGTAAGTTCCCAGTTCGCCGCTCGGGATGACCGTCGAGACCGTCACGAGGCCGGACTCCGCGTCGGCCGCGTTTATGGCTATCCCGCGAGAAGCACGCAGCACTTCCACCGCGGCTTCCCACGCCTCCCCCGGCGGATACGGCAGGTCGCGGGAGCCCTTCCCTTTTCTTTCGGGCATCCAGGCAGTGCCCGATTCCATGGCATCCAGGATCCCCTTTTCGATCACGCCGTTGGAGTGCGTGAAAAACACCCCGCTGTTCGGAGACGCCCTGACGAAGAGGCGCGTTCCCTGATCGGCCTCCGATATCGAAATCGTCACGTGAACGGTGTGCGGCTGCTTTCCGGTTTCATCCGCGTCGAGCAACTGCTGTCTTGCGTCCGACGGAGCCAGCGCCGCCGTGAAGCTCAGGATTCCGGAACCGCGATCCAGCGTATTGACGATCACGGGAGAGTCCCTCAGCAGCCGGACGGCCCGCGCCCAGGCCGTGGCGACGTCGTGCTTCACGACCCTGCTGCGTTCCAGCCGGTGAGGAGAGTCCTGGGGGAATGCGGCAGCAGCCATGACGGCCGCCAGGACCGATGCGGCGATGCGTCGAAACACGAAGCGATTTCCTTTCAGAAGGACAATGGACGTCGCCATACGCTCCCCGATCCCGATCCGCAGAAGCGGTCTCCCCCCCTGATGGACAGAGACCCGCGGCTCTTTCCGTCGCAAGAGAGCCCTCTATTTGGAGCCGCGGATAGACAACTCTTCCAGGCCGGCCAAGTCAAAATGCTCCAGGTTGAAATCGATTTTTACGGGTCTTCCGTCGACTTCGGTATGCAGTTCCACGACATCGCCGGTCGACGTTATCACCGGCGAACCGTCCGGGAGCCTGGTCGGAAAAACCATGATGACCGGGTGGAAAGCCCGGAAACTGGACAGTCCCTTGAATATCCTCTTCTCGTTGAAAACGATATAGGAGGCGATCTGATCGTCAACAAACCGGACCGGCTCGACCCGCGGCGACCCGGCCCCGGCACGGGTCAGGTAGGTGGCACGCTGCATCCTCGCCCTGTCCCATAGGAACGGAGCCTCATTGGAGCCCACCGTGAAGGTCGCGACCACGACGTACTGGTCCTGGCCCACAAATTCCTTGATCACATCGAGGTCCGTGAGCATCCCGCGCTTGACCTGCCGGTTGCTCACGATGGCCGTCTGCCGGAGCATCGGCAACAGACCCGAGTGCGCGCGGTAACAGGCGTCGGTCATCCAGAGAGCGTCGACGCCCCGAGACCTTTCCTGTTCGCTCTTTACAACAAAGCTTTCGATCTCGTCGTAATAGTCGTCGGCGGTCGGATCGCTCCTTTCGCGCCATTTTCTGTTTTCGGGCCTGGAGGAGCCCTGGATGGGTTTCTTGTCGGAATCCTCCACGACCCTGGATTTCAGTTTGTCGATCTTCTTGAGATCCTTGATTTCCCGGCTCAGAAGCGAGGAAATCCATTTTGCGTTGTTCCTGGTTACGGATTCGTTGCTGCCTCCGAAGCTGAATAATCCTCCGCCGGCCATGAAAGACGTGCACTCCCAATCGCCTATCGTGGGGCGGAATTCCCGGCCGTCGAGCATCTCCGCTCTGCCCAGGATGCGGCCGCTCACCCTCATCTGGCCGGCGCTCCCGAATCCCCCTACAAAATACCTGCCCGCCCGGCTTCCCCCATGGATCCCGATGATTTCGCCTTCCAGCACATAGTCGGTTTGAGGGGTCTCATCCGCGGGGACCGCCGAAACCTTCGAGAAGTATTTCGTCTTGGTCAGGTCCTTTTCGAGCTTCTCGAACAGGATCTTTCTCGGAGACTCGACCGAACCGGCATCGGAATCCACGCCCGGCCCGCCGACGTCAAATAATTTGATGGCCAGCGTCTTTTGAGGAACGAGCGCCTCGGCGTCATAGACGTTGAGGATCGCGCAGGAGGCTTTCTGAGCGAAAAGCATCGAGGCGGAAACGACATGCAATACAAACAGGAACAACAAAACCCGCAACGGTCGGGCCATAGGCAGCTCCTTTTGAAAGAATATGGGATTTCCTGGAAATACCATATTGGAATGCCGAGGAAAATTCAATCCAAATTACGGGAAAATCGGGCGGTTTAAATGGATCCGGGCTTTTCGGCCAAGGAAAGCATCGTGCCGCATCTCACCCCATGACCGCCCCCATTCTCGCCTGTCAAAGTGCTTTGTGTCCGCCCGGATAGCAAGTATCATAGGAGAATACCGGGAATCCGGCAAACCGCATCGGAACGCATTCGGTTTGAGGCAATCGCCGCGATTCGCAACGTAAACCGGACCAACCTCAAAAACCGGAGGCCTGTCAGATGACAGAAGCGCAAAAAAGGGTTCAGTGGGGCATTATCCCGGGATTCCCCGAGGGTGAGGACGAGACGTCGTTCAACATGCAGAGGGCCAAGGTGCCCGGAGGCTGGCTGATTTATGTTTTCGGCCACGGGTACTCCTACAAGTCCCACAGCATCTGGGGACACGGCGGACTGACCTTTTACCCGGACCCGGAACACAAGTGGGACGGCAACTCCCTCCCGTGAGCGCCCGGGATGGGGAAACCCGGATCCGGACCAAAGGTCCTGTGATTTCAATAGTATTGACATGCAGACGAGGCAAGGCTACGCTAAAACTGCCCGATGACCTATAGAGATCCGGCCGGAGCCGTCCCTATTCCCGCTATACCCTGCAGCGTGCCGGCCTTAAATGGCATTTTTGTCCCATGAGGCAAACCATGGCAGGCAGGATTCAAGCCGACAAGGCATTTCAGCCGGAAGATCCGGCAGCGGCTAAGCGGACCGGGTCCGACGTGGATCTGCTCGTATCCGATTTCCTCGATCAGCTCAGCGGCCTCTCCGCGGAAATCAAGGAAACCACGCCGGGACAGCCTCCCGCGCCCGTTTCGGCGGAGGTTGCCCCGGCCGCAGTCGGGCAGGCCTCGAAAGCCGCGGCGGCAGTCCACCTGGTGACGGTCCCCGACCCCCCGGCGAATCCCTTCGAGGACTCCGTCGCGCCGGCGGCGCCCGAACCGGAAGCCGAAGCCGCCGCGCCCGAGCCCGAGTTGGATCCCGACGCCATCAACCGGGAAATAGAAGCCACGCTGGCGGAACTGGAGCGGCATAAACCGGTCGTGATCCCGATGCCGCCGCCCAAGGCCGCGCCGGCGCCCGCCGCCGCGCCTCATTCCGGCGGTTCGAAATCGACGACGTCCCCTTCCCGCCCCGCCGGCGGGAAACCGCCGGCGGCGGTCGGGGCAACGGAGGCCCAGGAGTGGACCCGGCTGGATATTTTCCGGTCCGAAGTCGCCAACGCCCGCTCCGCCAGGCGGCGCCGGATCGTCCTGATCGTGATCGCCGCCGCGGTACTCCTGGCCATATTCCTATATATCGTTATTGCCCAATTGGATAATGTGCCGGGACTGCTCGGGCGATTCCATTCGGACGCACCGGAACCACAGACCCTCACGGAAATGCAGAGGCGGGACTTTGCCCCGGTCCCTGCGGCCGGCGCCGCGGCGCGGGAATGTTTCCGTAATTCTCAACAGGTGGGATGAATTATGACAAGCGAGCAGAAGAGCAGATACGAAACCATGCTGCAGATGGCCAAGGCGGAACTGGAACACCTGGACCAGGAGCTGAAAGACGAAGTGATTCGCGCAAAAAAGCGTATCGAGGAACTCCAGCAGACGAAAAAGGTCGTCAAGCAGATCTACGACGACGCCTGCGGCCTGCTCGGGATCCAGAGTTCTTTGGAAATGCAGGAATACCAGCTGGAAGAGGTAAAAAAGCGCGCCTAGGCTGCGGGCGCGCCGGACGGTGCCGGATCCTATGGACACGAATTTTCTTTCGCGCTTTACGCCGAGCCTGATGCCCGCCGAGGCCCTGGAGGCCATATTCGTTCAGCGTGAAGACCTGCTGCGCGGCATCCTGGAGAACATCACATCCAGCGCGCTGGCGCCGGTCAAGAAAAACACCCTCCTGGTCGGCCCCCGCGGAATCGGCAAGACGCACCTGACCTCGCTGACCTACCACCGTCTCCGGTCCGTGGACGAGCTGAAGAGCCATATCCGGGTCGCCTGGTTGCGCGAGGAAGAATGGGGCGTCGCCTGCTTCCGGGATTTCGTCCTCAGGGTCCTGCGCGCCCTGGCTTCGCAGAACGAGGATCCGCCGGGCGTCCTGGGGCGTCTGCAGTCCATCTACGCCGCGGAAGGCAAGGAGGCCGCGCGCGGCGCCCTCAGCCTGCTGGCCGACATGGTCGGGAACCGGACGCTGGTGATCCTGACCGAGAATTTCGACGAATTGCTGCAAAAACTGGGCAGCGCCGAGGAAATGCAGCTATACCGCTTCCTGCAGGAAAGCGGCTACTTTTGCGTACTGGCGACGTCTCCGGGCCCGCTGGACCGGGCCCTGCCCCCGGGATCGCCTTTCCGCCAGGGATTTTTTCAGATCCACCAGCTGCAGGAACTGAGTTTCAACGACGCCATCCAGCTGATCTCCAAAATCGCGCAGTTCCAGGGCAACCGGGAACTCGCCGCCTGCATCGCGACCCCCCGGGGACGCGCCCGTGTCCGCGCGCTGCGCTACCTGGCCGGCGGCAACCACCGCGCCTATGTGACCTTCGCCCCGCTGCTGATCCAGGACTCGCTGGACGAACTGATCAAGCCGCTCATGCAGACGATCGACGACCTGACGCCCTACTACACGTCGCGCGTCGCCGCCCTTACGGTGGACCAGCGGAAGATCATCGAGTACGTCTGCGACGGGCGGCACCCCGTGCAGGCCGGAGACGTCGCGCGCGCCTGCTTCATCCCCGCGGCCGCCGCGGCGACGCAGCTCGAGGCGCTGTGCAAGATGGGCCACCTGCAGTCCTTCCAGATCGCGAACGCCCGGTATTACGAGCTCCACGAGCCGCTGATGCGCCTGTCGTTCGAGGTCAAGAAGCACCGCGGGAAGCCCATCGGCCTGCTGCTCGACTTCCTGCGCCTGTGGTATTCGCCGGCGGAGTTGAAGCAGAAACTGGCCACGCTGCCGGCGCAAAGCGCCCTGGATGCGGGCGCCGCGCCTGCCCCGAAGGTGCTCGACGGGAATTTCGAGGACCCGCGCGTCACCGAGTGCTGCCGCGATTTCAGCGTCGCCACCCAGAAGAGGGATTACGCGCGGGCGCTGCAGGCGGCCGAGGACCTCGCCTCGATACGCGGGTTGAAGGAGGACTTCGTCGCGCAGGCGTCCTGCCACATTCACCTGCGGCAATACGACAGGGCCATCGCCGTCTATGACGAGATGCTGGAATCCGATCCGGCGGACGCATCGGTCTGGCGGCTGCGCGGCTGGCTGCTGAACCGGATCGGCCGGTACGACGAGGCGCTGGCGTCGTGCGCCAGATCCCTCGAGCTCGACCCGGACGCGTGCGCCTCGTGGTGCGACAAGGCGTCCATCCTGCTGAACCTCAGCCGCCCCGACGACGCGCTGAGCGCCTGCGAAACGGCCATCGGCCTGGACGGGGCCAATCCGCTGGCCTGGCTGACCCGCGGCGCGACGCTCGTGGACCTGGACCTGTTCGAGGAGGCGCTGGCGGCGTTTGCCAAGGCGGCGGAGCTCGGGCCGCAGAACGTGAAGGCGCGCGTCCACCTGTGCGCCGCCTTCATCGAACTGACCCGCTACGACGAGGCGATCCGGGAGGCCCAGCGCGCCGTGGAACTCGCTCCCAACGAACCCGAGGCCTGGACGATGATGGGCCTGAGCCTGTCGTACCTCGGGCACCGCGACGAGTCTCTCTACTCGTTCAACAAGGCCCTGTCGCTCGGCGAGGATTCCTCGTTCGTGCACTACAAGGTGGTGGAACTCCTGTTCGCACAGGACCGCTGGCGCGAAGCGACGATCAGCCTGGACCGGGCGCTCGCGCAATTCGCCCATTCGGGGAATCCCAACGCCGGAGACACCAAGGCGCTGATCCACGGCCTGCTGCCCGGCCTTTCCAATCCGAAGGTACTCGAACTCACCATCCGGCTGCTGCTGCTCGTCTACCGCAAGCACCGGATGCTCGGGGCGCTGGGACAGGGTTTGATCGAATGCATCCCCGAAATGTCCGCGCCGGACGCGCACGGAGAGGACGACGCCGCGCTGTGGCTCGAATCGTGGCAGGCCTGTGCGGCGCAGTATACGGAGTTCCGGCTGCCCCTCCGGCTCCTCGATTCCGCCGTCCGGTACCGCAAGACGCGCGACCTGCGCATCTTCATGAATCTGCCGCAGGAAGAACGCGCGCTGCTCGAACCCCTCGTCGGCGTGCACATCGAAGCCATCGCGTGAAAAGCAGTCGGCAGTCGGCGGTCGGCAGTGCGCGGATTCGTGCGATTCGTGGCCGATCCGGAATCCGGAATCTGGAATTAATTCTTCTGCATCTGCTCGATGAAGCTGTTCGCCTCCGCGATCGACGCCTCCATTTCCTTCACCAGGCGGACCACGTCGGTCTGGATCTGGTCGGCGCTCTGCTGCAGCGACGCGATCGCCCGCGCGTTGAGGTTGTGCTTTAAAAACAGCACCTGGTCTTTGAACGCCGCGAGGACCGGCTGCATGCGCGCCTCCGCGGCCTTCATCACGTCGATCAGGCGGTTGTACTGGCGCCGGGTGTCTTCGAGCTGCCGTTCGCTGCTGCGGCGCAGGCTCTGGTTCGTATATTGGCCGAGTTCCTCGCGCCATTCCCTGAAAAGCGCGTCGGCCACCTGCTGCACGTTCCGGATGCGTTCCCGCACTTCTTCCGCGCGCCCCTCGCTGCGCTCGTACTCGCGGTTCAGCTTGTCGTAGCGATCCTCCAGGTCCCGCAACTCCGCGCTGGAAACCTGGGTCACGGCCAGAAACTGCTTGAGCGCCGATTCGAACTGCTGTTTGGCCGCGACCTGGCCGTCGCGCGCGTCCTGCACCCGGTCCACGAGCTGCTCGCGTTTGGCGTACCCGAACTTCTCCTTGATGGCGATGCGCTGGCCGGCGCAGCCGATCGTGAGGGACAGCGCGAGCCCCGCCGCCGCGATTTTCCAGGATTTTCCCGATAGCATCGAAGCACCTCCGAGAAAACAGATGCTAGCACAATGCATCCCCCGGCCCAAGCGCCGCATCTATGCAGGACACATCGGGCGCCGCTTGTGGTACATTCCTTCCTCCGGGGAAGACTATGGACGACGACACGATTCCCAGCGGCGGCACCCCGCCGGTCCTGCCGCAGCCGCCCGGCTCGCTGCGCCTCATGCGCCGCTGGAGCCATTTCCTCGACAAGGCATTCCGCGTCCCGGGGACGAAACTGCGTTTCGGCTGGGATCCCATTCTCGGCCTGGTTCCCGGGCTGGGCGACGTGTCGACCGGGCTCTTTTCCCTGTTCCTGCTGATCACGGCCTTTCGCGCGCGCGTCCCCGGCATCATCCGGGCGCGCATGGTCCTGAATTCCCTCCTCGACCTGATTTTCGGGGCCGTTCCGCTGGCCGGCGACCTCTTCGATTTCGCCTACAAGAGCAACTCCCGGAACCTCGCGCTCCTGGAGAGGCACGCGAACCCGGGGGCCCGGCCGCGGCCCTCCGACTGGATATTCGTCATCGCCGTCGTTGCCGTGGCCGCCGCCGTCGTGATCGTGCCGCTTCTGTTCCTCGGCGCCGTGCTGGAAACCTTCGAAACGGAATTCCTGCGGATGCGCCTGTTCTCCGGCTCCCGGCAATAGACGGCAGGGCAAATCATCCCCAAGGCCCGAAGGCAGAACCGCAGACCCTTCACAAGAACGGCATCTCCGGTCATAATGGCGCCGGACCAATTGCGGGAGGGTTTCATGGAAACGAAGGCGCCGACGAGGGAGGAAGCGTTCCGGCTTCTCACCCGGTACAACCAGAGCGAAAGCCTGGTCAGACACGCGCTCGCGGTCGAGGGCGTGATGCGGCATTTTGCCGCGCGACGCGGCGAAGACGCCGAAAAATGGGGCGTCGTCGGGCTGATCCACGACCTGGATTACGAGCAGTTTCCCGAACAGCACTGCCGCAAGACCCGCGAAATCCTCGAGGAAAACGCCTGGCCGGAGGAATACATACGGGCCGCCGTCAGCCACGGGTGGGGCATCTGCTCGGATGTCGAACCGGTTTCCGCACTCGAAAACGTGCTGTACGCCGTGGACGAGCTGACCGGCCTGGTCACCACGTCCGCCCTCGTCCGGCCGTCACGCAGCGTGATGGACCTCACCGCCAAATCCGTGCTGAAGAAGTGGAAAGACAAGCGGTTTGCCGCCGGCGTCGACCGCGCGATCATCGAGAACGGGGCGGCGCGCCTCGGCATGGAGCTTCCCGACCTGATCACGGAAACCATCGAGGGGATGCGCGCCGTCGCCGACAGCATCGGGCTGAAATAGGCCGTCCAGGGGGATATTGCGGCTGCGTCGTCCCTTCAGGACTCCGCTCCCTGAACCTCCCTGACCCGGGATTGCGGCCGCTGCGCGGCCTCCATCCCGGGCTTTGCTGTGCCGCGCCTCCGGCGCTTCCCTATGGTTCGCCGCGCCTCCGGCGCTTCCCCATGGTTCGCCGCGCCTCCGGCGCTTCCCCATGGTTCAACGCACTTCCGGCGCTTCCCCATGGTTCAACGCACTTCCGGCGCTTCCCTATGGTACACCGCGCCTCCGGCGCTTCCCCATGGTTCAACGCACTTCCGGCGCTTCCCTATGGTACACCGCGCCTCCGGCGCTTCCCCATGGTTCAACGCACATCCGGCGATGCAACGCAAGCTTGGCCCCGATAATGCACCGCGTCCAAGGGAGGGTGCGGCTGCGTCGTCCCTTCAGGACTCCGCCCCCTGAACCTTCCTGACCCGGGATTGCGGCCGCTGCGCGGCCTCCATCCCGGGCTTTGCTGTGCCG
>CAZTHE010000117.1:1432-12493 GCA_964613495.1 uncultured Acidobacteriota bacterium | reverse complement strand
CCGGTCAAGCCGCTGGTCGACCTGCCCGTCATGGGCGAGATCGCCGAAAGGATGGTACGCGACAGCCTGGAGGCGCTGGTCGCGAAGGACTGCTCCATCGCCAACCGGGTGCTCGAGGAGGAAAAGAAGGTCGACGCGTACCGCGACCAGATCTTCCGCGTCCTCCTGACGTACATGATGGGCGATCCCGGCACGATCCAGCGAGCGCTGGCCCTGATCCTGATCTCCCGCAACCTCGAGCGGGTCGGGGACCACGCGACGAATATCGCCGAGGAAGTGATCTACCTGGTCGAAGGGCGCGAGGTGCGCCACCGCCACGAAAGCAACAGCCGGACGTCCAGGTCCTGAGAGCACGGCCATGGCGAAGGGCCTGGTCCTGGTCATCGACGACGAAGCGGACCTGATCGAACTCGTCCGCTATAACCTCGAAAAGGAAGGCTACCGTGTCCTGGGTGCCGCGGACGGGGAATCCGGATGCGCGCGCGCCGTCGACGAGAAGCCGGACGCGATCGTCGTCGACCTGATGCTCCCGGGGATGGACGGCCTCGAAGTCTGCCGCATGCTGCGGGCGAGCAACGCCACGTCCGGGACTCCCATCATCATCCTGACGGCCAAGGCGTCGGAATCGGACCGCGTGGTCGGCCTCGAGATCGGCGCCGACGATTACATGACCAAGCCGTTCAGCCCGCGCGAACTCGCGGCGCGAATCAAGGCCCTCCTGAGGCGCTCGGCGGGATACGGACGGCCGCCGGCTCCCCTGAGGCACGGCAGCCTGACGATCGATCCGGCCAGCCACTCCGTGCACTGCGGCGGCCGCGCCGTCGAGCTGACCGCAACGGAATACCGTCTGCTGCAGTTTCTCGCCTCGCACCCGGGTTTCGTCTACTCGCGCGCCGCGCTGATCGACGGCGCCCTCGGCCGCGACGTCACGGTGCTCGAACGCACCGTCGACGTGCACATCATGTCGCTGCGGAGGAAACTCGGCCGTTGCGGCGCCTGCGTCGAAACGGTTCGCGGCTTCGGCTACAAATTCCGCGAATAATCCCCGAATGAATTGCTTTTAGCGAAGCAATCTGCTATTCATCCTCATTCCGTTCGAGGATTCCATGACAGAGGCCGGCCCCACGATTGATCAGGAACTGCGCAAGGGTGCGCGCTATATGTCGCAGCGCCTCATGCCTGCGCCGGGGGCCATCCCCAGCATTCCCGGCACGGACATCTACGGCGTCTCTATCCCGTACAACGGCATCGCCGGCGGAGACCTCGTCACCTACGTGAATTTCAGGGAGCGGTTCGACCTCGACGCGCGCATCCGGGCCGCCGGCGCCGATGGACAGGATGCCGTAGTCCGCGCGCTCCAGAGGCTCAAGCAGAGCGGCGGCGTACTCGTCGCCGACGTCGCCGGGCACGACTTCGCCGACTCCATCCGCGCGCTCATGCTGCACCAGGCGTTCCACACGGCCGCCCTGTATGAAATGGACCTGAACGGCGAACTCACCGTGCGCCTCTTCGAGCAGGTGAACACGCGCTTCCTGAAATCCGCCACGCTGCGCAACCTGGCCGCCGACCCGGACCGGATGAGCTACATCACCATGATCTACGGCGAAATTTTCCACACCGGGCGCTTCCGCTTCGTGAATGCCGGACACCCCCTGCCGCTGGTCTTTTCGCGCGAGTACGACTGTTTCGTGGACATCAGCCCGGACCGGCTCGTCAGCTACCCGCCGGTCGGCCTGCAGCCGACCGAGGGCCACGCCGACGCCAGCCACTACGAGCGGGCGCTGGGATACAAGAAGCAGTACACGGTGAACGAACTCAACCTGATGGGGCGCGGCGACGTGCTGCTGCTGTACACCGACGGTCTCCTGGATTCTTTTTCGACATTCGAAAAAAGCCATCTCGAAAGGGCCGTTTCGCGCGCCAAGGACGGCAGCGCCAGGGAAATCTGCGAAGCCATCCTGCAGGAGCGGCGGGCCGCCGGCCCGCAGACAGACGACCTCAGCCTCGTCGTCATCAAGCATCTCTAAAAAGCCGTTGCCCGTTTCGCGTTTCGCGTTTCGCGTTTCCCGTTGCGCGTTGCGCGTTTCGCGTTGTTTGTATCCGACTATGCTGGTAGGGGTGGCGCTGCGAGTTCGCTGTAAAAGCTCCCAGTTTCCGGTCGGTCCCATTGCAGCGAACCGTGGGGAGACGACGGCTGGAATCCGGCGCCTGGCGGCGGGGACGCGAATTCCACAAATGTCACGGATGAGCCGGGCTGGCGGACAACCGCGCGACGGGTTGTGTTGCCCGTTGCCATATCCGGCGAGAGGCAGGGAGCGCAGGCAAGGCTGCGTCGTCCCTTCAGGACTCCGCTCATTGTGGTTGTCCTGTCCCGGTGTTCCGTCGCCCGCTCCGCGGGCTCCGTCACCCCGGGCTGCGCTGCACCGTGCCTTCGGCACTCAGAGTCCACGGCATCTCAGCACGATTTATTCGTTAGACTAATCGGGACTCCTGTTACGGGCACGGAGTTTTCATCGCCTCAACCGGGAACCGGGAACCGGGAACTGGGAACTCTCTCTTGTATCCCCGCCCCTTGTTCAACCCCCGTAACGGGCAACGCGAAACGCGAAACGGGATTTGGAGTCGGCTTCGGCGCCCGGTCGTGCTATATAATGGGTGCGGCGAAAGCATGAGGAACCGGCTCTTCTGGAAAATCGGATTATTGTATCTCCTGGTACTGCTGCTCGTCGTGGCGGCGGTGGACACCTACGTCGTCCGGGCTCTCAAGACGGAGTTCCTGAACGCGGCCTACTCCCAGATGGAATCCCTGATGCGCCTGGCGGCGGCCAAGGCGCCGCAATCCTCCGACGCCCCCCTCCTGAGGGAGTGGACCGGCTGGTGCGGGCGAAGCGGCGCGCGGGCGACGCTGGTCGCCGACGGCGGCCGGGTGCTCGCGGATTCGGTCGAAGACCCTGCCGCGATGGAAAACCACCTGCCGCGGCCGGAAATACGCGAGGCGTTCCTCAACGGCACGGGCCGCGCGGTGCGGCGCAGCCCGACGCTCAAGGCGGATCTCGTATACCTGGCACAGCGCTGCGAACTGACGGGAGCGCCGCCTGTGGTCCTCCGATTGTCGCTGCCGCTGCACCGCCTCGAGGAGGCGCGGTTCGAGTTCCGTGCGCGCCTGTGGGGCTTTTCCGCCCTCATCCTGATCGCGGCGGGCGCCGTTTCGCTGCTCTTCTTCCGTTCCGTGTCGCGCCGCATCGGCCGGCTGAATGAGTTTTCGCGCCGGGTCGCCGACGGGGATTTCCGGCCGCTCCCGATGGAGCCCGGCCGTGACGAGCTTTCCGATCTATCGAATACCCTCGGGCAGACGGCCGGAAAACTCGATCGCACGATCAAGACGCTGACCGAGGAACGGAACCGGTCGGCAGCGGTGCTTTCCAGCATGGAAGAAGGCGTGGCCGTCATCGGGAGCGACAACAAGATCGTCTATTGCAACAGCGGCTTCTGCCGCGACGCCGGCATCTCGGGGCTGGCCTGCGAAGGGCGCCCCGTCATGGAACTGATCCGGCATTCCGACCTGCTTTCCATGATCCAGAAAGCCCTCGAGGGCGGCGCCCCGATTCACGGGGAAGTCGTCGTCGGCTCGGTCCGGACGCGGACATTCGCCGCGACCGCTGCTCCGATCACGTTCGAAGGCGCGACCACGGGCGCGGTCATGGTGTTGCACGACATCACCGAAATCCGCCGTCTGGAGCGGGCGCGCCGCGATTTCATCGCCAACATCTCCCACGAATTCAAGACGCCGCTGACGGCGATCCAGGGTTTCGCCGAAACCCTGCTCGGGGGCGCCCTGGACGACGCGCAGAACCGGCGGCGCTTCCTGGAAATCATCCGTGAGCACGCCCTGCGGCTGGGGCGGCTGACCGACGACCTGCTCAAGCTCGCGCAGATCGAAGCCGGGAAGCTGCAGCAGGAGATGCGGCCGGTCACGGTGCCGGCGATCCTCGACCCGTGCATGGATTTGACCCGCATCGAGGCGGGGAAGAAGGGGCTCGCGCTGGAGGGCGATTACGGCGGCGATCTGCCCGCCGTAACCGGCGACGTGCGGTTGCTGCAGGAAATCGTTCAGAACCTGCTCGACAATGCCGTGCGGTATACCCCGTCGGGCGGACGCATCCGCGTCCGCGCCGCGGTCGAAGGGTCCGAGGTCGTGATTTCTATCGCGGACACCGGCATCGGGATTCCCAAGGCGGAGCAGGACAGGATCTTTGAGAGATTCTATCGCGCCGACGCCGCGCGTTCCCGAGAGTCGGGGGGGACCGGGTTGGGGCTGGCCATCGTCAAGCACCTCGTGGAAGCCCATGGCGGCCGGATCGTCGTGCGAAGCGAAGTCGGCCAGGGTTCCACCTTCTCCGTCAGCCTGCCCGCCGCACAATAAGGCCCAGCCTTCATCGATCATCCCGGGATTCTCAAACGCTGCACCATAAGGAAAGGTGAATGCTTTACGAGCGTCGGAGGCCGATATTTTGCCGGAAGGATGGCCCTCTGGCTGTTTTGGTGCCGCGCCGTAGGCGCTCGGCGGTTGGGTCGTGCGCGTATCCCGGCCTTACGGCTGGGCCTGCTGAATGCCGGCGCTTCGCGCCTCTCATTGGGGAAACACGGCGTCACTGCCGACTGCCGACTGCCGACTGCCGACTGTTTTCAGGGCCGAAGGCCCGGCAGTCAATAGGCCCGACCGTCAGGTCGGGATAGGCGTTTGAATGAGAGTTGAGCACCAAAGGTGCGGTACAAAAGGGCGGATTTCATAGTCGACGGCCGAGGATTATTCGCCGGCGCCGCCGTCCTCGTCCCGGAAGCGGTAGCCGAAACCGCGCACGGTTTCGATCCAGTCGCCGCAGTTCCCGAGCTTCCGGCGCAGGCCCGTGATGTGGACGTCGATGGTCCGCTCCTCCACGGAAACGTCGCGCCCCATGGCGCCGTCGATCAGCTGCGCGCGCGAAAACACGTGCCCGGAGTGCGAGGCGAAATAGTGCAGCAGCCGGAATTCGGTGGCCGTCAGCAGGATCGGCTCGCCGGCGCAGGTCACCGTGCGCCGCGTCATGTCGATCGTCAGCGTTCCCCGCCGGATCAGGTCCGAAGCCGGCTGTGCACTGGACGAGCGCCGCATCACGGCCTTGATGCGGGCGAGCAGTTCGCGCGGGCTGAAAGGCTTCGTGACGTAATCGTCGGCGCCGAGTTCCAGTCCCAGGACACGGTCCGATTCGTCCGATTTCGCCGTGAGCATGATGACGGGGATGCGCGCCGTCCGGTCGTCGGAGCGGAGCGCGCGGCAGACGTCGAGCCCGTCGATGCCGGGCAGCATGAGGTCCACGAGTATCAGGTCCGGCAGGTCCTTCTTCGCCGCCGCCAGGCCGGATTCGCCGTCCTGCGCGCTGCGTACGGCGTACCCTTCCTTTTCGAGGTTGTAGCGCACCAGCTCGATCAGGTCCTTCTCGTCGTCGATCACCAGAATCCGTCCCCTGGCCATTCGTACACTCCCCGTTTCCGGGAATTCTACATCCATTCGGCCGCCGCATGACCCGAATTTTGCGGCCCGGCCGCCCCGCGCGCATCGGGGCAAACCGTTCGCGCATCCCTGGGCCCATTGCCGTCGATTTGGCCGAAACTTGCGCCTTGAACTATTTTTCGATGCGCGGTAGTGTGAGACATCTTCTCGGAAAGGACTCGGGCATCCGTATGGCGTCGATACTGCACTTTCGCAAGGGAAAGCCGGGCGCGTCTCCGGGCGTGGAGTACGACGAGATCCAGAAACTCCCCAGCGGGACTTCGCGCGTGTACGTCAGCTGCATCGATTACAGCCCCGACCAGGTCCAGATCCGGGACGTCGACGACCTAGACGACTTCCTGGCCCACCACCGCCCCGAATGGTCGGCCGTGCGCTGGATCAACGTCGACGGCCTCACCGACATGAAGGTGATCCACTCCCTGGCCGCCAAGTATCAGCTGCACCCCCTGGCGATCGAGGACGTCATCCGCATCCCCGAACGGCCCAAGGTCGAGTCGATCGGCGGCCCGGAGAGCGAGCTGCAGGCGCGCCTATTCATCATCGCCCGCATGCTCCAGATCAACGAGGGGAAGCTCGAAAACGAGCAGATATCGATTTTCCTCGGGCACAAAACCGTCCTGACGTTCCAGGAGAGCCACGGGGACGTGTGGGACCCGATCCGGCAGCGTCTCCAGACGAAGGGTTCGCGCCTGCGCGCCAACGACGCGAGTTTCCTGGTGTACGCGCTGCTCGACGCCATCGTGGACCACTGCTTCCCCATCCTGGAGCATTACGGCGACCGTCTCGAAGAGATCGAAGACCTCGTCCTGGCCAACCCGCAGCGCACCACGATCAGCGTCATCCACAAGATCAAGCGGGAGCTCCTCCTGCTCCGGCGCGCCGCATGGCCCATGCGGGAAGTCATCTCCATCCTGCACCGGGAACAGCACGAGTGCATGAGCGAGGTGACGCGGGTCTACATGCGCGACATCTACGACCACATCGTGCAGATCATCGATATCATCGAGACCTACCGCGAACTGGCGAACGACCTGACCGAAACGTACATGTCCTCGATGTCGAACCGGATGAACGAAATCATAAAGGTCCTGACCGTGATCAGCACCATCTTCATCCCTCTGACATTCCTCGCCGGGGTGTACGGCATGAACTTCCACCATTTTCCCGAAATCGACAAGGTGTGGGGGTACCCGGCTTTCTGGGGCGTCTGCATCGTGCTCTCGGGCGGCATGCTGCTGCTCTTCCACCGCCGCGGCTGGCTGTAATCCGCATCATTCCCGAAGCTCCTGTTGCCGCTCCGGATCCGGGTATACGTATTTTGATTCCAGATTGCAAATTCCGGATTCCAGATGGCGCTTGGCCAAGCGATCTCCAATGATCCGTCGTACTGACCCGACTCAGGCCTGCCCAAATCGTTGAAACACGGGCTTACCTGGAATCTGGAATCTGAAATCAAAACACGCATTCCTTCCCATGATTCCGGGAGTGCCCGGCGAAAATCTTCAAGGACTCTTCACTTGCATTTCATGCAACCGCAATAGTGGTTCTGTATAAATTCCGCGCACGACATTGAGAGAAGGACCGGGGCGGATGCGACCTTTAACGGAATTTTCACAATGCTTTCACCGGATCGTAACGTAGGGCGTGTATCGTTACGGCGGTTCTGATACAAGGCGCGGTCCGAGGGCTATGGTTGCCCCGGATCCGGAGAGCACCTCATACAAGGAGATGTGGATGCACAAGGGAACAGCGTACCGATTGGGGATCGGGATTTTCGTCTTAATGTTTGGATGCCTGGCCGGCTGGGCGCGGGCAGCGGACCAGCCCGCGAATGCCGGCGCCGGGGCCCCCGCGGCGGAGGCGTCTCCGGCCGCTCAAGAGGTCACCCTCGACGAAATGCGCGCACTCATCGAGAACCAGCGCAAGGAGATCGAGAAGATGCAGTCCGCGCTCGAGAAGCAGCAGCGGGAACTCGACCGTCTCTCGGGCCGCACAACCGCTCCCGCGGCGTCGGCCGCCGAGGGCTCGGAACGGATGGACGATGTCGAACTGATGCAGGGCGAACTCGAAGCGGTGGCCGACAGCACGGCGCAGGCCAACCAGCGCATCGGCAAGCTCGAAACCGACGCCGCGGCCGGCAAGAAGGAAACGGACGCCAAAGGGAAACAGCTGGGCATCTTCACCTTCGGCGGCGACGTGCGGGCGCGCCTGGAAACCTTCGGACAGGAAGGCGCCGAACTGCGGCACCGCGACCGTTTCCGTTTGCGGTTCAACGTGACCGGCAAGATCTCCGACGAATTCAACGTCGGCTTCTCTCTGGCTACGGGATCGCTCGATGATCCGGTATCCACGAACCAGACGATGACGGGTTTCTTCAACCGCAAGAACATCGGCATCGACAAGGCGTTCGTCACATACACGCCGAAATACGCGAAGTTCCTCCGCCTGGACGCCGGCAAATTCTCCTATCCCTGGGTCCGGACGGGCCTGACGTTCGACAACGACGTGAATCCGGACGGATTCGCGCAAACCCTGAACTTCGACCTCGGTTCCCCGGTGCTCACCAACATCAAAATCGTCGGATTCCAGCTGCCGTTCAACGAGGTCTCCGGCGGGCTGGACAGCTTCATCTACGGCGGTCAGGTGCAGGCGCAGCTGCGGATGGGTTCCAAAGCGCGCATGGGCCTCTACGTGGCCGGCCTGGATATCCAGCGCCCGGATCCCATCGCGGTGGCGATCGACAAGGGGACCCTCAAACCCAGCCTTTCCAACTCCAACACCTACCGCTATAACGCGAGCAACGCCGTCGTCGGCTACGCGACCGGGTTCGCCTACCTCGACACGATCCTTAAGCTGGACCTGGATACGCATCCCCGCTTCCCGACGTCGATCCTGTTCAACTTCGTCAACAACATGCGGGGCTCCCGGGAACGCAGCGGGTACTGGACGGAACTGACCGTCGGAAAAAACAAGGAAGCGAAGGACGTGCAGCTCGGCTACTCCTTCATCCGGATCGAGAAGGACGCCGTCATCGGAGCCTGGAACGAGAGCGACCTGCGGTCGGCCACCAACGTCCGCAACCACAAGTTCAGCGCGTCCTACATGCTGCACAGCAAGGTGACGGGCCAGTTCACGGCCTGGATCGGGAAGCTGGCGAATCCGCTGGACAATCCCAACCTGGTCCCGTCGGGCGTGCGCGGCGCATGCACGGGGACGGACGTGTCCGGGTGCGAAGACCCGTACCTGAAGCGGCTCCAGTTCGACGTCGTGTACAAATTCTGATCGCGGCGCACGGAAGCGATCCGCAACGGGCACATAAACAGCAATCGGAGGAAAGGAACATGAAAAAGCTGATGGCACTGACGATCCTGGCCGGACTCGGGATCGGTCTGATGATCACGGGGGGCGATCTCGCGTCGGCCCAGAACCGCAGCATCACCGTCAAAGGATCGGACACGCTCGTCATCCTGGGACAGCGGTGGGCGGAGACCTATATGAAGAAGAACCCGGGCGTGAAGATCCAGGTGACCGGCGGCGGGTCCGGTGTCGGGATCGCCGCGCTGATCAACGGCACGACGGACATCGCGGAATCCTCGCGGCCGATGAAGGCGGCCGAAAAAACCCAGCTCCAGCAGAAGCGCGGTCTCGCCGCCGTCGAGCTGCCGGTGGCCCTGGACGGCCTGGCGGTATACGTGCACGAGAAGAATCCCGTGCAGGAGCTCAGCCTCGAACAGCTCAAGAAGATCTACACCGGCGCGGCGAAGAACTGGAAGGACGTGGGCGGCAGGGATGAGCGCATCCTGCTGTACGGGCGCGAAAACAGCTCGGGCACCTACGCCTACTTCAAGGAGCACGTGCTGAACGAGGCCGACTACTTCCCGACCACGCAGACGCTTCCCGGGACGGCGGCCGTCATCAACGCGGTCGCCAGGGACACGCGCGGGATCGGCTACGGCGGGATCGCCTACCTGAAAGGCGTCCGCGCGATCCGGGTGAAAAAGGACGCCTCCACCCCCGGCGTCGAGCCGACGCTGGAAAACGTCCAGAAGAGCGTCTATCCGATCAGCCGGTTCCTGTACTGGTACCTGGCCGGCAAGCCCACCGGGCAGATCAAGCAGCTCGCGGACTGGGTGGTGACCGCCGAAGGGCAGTCGGTGGTCGAGAATGTCGGCTATTACCCGCTGTCGGCGAAAATGCTGGCCAGGATCAATAAATAGGCAGGATTCGGCCGTCGGCTCCCGGCAGGCAGCCCCCGGCTGCGGTCCGGGAGCCTTCGAATCGGGTGGGATTCCATGGAATTGACAAAACGAGGCTCGAGCTGGCGCGGCATGCGGGACCGGATGGTCTCCCGGTTCATCCGCGTCAGCGCATGGCTCTCGATCGCGATCATGTTTCTGATCCTCGTGTTCATCGCGAAGGAAGCGCTGCCTCTTTTCTACGAACCGGACGCGGTGGCCGAGGTCGGCTGGAGCCGCCTCTTCCTCCCCCAGGACTACGGAACGCCGGATGCCCCGCTGCGCTATTCGTGGCATCCGGTTTCCGTAGAGCCGAAATACAGCCTCATGCCGCTGCTGCTCGGGACCCTCAAGGTCACCGTCATCGCCATGATCTTCTCCGTTCCGATCTCGCTGATGGCGGCCGTCTACACCGCCGAATTCTCCTCCAAATGGGCGAGGGAGGTCCTCAAGCCCGTAGTGGAACTGCTGGCCGGCTTTCCTTCCGTCGTCCTGGGATTTTTCGCCCTGATCGTCCTGGCGTCCTGGATGCAGGGAGTATTCGATTTCGATTTCCGGCTGAACGCGGTCGTTGCGGGAGTGGCCCTCAGCCTCGCCGTGGTGCCGATCATCTTCACGGTGTGCGAGGATGCCCTTTCCGCCGTGCCCCGCAGGCTCCGGGAGGCCTCCTGGGCGCTGGGCGCGACGCGGGCGGAGACGACCCTGCGTGTCGTGCTGCCGGCAGCCACGCCCGGAATCTTCGCCGGAATCGTGCTCGGTTTCGGCCGCGCCGTGGGGGAGACCATGATAGTCCTGATGGCCTCGGGGAACGCCGCCATCACGTCCTGGTCCTTCTCGGACTCCACGCGGACCATCCCCGCCACCATCGCGGCGGAACTGGCGGAAGTGGTTTTCGGCAGCCCGCACTACCGCGTTCTCTTCTTTTTGGGACTACTGCTGTTCTTCTTAACCTTCGTGTTGAACAGCACGGGCTCCTGGATCATCAGCCGTCTGCGAAACAGGCTGCTGGGGGAATCCTGACATGGCTACGAGACGGCAACGATTCCTTCTGGACGGCGCGACTCGGGTGCTGACGGCTCTTGCGGGACTGTGCATCCTCGCGATCCTCGCGATTCTCATCGGAATCATCACGGTAAACGGGTGGGAGAGGCTGTCCTGGGAGTTCCTGACATCCGAACCGACCGAAGGCATGACGGCCGGCGGCATTTTCCCCGCCATTTTCGGCACGGTCGCCCTGGTGCTCGTCATGTCGATCTTCGTGGCGCCGGCAGGGAT
>CAZTHE010000117.1:0-1422 GCA_964613495.1 uncultured Acidobacteriota bacterium | reverse complement strand
CGTGGCCGTCTACCTGTCGGAATACGCCGACCGCGGCTCCTGGTTCTACTACATCTCGAGGCAGGCAGTGAACAATCTCGCAGGAGTGCCTTCGATCGTGTTCGGGCTGTTCGGGCTTGGATTTTTCGTACAGTTCGTCGGCAAGGGCATCGACCGCACCCTGGGCGGCGGCGAACTGGCCTACGGCCAGCCGGCCCTCCTCTGGGCCGCCCTGACCATGGCCGTCCTGACGCTTCCGGTGGTCGTCGTCAGCGTGGAGGAGGCGCTGCAGGCGGTGCCGCGCAGTTACCGCGAGGCGAGCTACGCGCTGGGATCCACCAAGTCGCAGGCGGTGTTCCGCGTCGTCCTGCCGCACGCGATGCCGGGGGTCCTGACCGGGTGCGTGCTCGCCGTGAGCCGGGCGGCCGGGGAAGTGGCCCCGATCCTTTTTGTCGGCGCGGCGTATTTTCTCCCCCAGATCCCGACGCGGCTGAACGACCAGTTCATGCACCTTGGCTATCACGTCTTCATCATGTCCACCCAATCGCCCGACGTCGACGCCACGAAGCCGCTGCTCTATTCCACCGTGTTCGTGCTGCTGGCGCTGACGTTTGTCCTGAACGCCGTGGCCGTTTTGATCCGGGCGCGCATGCGCGTCGCCCAGCGGAGTGTCTGATGCTGACCATGACTGCGGATTCCAGTTTCCCCGCCATCCGGACCGAGGTGCAGGCGCGCCGGGCGGAAGGAGGCGCCCCAGCGGCGCCGCCGGAAGTGCGCGTGGCCGTCAAAGGGTTCAACTTCTGGTACGGCAAACATCAGGCGCTGCGCGACATCTCGATGGATATTTGTGCGCGGCGCGTGACCGCCATCATCGGCCCCTCCGGCTGCGGGAAGTCGACCTTCCTGCGCTCGCTCAACCGGATGAACGACGTCATTCCCAATATCCGGATGGCGGGCGAGATCGCCGTGGACGGGCAGAACATCATCGCGCCCGAAATCGACGTGGTGGCCCTGCGCCGCAACGTGGGCATGGTGTTTCAGCAGCCGAACCCTTTCCCGAAGTCCATTTTCGACAACATCGCCTACGGGCTGCGCATCAACGGGCTGACCGCGTCGGCGGCCGAGAGGGAGAGCCGCGTGGAAGAGGCGCTGCGGCACGCGGCGATCTGGGACGAGGTCAAACACCGGCTGCACAAGAACGCGCTCGGCATGTCGGGAGGCGAGCAGCAGCGCCTCTGCATCGCGCGGGCCCTGGCCGTGCGCCCGGAAATCCTGCTGATGGACGAGCCGGCCTCCGCGCTCGACCCGATTTCCACCGCGAAGATCGAGGACCTGATCTTCCGGCTGAAGCAGGAATACACGATCGTGATCGTGACCCACAACATGCAGCAGGCCGCGCGGGTCAGCGACTTCACCGCCTTTTTCCTGCAGGGGGAGCTGATC
>CAZTHE010000116.1:12440-12703 GCA_964613495.1 uncultured Acidobacteriota bacterium | reverse complement strand
CAGCGTCAATGCCAGGGACCGCGGGATCGGCGTCGCCGTCATCACGAGCACGTCCGCGAGCGCCCCCTTCTCCTTCAGAATATTCCGCTGCGCCACGCCGAAGCGGTGCTGCTCGTCGATCACGACCAGGGACAGGTTCCGGAACTCGACGTCCCCCTGGACCAGCGCGTGCGTGCCGATGGAGATCTGCGTCTCGCCGCCGCGGATCCGCTCCTGCACCTGGCGCTTTCGCTTCGCGGACATGCTGCCCTTGAGCAGGTCGA
>CAZTHE010000116.1:0-12430 GCA_964613495.1 uncultured Acidobacteriota bacterium | reverse complement strand
CCTGAGTGCCGTTCTCCACGGCGATGATGGCCGCCTGCGCCGCCACGATCGTTTTCCCGGACCCCACATCCCCCTGCAGCAGGCGGCTCATCGGGTACGGGGAGCACAGGTCGTCCGCGATCTCCTTCAGCGCCTGCTTCTGTGCGGCCGTGGGGTGGAAGGGCAGGATCTTTTTGATGGCGCCGCGGACGTTTTCCCCCAATCCGAACTTCCGGTGCTTGACATGCCGGACGCGCTGCTCGCGCGCCATCCGGATCGCCACCTGCAGCCGAAAAAGCTCCTCGAAGATGAACCGCTTGTGCGCGGGGGACATCCCGGCGTTGAGCAGGTCGAGTTCCTTCGACCTTTCCTCGGGCGACGCGCCGCGGAGCCTGGGGAAATGGAGCTGCTCGATCGCCTTCGCCTTCGGCATGAGCCGCAGCTGCCTGGCCAGATACCCCGGGATGGCATCCGGGATATCGGAGGGGAGGTCCGACGCCAGGGTATGGAGGATCTGGCGCAGGGCGCGCGTGCGCATTTCGCCCACCCTCCGGTAGATCGGCACCACGCGCCCGGAATGCAGCGAATCGCCGCGGACATCCTCTTCCAGGACCTCGCACTCCGGATTCATCAGCACCAGCGCCTGATGCGCATAGGGATCCTTCTTGACCTGCCCGTACAGAACGAGGCAACTGCCGACCGCGACCAGGCGCCTCAGGTACGGCTGGTTGAAGAATTTCACGCGCAGGCTGCCGCCGCCGTCCCGCACCAGCGCCTCGAAAACCGACACCCGCCTGCGGCGCGCGTCGAAACCGCCGACGCCGCAGACCTCTCCGCGCACCAGAGCCCATTCCCCCTCGCGCAGCGACGCTATGGGGCAAAAGCGCGTCCGGTCTTCGTAGCGGAACGGGAGGGTGTCGAGCAGGTCGGCCAGAGTGCGGATGCCGTGGGCCGCGAGCATCCCGGCCCGCCGCGGCCCGATCCCTTTCAGGAACTGCACGGCGTCCTCCATGCTGCGCGGATGGAAGGTTTTGGTCGTCTGCATAGGCACCCGCGTGCAGGATACAGGAAGCTCCCCTCTCCGCTCAACTGATTGTTGGTTGCCGGGTCCGCGGATCCGGGAATCGAGGCGCGGTCGCGGCAACATTCGCTTGAGGCCCCGGTCCGTATGCGGTATCTTGCCAGCATGCGATTCCTGATCCCCCTGTTCTGCATCCTGCTTGCAGCCGGCTGTTCCCGCTCCATTTCGAACGACGGGGCCAGGGACGCCATCCTGGAAATCCCGCGGAACGCCCTGGAAAAAGAGGACATCGAGGTGGTGAAGGTCACCCGCGTCGGCGGGTCGCAGGCCGTCGCCGAAACCCGTCTCAAGACCGCGTTCCGGATCGAAAAGGTCCACGGGGACTGGATCGTGAGGGAGGTGCGTTTCGGCCACGGCGAGTGGCAGAGGGTCGACGACCTCGCGGAGGCCCTCGAGTCGGTCCGGACGCACGAGACCGAGGCGATGTTCGACCGGATCGCCGAGGCGATTCGGAAATACCGGGAGAGTGCGGGAGAACTTCCGGAATTCAAGGACTACGTCGCGCTGTCGGACCGGCTTTCGCCGGCCTACCTGACGCCGCTCGTGCGGCTGGACGCCTGGCGGCGGCCGCTGCGGGCCGAGCGCACGCAGGACGGCTCCATCCTGCTCCGGTCCGACGGTCCGGACGGGAAGCCCGGCACGCCCGACGACGTGCGGCGCACCGTCGCCCGTTGACCCGCGCGGCTCGGATGGCCGCCCGGCTCAGCCGTTGTGGATTCCCTGCCGCGCAAAGATTCAGACGTGGCTGAGGATGTGCCCGAGCTTTTCCTTTTTCACCTTCAGGTATCGCCGGGTCTGGGAACTCGGGGGGATTTCCAGTGGCACGCGCTTTTCCACCACGATCCCTTCCTGCTCCAGCCCCTGGATTTTTTCGGGGTTGTTGGAGAGGAGATGGATGCGCGTGGCGCCGAGATGCTTCAGGATTTCCGCCGGAAGCCGGTAGTTGCGCAGGTCGGCGTCGAAGCCGAGTTCGATGTTGGCCGCGACGGTATCCAATCCCCGGTCCTGCAGCTCGTATGCGCGGATCTTGTTGATCAGGCCGATGCCGCGGCCCTCTTTCTGCTGGTAGACGAGCACGCCCGCGTCGGCCTTCGCGATCAGCGTCATGGCCGCGGCGATCTGGTCGCCGCAGTCGCACCGCCTCGAGGCGAACACGTCCCCCGTCAGGCACTGCGAGTGGATGCGCACGAGCGTGGGCTTCTCCGGCACGGGATTCCCCGCGACGAGGGCCACGGCCTCCTCGCCGGAGTTCAGGTCGCGGAAACCGTGGATCGTGAACTCGCCCAGCCGGGTGGGGAGTTTGGCGCGGGGGACTTCGTCGAATCGGATCGCTGCGGAGGAGCTGCCGGAGTGCGCCCGGCTTCTATGAGATGCTTTCGTCACTTGTCCTTCTTTTCGTCCTCGGCCGCAGGCTGCTTGGCCGCCTTCTTGCCGCCCTTCTTCTTGCCTTCCTCCTTCTTCTCGGGCTTGAACTCGCTGCCGAGCAATTCGAGGTAAGCCATCTGGGCGCCGTCCCCGTCCCGGAAGCCGAGCCGGATGATGCGAGTGTACCCTCCGGCACGCTGCGCGAAGCGCGGGGCGAGCGTGTCGAACAGCTTGGAGACGACGGCCGGATCGTTGATGTAGGCCAGCGCCTGGCGCCGCGCATGAAGCGACTCGCGCTTTCCGAGGGTAATCATGCGCTCCGCGATGGGACGCACGGCCTTGGCGCGGTCCAGGGTCGTCCGGACGCGTTCCTTATCGAAGAGCGACGTGACCATGTTGCGAAACATCATCACGCGATGGGCGGTTTTCCTTCCCAGCTTTTTTCCTGCAACTCGATGTCTCATGAATCCAGTCTCCGATCTGCTACGGCGGTTCTTCCTACGACTCTGCCTTGGGAGCAGGAACCGGTCTGCCCTCCGGGTCGAGCT
This sequence comes from uncultured Acidobacteriota bacterium, assembly GCA_964613495.1. Classification (GTDB taxonomy): domain Bacteria; phylum Acidobacteriota; class UBA6911; order UBA6911; family UBA6911; genus UBA6911. Next base: position 9,457 of record CAZTHE010000116.1, on the reverse strand, counting down.
TCATGCCGAAGGATAAGCCCATTTCGGAAAGAATCTCTTTGATCTCGTTCAAGGACTTGCGGCCGAAGTTCTTGGTCTTCAGCATTTCCGCCTCGGTTTTCTGGACCAGTTCGCCGATCGTCTTGATGTCGGCGTTCTTCAGGCAGTTGTAGGACCGCACCGACAGCTCCAGTTCCTCGACGGAGCGCTTGAGGTTTTCGTACATTCGTTCGGCATCGCGGTCCACCTCTTCCTCTTCCGGTTCCGGCGCCTCCTCGAAGTTGATGAAGATGAACATGTGGTCTTTGACGATCTTGGCGGCCTGCGCGATGGCGTCCTGGGGAGGGATGCACCCGTTCGTCCACACGTCGAGCACCAGCTTGTCGTAATCGGTCGTCTGGCCCAGGCGAGCGGCCTCCACCGCGTAGTTCACCCTCTTGATCGGCGAATGGACGCTGTCGAGCGGGATATAGCCCAGCGGCAGGTCTTCTTCGAAATTTTCGTCCGCCTGGATGTAGCCGCGCCCCTTCTTGACGCGCATTTCGATCCTGAGCCTGCCTCCCTCGCCGATCGTGGCGATATGGATATTGGGATCCAGGATCTCGACATCCGGATCGGCCGTGATGCCGCCGGAGGTCACTTCTCCGGGCCGGTCCGACTCGAGGGTGATCGTCTTGGCGTGATCGACGTTGAGGCGGATCGGGACCTGCTTCAGATTCATGATGATGTTGGTCGCATCTTCGGTCACGTTGGGGATGGGCGTGAACTCGTGAAGCACGCCCTCGATCTTCACGGCGGTGATGGCCGCTCCCTCGATGGAAGACAGCAGCACCCGGCGCAACGCATTGCCGATCGTTGTGCCGAAGCCTCTCTCGAAGGGCTGGGCAAAAAAGTGGCCGTACGTCGGACTGAGAGTCTCAAGATCGCAAATCAGCCTCTTGGGTTTCTGAAAAGCTCTGATCATAGTTTTCCCCTTACCCCTTCTGTCCCTTACTTCGAATAGAGTTCCACGATGAGTTGTTCATCGATCGGCATCTGAATGTCTTCGCGCTTGGGCAGTGCCGTCACGGTGCCTCTCAGGCCGTCCGCATCCAGTTCCAGCCACGCCGGGATGCCGCCCCGGCCGCCGACGGAGCCGACGGAGTCCAGCACCTGCTGGTTCTTCTTCGTCTTGTCGCGGAGCGTGATCACGTCGCCCGCTTTCACCTGCTTGGAGGGGATGTTCACCTTCCGTCCGTTGACGAGGATGTGCCCGTGCGTCACCAGCTGCCGCGCCTGGTCGCGGGAAGCGGCAAATCCCAGGCGGCAGGCGACGTTGTCCAGCCGCCGTTCGAGGCTCAGCAGCAGGGTTTCGCCCGTGATCCCCTTCATCTTGTCGGCCTTCGCGAAATAGTTGGCGAACTGGTTTTCCAGCACGCCGTAGATGCGCCGCACCTTCTGTTTCTCGCGCAACTGCACCCCGTAGCCGACGGTTTTGGGACGATGATCGCGGCCGTGCTGTCCTGGAGGAAAATTGCGCTTTTCGACGGCGCAGGTGTCCCTGAAGCAGCGGTCTCCCTTGAGGAAGAGCTTCATGCCTTCCCGCCGGCAAAGCCGACATTTTGCTTCGCGGTATCTAGCCAATTCCTGATCTCCTTCTCATATGCAATGCATTAAAGTGAACGATGCGTGCGGTGCGGCCGGGGACCCGGGCCCTGATCGCGTTCCGCCTCAGCCGTCCACCGCAACCCGCCAATCGCTAATTTCCTAAACCCGGCGCCTCTTGGGCGGACGGCATCCGTTGTGCGGAATCGGCGTGATGTCGCGAATGGCCTTCACCTCCAGCCCGGCTGCCTGCAGAGCACGGATCGCCGATTCGCGGCCGGCCCCCGGGCCCTTGAGGTGGACCTGAAGGGTCCGCATGCCGTATTCCTTCACGTTGTTGGCGGCGATGGACGCGGCCTGCTGCGCCGCATACGGCGTTCCCTTGCGGGATCCCTTGAAGCCGACCGCACCGGCGCTCGACGTGGTCAGGAGATTCCCCTCCAGATCCGTGATGCTGATGATCGTGTTGTTGAACGTGGCGAGTATATGTGCGACCCCCGCCGGGATATTGACCTTTTCCTTTTTCTTGCCGGTCTTCCGCTTGGCGGTCTTCTTTACCTGTTTTTCTGCCATTCAATGCTCCAGCGATGAGTCTACTTTTTGCCGACGATTCTCCGGGGCCCCTTGCGCGTCCGGGCGTTGGTGTGCGTCCTCTGTCCGTGGACCGGGAGTCCGCGCCGATGGCGCAGGCCCCGGTAGGACCCGATCTCCATGAGCCTCTTGATGTCCAGCGAGATCGCCTTGCGCAGGTCGCCTTCCACCATCCCGTCCCGCTGAATGATGTTCCGGATGCGCACCGCTTCGTCTTCGGTCAGGTCTTTCACCTTGGTGCCGACGTCGATGGCGGCTTCCTGGCAGATCTTCGAGGCTCTGCTCTTGCCGATGCCGTATATGTAGGTCAGGCCGACCTGAACGCGTTTGTTCAGCGGCAGATCCACTCCCGCGATTCTAGCCAATTCTTACCTCCCTCTTAACCCTGACGCTGCTTGTGCTTGGGATTGGGACACCGCACCTGGATCACTCCCTTGCGGCGCACGATCTTGCACTTGGTGCATATCTTTTTTACTGAAGCCCGAACTTTCATGTCTTTTGCCTATCTGTGCCTACTTGTATCGATAAACGATCCGGCCCCTCGACAGATCGTAGGGGGACAACTCCACGAGAATCTTGTCCCCGGGGAGGATCCGGATAAAGTTTTTGCGCATCTTGCCGGAGACATGCGCAAGGACCATGTGCTTCCCTTCCAGTTCCACCCGGAACATGGCATTCGGCAGCGTCTCCACCACCGTTCCGACTACTTCGATCGCATCCTCTTTGGGCATATTCCCTGGCACCGAATCACGCGCCTGACGGGGCGCATTCCCCTCCCACGGGGAGGGGACGCGGGGGCCGTCATGCGCAACCCGCAAGCTTATCCATTATGACACCAAACACCTCTTCGACCGACCTTTCCCCGTCCACCCGGACGTACGCGCCCTGTTCCTGATAATGCCGGATCAGGGGCTGCGTCAGCCGATGATACACCTGAAGCCGCTCGGCGATGACGTCCGGCCGGTCATCCTGCCGCTGCGTCAGCCTCTCCCCGCAGGCATCGCACCGCCCCTCGGCCTTGTCGGGGTCCATCGCGGTGTTGAACATCTTACCGCACCCCGGGCAGGTCCACCGCGAAGAAAGGCGTTGGATCAGCACGCTGTCCCGGACTTCCACCCCGATGGTCAGGATCCTCTTCCCGTTCTTTTCGAGCAGGCCCTGCAGGACCCCGACCTGGTGAATCGTCCGCGGATACCCGTCCAGGATAAATCCGCCGCCGCAGTCCTCGCGCTCCAGGCGTTCCATCACGATCGCATCCACCAGCTCGTCCGGAACGAGATCCCCCGCCTCCATGAACGACCTGGCTTTCCGTCCCAGTTCCGTGTCGTCCCTCAGCGCTTCACGAAGCATGTCCCCGGTCGACACGTGCGGCCGCTGGAGCGCCTTGCTGAGCCGGCGCGCCTGCGTTCCCTTCCCGGCACCCGGAGGCCCCAGCATGATAATCGCCAACCTGCCGTTTTGCATAGCAGCTTATGTATGACCGACGCCGCCGGCCGACGTTCCGGGGCCACCCCCGGCCGTCTTCCGCGATTCGCCGGTCCTTTATCCTCTTCTGCCCCGGATCCGGCCCTTTTTGAGGAAACCGTCGTAATGACGCATGATCAACTGGGACTCAATCTGCTGAATCGTGTCCATTGCCACGCCAACCACGATCAGAAGAGACGTGCCGCCGAAATAAAACGTAACACCCAACCCCGTGGTGAGCCAGCTCATATTGATGGAGCTCAGGAAATCATCCAGTTTCGGACCGATGAACGGGATCGGCTGGACCTTAAACCCCGTAATCAGGAATTCCGGCAAAAGGCAGATCAACACTAAATAAATCGATCCGGCAAGGGTGAGCCGGCTCAGAATGCGGTCGATATATTCCGCCGTCCTGTGACCGGGCCGGATGCCCGGAATGTAACCGCCGTATTTCCGGATGTTGTCTGCAACCTCCATGGGGTTGAAAATGATGCTGACGTAAAAGAAACAGAAAAATATGATTCCCAAAATGTACAGCAGGTTGTAGAGGGGCATCCCCTGCGTCAGCTGTGCGGAGAGGCTCTTCATAAAATCGTACGGCATGACCATGCCGAGCGTGGACGGGATCGACACGATCGACGCCGCGAAGATGACGGGGATCACGCCTCCGGAGTTCACCCTCAAAGGCAGATGGGTCGCCTGTCCGCCGTACACGCGCCGCCCGACGACGCGTTTGGCGTACTGCACGGGGATTTTCCGCTGTCCCCGCTCCACGAAAACGACCGCCGCGACCACCAGGACCATGACGATGACGAGGATGATCACCGTGAAGGGCGACCATTCCCTCGATCTCAGGTTCTGGGCGATGTTGAGGATGGCGGACGGCAGGCCGACCACGATGCCCGCGAAGATGATCAGGCTGATGCCGTTGCCGATCCCCCGCTCGGTGATCTGCTCGCCGATCCACATGATAAAAGCCGTTCCCGTGGTCAGCGTGATCATGACCATGAGGCGGAAGCCCCAGCCGGGATCGGTAACGATCTGCGGCCCGCCTCCACCGCCCGAACGCTCCAGTGCGACGGCCGTCATGAGGCCCTGGAAAAGCGTGAGGCCCACGGTCAGGTACCGCGTGTACTGGGTGATCTTCTTGCGCCCCAGCTCCCCTTCCTTGGAGAGCTTCTCGAGGTACGGGACGACGACGGTCGCCAGCTGCAGAATAATCGATGCCGTGATGTACGGCATGATCCCGAGTGCGAAGATGCTGAAACGCCGCAGCGCGCCGCCGGTGAATATGTCCAGGAATCCCAAAATCGTGCCCGATTGCGCCTCGAACAGCTGCTCCATCGCCTCGTGGTTGATGCCCGGGCACTGGATGAAAGCCCCGACCCGGTAGACGGCGAGCAGGCCCAGCATGAACAGGACACGCTTGCGCAGGTCGGGGATGCTGAAGATGTTTTGTATCGAGCTTAAAATCGGGCTTCTTTCTTCCGGCATCGTTTTTTCAGTGCCTCTAAGACTCGCAGTGCTGAATCTTCAGAATGTACACTCCGTCGGAAATCAGGGAAACCACCCTGGATCCCGTTATTCGATCACCTCGATGGTTCCGCCGGCCTTCTGGATCTTTTCCGCCGCGCTTTTGCTGAATTTGTGTGCCCGGACGTTCAGGGCGTGCGGCAGTTCGCCGGCGCCCAGGATCTTGATCCCGTCCCGGAGGCTTCGGACGATGCCCCGGCTCTTGAGGGCTTCCGGATCCACGGTCGACCCGGCCTCGAACGCGGCCAGTTTCTCCAGGTTCACCGCCGCGTAGTCCTTGCGGAAGATATTGGTGAAACCGCGCTTGGGCAGCCTGCGGTAGAGCGGCATCTGCCCGCCCTCGAATCCGGGGCGCACGCTGGCGCCGGATCGGGACAACTGGCCGTTGTACCCGCGGGCCGAAGTCTTTCCGAGTCCCGAGCCCATGCCCCTGCCCACGCGCTTGTTCTTCCGGTTTGCGCCTTTCGCCGGTTTCAAAGTGTTTACGCTTAACATAATCATGACCTTATCGCGAAGTCGGCCGTTGCCTGCCTTCGGCCGCCGGGGGAAAAAACGGATTCCGGCCGGCCGGCGGCGGGCGACTGCCTACGGTTCCACTATCCGCACCAGATGAGGCACCTGCGCGACCATTCCCCGCACCGCGGGGGTATCGACGCGGCATACGACCTGATTGAGGCGTTTGAATCCCAGGCCCTTGATGATCAGCCTGTGCTTGTCATGCGTCCCGATCGCGCTTCGATAGTATTGGATCTTCAATGTTGCTCCGGGTTCCCCGGCCGCTTTCTTCTTGGATGCCATCGCTTACAATTCCTCCGCCTGCTTGCCGCGCAGCCGGGCCACCTGGTTCGGTTCCTTCAGCCGCTTCAAGCCGTCGAAAGTCGCCTTCACCACATTGTGCGGGTTCGTGCTGCCGAGTGATTTCGTGAGGATGTTGGAAATTCCGGCCGACTGCACCACGGCGCGTACGGGTCCCCCGGCAATCACGCCCGTCCCTTCCGAGGCGGGTTTCAGGATGACGCGTCCGGCGCCGTACCGCCCCAGGATCACGTGGGGGATCGTACGCCCCTTCAGCGGGACGCGGATCATGTTCTTGCGCGCCTGCTCGACTCCCTTACGAATGGCCTGCGGAACCTCTTTCGCCTTTCCCATGCCGTAGCCGACCTGCCCGTTCTGGTCGCCGACAACCACGAGGGCGCTGAAACTCAGGTTTTTCCCGCCCTTGACCACCTTCGTCACGCGGTTGATGGAAACAACCTGGTCCTTCAATTCCTGCGCATTCGGATCGTTCTTTTCCAAGCCTTCCTCCCTGCAAACAGCCGCAAGCCGCACGCCGGCACCTTCGGCCGGCCCGGGGCCGCGGACTGCCGACTAAAATTTTAATCCAGCCTCCCGCGCCGCTTCGGCAATCGCCTTGACCCGGCCGTGGTACAGGTATCCGCCGCGATCGAAGACCACCGTCTCGATGCCCTTGGCCCTGGCCCGCTCCGCGATGACCTTGCCGACGACCTTGGAAGCCGATATGTTCCCCGCCTGCTTGAGGTCTCCGCGCACGGATTTTTCGGTAGTGGACGCCGAAACCAGCGTCTTGCCGGCCAGGTCGTCGATGATCTGGACGTACGTGTGCTTCAGACTCCGGAACACGCAAAGCCGGGGGCGATCGGGCCTGCCCGAGATCTTCTCCCGGATTCTCCTGTGGATTCTGCGGCGCTCATTCGCGCGGTCAATCGGAATATACATTACGCCCCCTTCTTCCCGACTTTGAGCCGGACCACTTCGGATGCATACCGGAGCCCCTTGCCCTTGTAGGCATCCGGCCGTTTCAGCGATCTCAGGTCGGCGGCAAACTGGCCGACGAGCTGCTTGTCCGATCCCGAAATCGTGATCGTGGACACATAATTCTGGATGGTCCTGGGCAGCTTCTCCACCTTGACGCTGATGCCGGGCGGAATGGGGAACTCGATGGGGTGCGAATACCCCAGCGTCAGCGTGATGGCTTTTGCCTTCGCGTCCACTTTGTAGCCGATGCCGACCAGGTCCAGGGCTTTCGAGAAACCTTCCGTCACCCCATGGACGCAATTTGCCGCCAGGGCCCGCGCCAGTCCGTGGTACGCGGGGTACGGCTTTTCGTCCGAGTCCCGGACGGCGGTCAGGGTATCCCCGTTCAACTCGAAACGGATACCGGCCGGGATCGGGGCGGACAGCTTCCCCTGCTTGCCCTCGACTTCCAGCCGGCCTTCGCCGATGGTCACCTTGACCCCGCTCGGCACCTTGATGGGTTTTTTCCCTATTCGAGACATAAAGCACCTTTACGATAATTCCAGATTTCAGATTCCAGATTCAGGATCGACGAATCCGATCTGGAATCTGGAATTTGGAATCGTTAATCAGCTGATGGTACAGAGCACCTCGCCGCCCAATCCCTTTTCCTGCGCCTGCTTCCCGGTGAATACGCCCTGAGACGTGGACAGGATGCAGATCCCAAGCCCGCCGAGGACGGACGGGACTTCGGATTTCCGGGCATAGACGCGGCAGCCCGGCCGGCTGACCCGTTCCAGGGACGTGATGACAGGGCTCTTCCCCGCCGCGTAGCGAAGGTGGATCCGGAGGATCCCCTGCTTGCTGTCCTCGACGAGGCTGTAATTCGAAATATACCCCTCCTCCTTCAGGATCCGCGTAATTTCCAGCTTGAGCTTCGACGCAGGAACATCGACAGTTACATGTCTTGCGGCGCTGGCATTTCGAATCCGCGTCAGAAGGTCGGACACGGGATCGGTCATGGTCATGATCTACTCTCCAACTCTGAAAAATTTGCGACTGACGATTTACGATGGGCGACCCGGAAGGACGCGCCGGGTCGCGCATCGCAAATCGTCAATCGTCCGTCCGGTTTACCAGCTCGACTTGGTCACTCCGGGGATCTCTCCGGACAGCGCCAGCGTCCTGAAACAGAGGCGGCACAGCTGGAATTTCCGGTAATACCCGCGCGAACGTCCGCAGCGCAGACACCGGTTGTGTGTCCGAACCTTGAACTTCGGCGTCTGTCTGGCTTTGGCTCTCATGCAATTTCTTGCCACAGTAACTCCCGTCAGTTTCAAAATTTCAGATCCCAGATTTCAGATTCCAGATCGGTACTGCGTCCGAAATCTCGAATCCGGAATCGGGAATCCTATCTATTGCTGCCCCTTTTTAGCGAAAGGCATGCCGAGGATCCGCAGCAGCTCGTGCGCCTCGTCATCCGACCGTGCGGTGGTGACGATGGTGATATTCATGCCGCGCGCCTTGTCCGCCTTGCTGAAATCGATCTCCGGAAAGATCAGCTGATCCCGCAATCCGAGCGTGTAGTTTCCGCGCCCGTCGAACGACTTGGGCGATACGCCGCGGAAATCGCGCACGCGGGGGAGCGCGATGTTGACCAGGCGATCGAAGAACTCGTACATGCGGTCGCCCCGGAGCGTGACCGTGACCCCGATCGGCATCCCCTGGCGGAGCTTGAACGCGGCGATGGACTTCTTGGCCTTGGTGACCACCGGGTGCTGCCCGGTGATCGACGCCAGTTCGTCGGCCGCGACGTCCAGGATCTTGGCGTTCGAGATCGCTTCGCCCAGGCCCATGTTCACGTTGATCTTCACCAGCCTGGGAGCTGCCATGACATTCCTGTATCCGAACTGCTTTATCAGGGCAGGTACGGCTTCCGTCTTGTATAATTCCCGAAGTCTACTCATGATCTGACCTTTCCAACCTCGTCTTGCCCCTACTCGTCCAAAAGCTCGTTGCAGCGCTTGCAGACCCGCACCTTGCGGCCGTCCTGCAGGACGCTGAATCCCACGCGCGCGTGCTTGCTGCAGCGTTTGCAGACCACCATCAGGTTGGAGATGTGGATCGGGGACTCCTTGGGAAGGATTCCCCCCTTCACATTCTTCTGCGGGTTGGGCCGCGTGTGCTTCTGGATGTAGTTCAGCCCTTCCACCACCGCCCTGTCCTTATCCAGGAAAACGCGGAGCACCTTGCCCGTCTTGCCCCGGTCTTTTCCCGACAGCACGTAAACCATGTCGTTTTTCTTGATATGCACTCTGGGCATCGGATTCCGTCCTCTTTCAACCGCTGCTAGAGCACTTCAGGCGCCAGCGAAACGATCTTTAAAAAGTTCCTTTCCCTCAGTTCACGGCTGACCGGACCGAACACGCGGGTTCCGATCGGTTCCTTCTGGTCGTTGATCAGCACGGCCGCGTTGTCGTCGAAACGGATGTACGTGCCGTCCCTGCGCCGGTACTCCTTGCGTGTCCGCACGATCACGGCCTTGACCACC
>CAZTHE010000115.1:1423-13042 GCA_964613495.1 uncultured Acidobacteriota bacterium | reverse complement strand
GATGACCTTGATTCCGGTCTCGAGCATCCGGGTCTCGGTGCTCTGGTCCTCGAAACTGGGCGCCGGGCGGTGGATGGGATACGTCTTGGCGGCCCGGATCTCCCCCAGTTCGTCCACGGGCTTCCCGATGACGTTCATGACACGCCCGAGCGTTTCCTTGCCCACCGGCACGCTGATCGGCTGCCCGGTATCGACCGCCTTCATGCCCCGCACCATCCCGTCGGTCGGCTGCATGCTGACGCAGCGGACGCGGCTTTCGCCCAGGTGCTGCTGGACTTCGGTGCTGACCTCGAGCGTCCTGCCGCCCGCCTCGCCCCCGATGAGGACGCAATTGTAAATCGAGGGGAGATGCTTCTCCTCGAACTCGCAGTCGACCACCGGTCCGATGATCTGTACCACTTTCCCGACGTGTGTCATTTCCCTTCTCCTGCCATCCATGCCGTCGCGCATCCGGCCTTTGGGCCCGCTATGAGGCCGTCCCGTTTCGTCAGTCGGTGGAACTCGCGCCGCTGACGACCTCGATCAGTTCCTTGGTGATCCCGGCCTGACGCACCTTGTTCGCATACAGCGTGAGGCCGTCGATCATCTCCTCCGCGTTCTTGGTCGCGGCCTCCATGGCCGTCATGCGGGCGCCCTGCTCCGACGCGGCTGCCTCCAGGAGCGCCCGGAATACCTGGGCCTCCACGTGACGCGGCAACAGGTTCGCGAAAATCTTCTCCGGCGCCTCGTCGTAGAGGTATTCCACGAGCGCTCCATCTCCGGTATGCTCCAGCCTTTGAATCGGCAGCAGCGGCTCGATGACCACGCGCTGCTGCACGACCGATTTGAACTCGTTGTAGACGAGCCAGATCTGGTCCTTCCTGCCCGATACGAACTCCTCGATCAGGTCCCGGGCGATCGCGGCGGCATCCGCGAACGTGGGCTTCTGCAGGACGCCGACCGCCTCGTGCCGGACCGCGTAGCGCCTGCGCCGGAAGAAGTCGCGCCCGCGCTTGCCGAGGATGTTCAGTTCCACCCGCCGGTCGGAATGCTGCACCAGGCACTCCAGGGCCTGCCGGATGATGTTGGTGTTGTAGGCGCCGCACAGCCCGCGGTCGGCGGTGATGACAACCAGCTCGATCCGTTCCTCGCCCCGGCGCGCGAGGAGGGGATGGGCCTGTTCGGGGACGCGTGCGGCCAGGCTGTTAAGTACTGCGAACATCTGCTTCGCGTACGGGCGCGCCGCGATGACCCGGTCCTGCGCCCGGCGCAGCCGCGCAGCCGACACGAACTTCATGGCCCGGGTGATCTGCTGGATGTTCTTGGCGCTGCGGATGCGCCTCCGTATGTCGCGTATGTTCGCCATGGTGGTCTCGCGCCGGTCAGGCCGCCGTCTTCGCGGCCTCGTATTTCTCCTTGAACTCCTTCAGGGCGTCGAGCAGCTCCGCACGCAGCGCGTCGCCGAGCGCCTTTTCCTCCGAGAGCCTCTTCAGGAGCGATCCCTTCGATGTCTGCATGAAGTGCGAGAGCTCCTTCAGGAAGTCGTGGATGTCCGCGACCTTCAGGCTGTCGGTGATCCCCTGCGTCCCCGCGAAGATCGCGAGGACCTGCTGCACGACGTCGAGCGGCTCGTACTGGTTCTGCTTCAGGATCTCGGTCAACCGCTCGCCGCGCGCCAGCTGCGCCTGCGTCGCCTTGTCCAGGTCGGAGCCGAACTGCGCGAAGGCGGCCAGCTCGCGGTACTGCGCCAGCTCCAGGCGCAGCGTCCCGGCGACCTGCTTCATCGCCTTGATCTGGGCGTTGCCGCCCACGCGGCTGACGGAGTTGCCCACGTGGATGGCCGGGCGGATGCCCGCGTGGAACAGGTCCGACTCCAGGAAGATCTGCCCGTCGGTGATCGAGATGACGTTGGTGGGGATGTATCCCGAGATGTCCCCGGCCTGCGTCTCGATGATCGGGAGCGCGGTCAGCGACCCGCCGCCGTGCTTGTCGTTCATCTTCGCCGCGCGCTCCAGCAGGCGCGAATGCAGGTAGAACACGTCTCCGGGGTACGCCTCGCGTCCCGGGGGGCGGCGCAGCAGCAGCGAGATCTCGCGGTAGGCGGCCGCGTGTTTGGAGAGGTCGTCGTAAATCACCAGCGCGTGCTGCCCGCGATCGCGGAAATACTCGCCCATGGTGCAGCCCGCGTAAGGCGCGATGTACTGCATGGTCGCCGGGTCCGAGGCGGAGGCGGACACGACGATCGTCTTGTCCATCACCCCGTAGTCGGTCAGCGTCTTGACCACCTGCGCGACCGTGGAACGTTTCTGCCCGATCGCCACGTAGATGCAGACGACGTCGGTATCCTTCTGGTTGATGATGGTGTCGATCGCGATGGCCGTCTTGCCCGTCTGCCGGTCGCCGATGATGAGCTCGCGCTGGCCGCGCCCGATGGGGATCATCGAATCGATCGCCTTCAGCCCGGTCTGCAGCGGTTCCTTCACCGGCTGCCGGTCCACGACCCCTGGGGCGAGGCGCTCGATGTTGGCGAATTCGGCCGCGGAGACCGGGCCGCGCTCGTCGATCGGCTCCCCGAGGGCGTTCACGACACGCCCGACCATGGCGGGACCCACGGGAACGGACATGATGCGGCTGGTCCGCTGCACCACGTCGCCCTCGCCGACCTGCGTGTGCTCGCCGAACAGCACGGCGCCGACGTTATCCTCTTCCAGGTTGAGCGCGATCCCCTTCACGCCGTGGGGAAAATCCAGGAGCTCTCCCGCCATGACGTTGTCCAGGCCGTGCACGCGCGCGATGCCGTCGCCGACGGAAATGACCGTGCCGACTTCGTTCACCACCATGCCCGCCTGGAAGTCGCGGATCTGTTCTTTCAGGATCTTGCTAATCTCGTCAGCTCTGATCTGCATTCTCTCGTTTCCTTTTCAAGCGGGTCCGGGTCTCTGCCCGGCCGCTGCGACTGTGATCCCCGGCCGCGCGGCGCGCGGGGGGCCGGGAGCGCGCTCCATCCGGAACGCGCGGCTCAGCGGTTCTCCGTGAGCCGCCGCTTCATCTCGGACAGCTGGGTCCGGATCGAGCCGTCGAAGACGGTGCTGCCGACGCGGACGACCACCCCGCCGAGCAGGCTGGCGTCCGTTCTCGGCTCCAGGCGCACCTGTTTCCCAGTAACGCCGGCCAGCCTGGACTCCAGGCCCGCCAGCTCTTCCCGCGTCAGCGGCGCGGCCGCCGTAACGGCCGCCTCGACGACGCCCCTGCGCTCGTCGACGGCCTTGCGGTAGGCGTCGGCGATCTGCGGATAAAAGCGCATGCGGTTGTGCCCGAGCAGCACGCGCAGGAAATTCGCCGTTACCGGATGCACCGGGTACCGCCGCACAAGAGCGGCGAGCAGGTTTTCCTTGGTCTCCCGCGGCACGGCCGGGGCGTGGAACGCTTCGGCCAGTTCCGGCACGGCGCGGAAGATCTCACGGAACGTCTCGATGTCGCGCGATACCTCCCGCTCGAGGTTGTCCTCGAAGGCGACATCGGCCAGCGAACGGGCGTAGCGTCCAAGGATTGCAGACGGAATCACGCATTGCCTCCCAGCTTCTCGACGAAGCGACGCAGCAGCCGTTCCTGGTCGGCCGGGGAAACCTCGCCGCGGATCTTCTCCTCCGCGAGCCGCACCGCCAGCTCGGCGGCGTGCAGCTTCAGTTTCTGCTCGGCGGTGCGTGTCATCGCCTCGATCTCCAGCCGCGACCGGCCGACGATCTTGTCCGCATCCCGCTCCGCTTCCGCCACCAGCCGCCGGTATTCCTCGAGGGCTTCCTTCTCGGAATTGCCGGCGATCTCCCTGAGCTCGTCGTCCAGCCGGCTCATGCGCGTCTGGATCTCGGCCAGTTTCGCTTCTGCGTCGGCGCGCGCCTTCTGCGCCTCGGCCAGCTGCCGCCGGATCGATTCCGACCGGCGCGCGAAGAAATTGGCCAGCGGCTTGCGCAAGAGCAGCACCAGGACGGCGGCGACGAGGAGCAGATTGAACAGACGCCCGAAACCGAGCCAGATCCCCCAGGGCTCGCCTTCCGCCGCCGCCCGGGCAGACTCCGGGCAGGCCATGATTTGCGCCATCCAGAGCGCCGCAGCGAGGCAACAAGACCGGACGTTGCGAACCTTCATCGGGTGTTCCCCAGGATAACGGATCCCCTCAATTGGAATGGGAAAAATTCCGTGCGCCCGGGCTACCGGGCATCGGCTTCCGGCGACGGCCTCCCCAGGAGGGTCGAGGCGATTCTCCGCGCCATTTCCTGAGCCTCCAGAGTCAACTGCCGCTTCGCGGCTTCGACCTGCGACTGAATGGAATCGCGCGATTCCCGGACCAGGCGTTCGGCGGCCGAGCGGGACTGATCCAGCACTTCCGCCCGCTTCTTCTGGGCCTCGGCCCGGAGCTGTTCCTGCCGGCGATACCCTTCCATCCGGGCATTCCGGATGGACGCCTGGTACTTTTCAAACAGGTCCAGATGATGGCCGACATCCTCCTGCGCCCGGAGCATCATGCCGGTCGTCCTGCTTTCCCTTTCCGCCTGCACCTTCATCAGCGGCTTGAACAGCAGCCGGTTGAGCGCGGCAATCAGCAGCAGGAATATGAGGATTGCGGGAATTATGGAACTATCCAGACTGATCATCCGCCGGCCCGAAACCTGACAAACGTTTAACAGGGATCCAGTTGCACTAAAAGCGAGCAAATTACCATATAATCTCAAACCCGTCAAGGGTTTATGCGGGGCCGGAAATCCCGTATAGCCAAAAGGATCAATAAATTAGCAGCATACGGCCGTCCGCGGGCCGGCGCGAGTACCCGAATCCGCCGGGGCACAGCACCGCGTCCGGCTGTCTCCCCCGGGGCATCCGAGTAAAGTCCTGACACCATCCCGCCCGCGATGCTATAGTGAGGCCATGCTGCGAAAACCGGGCGGGTTGGTATGGATGGGGGCGTTGCAGGAATGCCTCTGGATCGGCATGGTCACCCTGGGCCCACTCAGGGAGCGTACGGGGCTGTTTCTCCTCCTGGTATTCCTGGCGTTCGTCCCCTACCTCTGGACGTTCTGCCGCATCCCGATCGGGACCCGGAAGGCCACATTTATGGTCCTGGGATTCGCGCTGCTCTTCCGCCTGACCGTGCTCTTTTCGCCTCCCCACCAGAGCGAGGACGTCTACCGCTACATCTGGGACGCCCGCGTGGCCGCATCGGGCATCAGTCCGTACGCGCATCCGCCTAACGCTCCGGAGCTCGAATCCCTGCGGGACGACCGGATCTACCCCATGATCAATTCGAAGCCGTACGTGACGGCCTATCCCCCGCTGTCGCAGGTCCTGTTCCGGACTTCCTACGGGCTTTTCGGCCCGAACATCACGGCCATGAAGGCGGTCTTCGGCCTGCTCGAGTTCGCCGCGGTGCTGATCGCATGGAGGCTGCTGGTCCTCTGGAGACGCGGCATGCAGCCGCTGCTCCTGATGGCGTGGAACCCATTTTTCATTTTCGAGTTCTCGCACTCGGGGCATTCCGACAGCGCGATGATCTTCCTCGCGCTGCTGTCGGTTTATCTGCTGGCGCGGGGGAAGCGCGCCTGGTCCGCCGTCGCCTACGCCGGCGCCGTCCTCGCCAAGCTCCACCCGGCGCTGTGGTTTCCGCTCTACCTGCGGCGCGCGGGATGGAAACCGATGCTCGCGGGCCTCGCCGCCGGGATCGGGGTCATGGCCGTCTACTTCGACGCCGCATCCCTGATACGGTATGGGAAGTCGCTCAGCCTCTACTTCAAGCTGTTCGAATTCAACGCGAGCATCCATTACCTGGTACGCTTTTTCGGGCGCCGGGCCTTCGACGAATCCTGGGACAAGGCGATCGGTCCGTATCTCGGCGCGCTCCTGGTCGTGATCGCGCTCCTGATCTTCCGGAAGTTTCCGCTGCGAGACGCCCGGGACCTGCTGCACGCGGGATTCTGGCTCATGA
Organism: uncultured Acidobacteriota bacterium; assembly: GCA_964613495.1. Lineage (GTDB taxonomy): Bacteria > Acidobacteriota > UBA6911 > UBA6911 > UBA6911 > UBA6911. The sequence continues at coordinate 7,086 of CAZTHE010000115.1, read as the reverse complement.
CGGCCGATCTCTGCCTGGCAACGACTGTGCACCCCTGGTACCTCTCCTGGGCGGCTCTCGCGCTGCCGTTTTTCCCGTACGCATTCATGATCTGCTGGACCGGGGCCTGTTTCCTCTCCTACGCCGCATACGCGCATCACCCCGTTTTCGAGCCGGCGTGGGTCCTGCTGCTCGAATACCTGCCGGTCTACGGCCTCATGGCCTGGGAGATCCGGAGGCGCCGCCCGCTTGGCCTGGACTGGATCGAACGGAGAAACCCTTGAGTAAACGCAAAATCTATATCGAGATGCAGTTGAAGGACGAAATCGTGGAAGGGGTGCCGGAGCACTCCATCTTCTCGCGCAGGTCGAGGACGGCGCTTCCCGACATTCTGGAGCTCCTCGACCGGGCGGCCAAAGACAAAAGGGTCGTCGCCCTGTCGCTAACGCTGCACGGCCTGGATGCCGGGTGGGCGCGGCTCGGCGGCGTGCGCCGGGCGCTCGCGGCATTCCGCGGCGGCGGCAAACCGGTCTACTGCTACCTGCAGGAGGGCGGGAACGCCGAATATTTCCTTGCCAGCGCCTGCGACCGGATCTACATGCCGCCGGCATCGCGCCTGAACCTGGTCGGGCTTGCGGCTGAAGCCTTTTTCCTGCGGGACGTCCTCGACCGTTTCGGCATCGAGGCCCAGCTGCAATCGGTCGGGGAATACAAATCGGCGGCCGAGATGTTCACCCGGACCGGCATGTCGCCGCCGGCGCGCGAACAGGTCGACCAGCTGCTGGACGACCATTACACGGCGCTCTGCGACGCCCTCGGGGACCGCGGGTTCGGTCCCGGGGAGGCCGCCCGGATCATCGACTCCGGGCCTTTCACGTCGCGCGAAGCGGCGGCGCAGAAGCTGCTGGACGGGGTCTGCTACGCGGACGAGATCGAGGATAAGATGGCGGAGGCATTCGGACGCAAGATCCGTCCCGTGCCCGCCGCAAAGTATTTCAGGGGGGAAGGATTCCTTAAAACGGCTGTCACCTTCCGCCGCAGCCGTATCGCCGTGATCGGCGTCGAGGGGCACATCGACCCGGGGGAAAGCCGCAGGAGCCAGACGGGCCGGGCCGTGACCGGCGCGGAGACCGTCGTCCGCTTCCTGGACCATGCGGCCGAGTCGCGCCGCGTGCGGGCCATCGTGATGCGGATCGACTCGCCCGGGGGCTCGGCGCTCGGTTCCGATCTCATCTGGCGGAAGGTTCATCTGGTGCGCAAACTCAAGCCCGTCGTCGCCAGCTTCGGAGACGTAGCGGCGTCGGGCGGCTATTACATCGCGGCCCCCGCGTCCCACATCGTCGCGGAGCCGACCTCGATCACGGGATCCATCGGGGTGCTCTCCGGCAAGTTCGTCGCCCGGGAGCTCATGCGCCGCCTGGCCGTCCGCCGCGAATCGGTCCAGCGGGGCGCTCACGCCCAGCTCGACTCCCTGTTCTCGGAGTTCACCGCGGAAGAGGCGGAAAGGCTCTACGGGCAGATGCAGGAGTTTTACCGGGAGGATTTTTTGAAAAAGGTGGCCGAGGGGCGGGATCTCACGGCGGAAACCGTGGACGGGGTCGGCCGGGGGCGCGTCTGGAGCGGCGCGCGGGCCAGAGAACACCGGCTGGTCGACGCCCTCGGCGGTTTTCCGGAGGCCGTGCGCAAGGCGCGCGAACTCGCCGGGATTCCGGAATCCCGCAAGGTGCGCGTCGTGCACTATTACCGGCACCGGAAACTATGGGAGCGGTTCGTCCCGGACCTGCACTCCCCCATCCTGGCCAGGATCGTGCCGCCATCGGTCCTGGACTCGGCCGACACGATCGGTCAGGTGGCGCGGCAGGCGCTTCTGCTGGTGATGCCTTTCGAAATCCGCATCCGCTGACGCGCTCACACTACCGGTGATTTCCCCTGAAAACGAGGTCCAGGAATTCCATCCGCGTCTCGGCGGATCTCCGGAAATTTCCGAGCATGGAGCTGGTGACCGCCCGGGAGTTCTGCTTTTGAACGCCGCGCATCATCATGCACATGTGGAACGCCTCGATCACCACCGCGACGCCGTGGGGCTGCAGGATGTCCATCAGGGCGGTCGCGATCTCCTGCGTCAGCCGCTCCTGTACCTGGAGGCGCCTTGCGTACAGGTCGACGACCCGGGCGATCTTGGAGAGGCCGACGATGTTGTTCCGCGGCAGGTACCCGACGTGGCATTTTCCGAAGAACGGCAGGAGGTGGTGCTCGCACATCGAGAAGACCTCGATGTCCTTGACGGTGACCATTTCGTCGTAGCGTTCGTGGAAAATGGCGCCGCGAAGAACCTCCCTCGGGTCCTCTTCGTATCCCTTGGTCAGGAAGCGCATCGCCTTCTCGAACCGCTCCGGGGTCTTCTTCAGTCCTTCGCGGTCCGGGTCCTCGCCGATCTTGATGAGCAGCTCGTGGATGATATTCTGCATAATGGAACAATGATAATGCAGGTGGGGGGCCGAAGATAATGAAAATGGACCCTGCGGCGATGAGGGTGGAGTGGATGCGGGCGGCCTTAGTCGAGGCGGAGAAAGGGGCGGAGGCCGGGGAGGTGCCGGTGGGCGCGGTGGTCGTGTCTCCGGAGGGGAAGATCCTTTCCCGGGGGCGAAATTCCCCCGTCGGGTCGAACGATCCCACTGCCCACGCCGAGATCCTGGCCTTGCGCGCGGCGGCCCGCAAGATGGGGAACTACCGCCTTGCCGGCTGCCGCCTGGTCGTGACGCTCGAGCCGTGCCCGATGTGCGCCGGCGCCGCTGTGTCGGCGCGCGTGGCGGAGGTGATCTACGGAGCGGAAGACCCGAAATCCGGGGCCGTTGCAACCCTTTACCGGATCACCTCCGATCCCCGCCTCAACCACCGCGCGGTGATCGTTCCCGGCGTCCTCGCCGACGAGTGCTCCGCGCTCCTCAAGAAGTTCTTCCGAGGCCGGCGCGCGGGCGGGAGTTGACTTTTCCCCCTACAGGATCGGAGACAGGATCCGGCAGCTGCCTTCCAGCAGGCGCTGCGCCCGGGACCGCCGGGCGAACTCTTCCGGGTCGACTTCATCGGACCGGGAAAGGTCGTCCTGGAAGATCCGGGCGAGCTCCTCGACCCGGAGATAGTCGTAAAGGAACAAACCCAGCTCGAAGTTCAGGAAGAAGCTCCGGATGTCGACGTTGGGAGACCCGATGCCCGCCACGTCCTCGTCGATGATCAGCACCTTGGAGTGCAGGTTCGTCGGCCGGTAAAGGAAGATCCGGATCCCCGCCGAAAGCAGCTCGTTGAAATACGACCGGCCGGCATAGGAGACGATGCGCAGGTCGGAGGAGGCCGGGACGAGCAGCCGGACATCCACGTCGCGCAGGGCGGCGTTGCGCAGGGCCGCCAGGACCCCCTCGTCCGGGACGAAGTACGGGGTCTCGATCCAGACGCGCCGGCGCGCGGTCGTGAAGGCGGTGAACACGCCCTGGTAGATGGAATGCGTCGCCCGGTCGGGGCCGGATGCCGCGACCTGCAGGGTGCACGGCGACGGGTTCCCCCCGACGATGGCGGGAAGCTCGGGAAAGAGAACGCCGTGCGGCTCGGTCTGTTCCGTCGCGTAGGCCCAGTCGTCGAGGAACAGGGCCTGCAGATCGGCGACGGCCGGTCCCTCGACCAGCGCGGAGGCGTCCTTCCATTGCCCCTTCGTGACCCGGGGCCCCATGTATTTCTTTCCGATGTTCATCCCGCCCGTGAACGACTTCCGTCCGTCCGCGATCAGCAGCTTGCGGTGGTTCCGCAGGTGGGCCGACCTGCGCCGCTGCAGGGGGAGGGCGGGGAGGAACGAGGCGACTTCCCCTCCGGCGTCGCGCAGCGGCTGCACGATCCCGCGGAGGGCCCGCCACGATCCCACGTCGTCGAGGAGCAGCCGCACATGGATCCCGTCCCGCGCGCGGGCGGCGAGCGCCTGTATGAACCGCTTCCCGACGGCGTCCGGGTCGAGGATGAAGAACTCGGCGTGGATGTGGTCCTTTGCCTCCGAGATCAGGGTGTGGACCGCGCCGTACGCGTCGTCCCCCCTCGTCAGGAAGGTGACCCGGTTCCCGGAGACCGGCGGGGGCGTTCCCGACGCCTTCAGGACCTTGCCGCATTGTTCCGCGGCGGCGGTGGGGAGGTCCGTGGGGGAGACCCGGTGGTCCAGCGGGTAGGCGATCGAGGAGGATGCGGCGATCTTGGCGCGGATGTGCCGCTGGATCCGCCGCACGCCGATCAGGTAGTAGAGGGGGATGCCGGCCAGCGGCACGAAGATGATGGCGAGCATCCAGGCGAGTGTCGACGACGGGTGGCGCCGTTCGAGGATCACCCGGGGGACCAAAAACAGCGCGAAGATGTAGCCGGCAATGCTGAAGCCCATAAGCGTATTGTCCCAGAGCTCGTACATTGCCACCTCGCCGGATGATAGTTATAATACCTCCCTTGCCGCGCGGAGGGGTACCGAAGTGGCCGTAACGGGGACGACTCGAAATCGTCTTGGTGCCGCGAGGCGCCACGTGGGTTCGAATCCCACCCCCTCCGCCATTCTTACGTACTCATTTGATATGGGGTGGGATTCGAACCTGCCATAAACGACAACCCTGAAGGCCAGGGATGGCCAAATGCCGGGACGGCCAGGGATGGCCACGGTAGTTGTTGTCCCGGCCTCCGCCATTCTTACGTACTCATTTGATATGGGGTGGGATTCGAACCTGCCATAAACGACAACCCTGAAGGCCAGGGATGGCCAAATGCCGCTGGCCATGGATGGCCGAGTGTCGAGGCAGCCAGGGATGGCTACGGAATTTGATGCCTCGACCGGGACGGCCAGGGATGGCCACGGTAGTTGTTGTCCCGGCCTCCGCGCCTGTCCTCCGCGCCTGTCCTTGAAATGCCTCCCGGAATCCCGTAACATAACTCTTTCCGCGCGGTCAGATCCGCGGGATCGCCCCGACGCCCCGCCGAGGGTGCGCCGGCGGTCAGGCCCGTCGCAACGGAATGCGGCAAACCCCGTCAGATCCGGAAGGAAGCAGCGGTAGCCGCACAACTCCGTGTGCCGACGGTTCCCCTGGCCGCCGGCGGACCCCCGGCCGAGGTGTCAGGTTTTCCTGAAAGCGGGTTCCGCCCTGCGGTTCAAGGGGGAAAGCCGATGGCCTATGAGGCGTTGGCAAGGAAGTGGCGCCCGAGGACGTTTGAAGAGATCGTCGGGCAGAGCCATGTCTCCCGTGCCCTCTCCAACGCCATCGTTTCCGGCAAGATCCACCACGCCTACCTGTTTTCCGGCACCCGCGGCGTCGGGAAGACCACCTTCGCGCGGATCCTCGCCCGCGCGCTCAACTGCGAAAGGGGCCCCACGCCTGCGCCGTGCCTGGAATGCCCGGCATGCGAAGAGATCGGGGCGGGCAGCGGCGCCGACGTCCAGGAGATCGACGGGGCGTCCAACACGGGCATCGACGACATCCGCCGCCTGCGCGAAAACGCCGCCTATGCGCCGTCCCGCCTCCGGTACAAGATCTACATCATCGACGAAGTCCACATGCTGTCGAAGGCGGCCTTCAACGGGCTGCTGAAGACGCTGGAGGAACCGCCGCCGCACGTGGTCTTCATCCTGGCCACAACCGAGAAGCATAAGATTATCCCGACGATCCTTTCGC
>CAZTHE010000115.1:0-1413 GCA_964613495.1 uncultured Acidobacteriota bacterium | reverse complement strand
AACCGAGCCCAACCGCATACCGGACACGATCCTCTCGCGCTGCCAGCGCTTCGATTTCCGGATGCTCACCGACCTCGAGGTGCGGGGGCGTCTCGACGAGATGGCCCATGCCGAGGGCGTGGCCGTGGAGGAGGATGCCCTCTCCCTCATGGCCCGGTACGCCTTCGGATCGATGCGGGACGGGCAGTCGCTGTTCGAGCAGGCGGCCGTCTCCGGCGCGGGAAACGTCACGGCTGCGATGGTCGAGGGGATGCTTGGGCTGGTGGGGACGGAGGCCGCCATCGACCTGGCCGGGGCAGCCGTCCTCGAGGGGGCGGGGCCTGCGCTGACCCGTTTCGGGGCCCTCCGGTCCCGCGGGGCCGACCTCAAGTACCTTTACCTTTCCCTGATCGACGTCCTGCGCGACGCAACGGTCCTCTCCTTCACCGGCAAGGAGGAGCTGCTCTTCCGGTATTCGCCGTCTTCCCTCGAACGGGTGCGGGATCTCGCCTCGCGGCGGGTGAAGGAGGAATGGATGCTCCTCCTCGACATCGCCTTCCGCTCCGAACGGGATGTCCTGGGAACCGAGTTCCCCCACCTGGGGTTCGAGCTGCTGCTGCTGCGCCTGGCGAACGCGCAAGAGCTGCTCCCCCTTTCGGCCGTCGAGGCGGGCGAAGTCCCGGCCCCGTCGGCGCGCCCGGTCCCTTCCCCGGCGTCCTCGCGGGCGGTCTCCCCATCTCTGCCGCCGCCGCCGACATTCTCGCGCAAGGCCGCGTCCGGCGTTGCGCCGTCCGCTCCTTCCGGGCTCGACGCGAAACCCGCCACGGGCGGGGACGCGGGGGGCGTCGGGCTGTGGGACGCCCTGAAACGGGCCCTGGAGGCGAAGAAAGGGAAAGGCGTCATCCTGATGGGGCTTCTCAACCAGATGGAGGGGGAGATCCGCGGAGGGGAGTACGTTATCTCCTGCCCCAACGGGATGTTCCTCGATCGGCTGAAGGAACCGGACAAGTGGTCCCTCCTGCTGTCCGCGCTGGAAGAGGCGGCGGGCCGACCCGTCCCCGTGCGCCTGGAGGCATCGGCGGAAAAAAAAAGCCCTGAATCCGACGCCGTAGCCGAGTCGGAGGAATCGCTGGAACGGAAGGCCCTTTCCGATCCGGCCGTCCTCGAAGCGCTGCGGGTGTTCGACGGCGCCATGCTGGTGAAGGTCAATCCCGCCCCGGTCGAGGGGCCGGTCTCTTCCGCGGAGCAATCCTCGCGGGTCGGGGGTGCGACGGCGCCGGCGGACGTCGTGGGAAACGAGGAGGCGTCTTTCGTCGAGGCGCCGCCCGATGAGGAGGACAGATGACCGATCTTGGGGAAATGATGCGCCAGGCCCAGGAAGTGCGGGCCCGTTTCCAGCGTCTCCAGGACGAGCTCGGCGGGAAGACCGTTGAG
>CAZTHE010000114.1:0-13133 GCA_964613495.1 uncultured Acidobacteriota bacterium | reverse complement strand
GAGCTCTTCCCGGTGCTGCAGCGCGTCGTGGTAGTACTCGCGGAAGTTCTTGGGGTTGACGTCCTTGTAGAGATCCATCATCTCCCGCACGACCTCGGAGTCGACTTTGGACGGATTGATCTCCGCGCCCCCCAACCCGGGATTCAGCGTGCGGATCACGTTCATGATGAAAACGGCATGGTGCGCCGCGACGGCGCGCCCGCTCTCGTTCACGATGGTCGGGGGCGGGACGTTTTCCGACTGGCAGATCTCGTTGATCGTATAGACGATGTCGTTGGCGAATTCCTGAACGGTGTAGTTCACGCTGCAGTCCGACGCCGTCCGGCTTCCGTCGTAGTCCACGCCCAGCCCGCCCCCGACGTTGAGGTATGCGATCGGGAATCCCATCTTGCGCACCTTGGCGTAGACCCGGGCGGCCTCCTTGATGGCGTTCTTGATTCTCCGGATATCCGTGATCTGCGACCCGATATGGAAGTGCAGCATCTTGATGTCGCGCGCCAGGTCCCGGTCCGAGGCGTGTTTCAGGCAATCCAGGAGCTGGATCGTATTGATCCCGAACTTGGATGTCTCGCCGCCCGACTCCTCCCATTTGCCCGCCCCGCGGGAAAACACCCGCACGCGGATTCCCAGGTCGGCGCGCACCCCGAGCGCGGCGGAGACCTCGGCGACCTTCTTGAGATCCGAGACCTCCTCCAGCACCAGCACCGGGTTCTTCCCGAGCTTGGAGGAATGCAGCGCCCACTCCAGGTACCTCCGGTCCTTGACCCCGTTGCAGATCAGCAGCGCATTGGGATGCATCGGCAGCGTAAGCGCGGCGGCCAGTTCGGCCTTCGTTCCCACTTCGAGCCCGTACTCGTAGCGGTGCCCCGCGGCCAGCAGCCGCTCCACGACGCTCCGGTTCTGATTCACCTTCATCGGGAACACGCCCCGGTGCCGCGCCTCGTAGTTGTATTCGGCGATCGAGCTCCGGAAGGCCTCGTGCATCTCCTTCACCTGGGTGTCCAGGATCTGGGGGAATCTCAGCAGGAACGGGGGCGTTACCTTGCGCTGCAGCAGCGTCTGGACCAGAGACAGGACTTCCACCCCCATGAGGGGATTGCGCGTCGGGTGCACGGTGAGCAGTCCCTGCTCGCTGACGCCGAAATACCCGGACGCCCAGTTCTCGACGCCGTAGATGCGGTTCGGGATTTCGCTGGGCGAGAGACGGAGGCTTTGTGTGAATTCCTTCATCGGTTTGGAATACCTCTTCTGGAAAAGGGCAGTCCAAAGTAGCAGACGCCGAACCGGAAAGCAATATGGGATTCGAAGATTCTGTTCCGGACGAAACGGTGGGGGGGCGCAGGCGGAAGCGCGGCGGGTCGATCGCCCGACGGTTCACCCCCGGACGCGCTCCATGTACTTGCCATCGCCGGTGTCCACGCGGATCAGCTCCCCTTCGTTGATGAAGGGCGGCACCTGAATGACCAGCCCGGTCTCCAGGGTCGCCGGTTTGTTGACGTTGCTGACCGTGGCGCCGCGCAGCGCGGGTTCCGTCGACACGACCCGAAGCTCGACGGAAGCGGGCATTTCGACGCCGATGGGTTTCCCTTCGTAAAACTCGATCTGCAGCTTGATGTTCGGCGTCATGAAAGGGATGGAATCCTCGAGCAGGTCGGACGGCAGGTGAAACTGCTCGAACGATTCGGTGTTCATGAAATGATAGTCCGAACCGTCCGCATAGAGGTATTCGACTTCGTGCGTTTCCAGGTACGCCTGCTCGACCCGGTCTTCCGACCGGAACCGGTGCTCGATGATCGACCCCGATTTGATCGACTTCAGCTTGGTCTGCACCATGCCGCGCCAGTTGCCCGGCGTGATGTGCTGAAAGGAAAAAACGCGGTACAGTTCCCCGTTCAGCTTGATCGTCATCCCCTTCTTGATCTGAGTTGCTGCAATCATCGCGATCACTCCGTATGCGACGCGGCCGCGCTGCGGCTCGCCTATAATTCGAGGATCTCGGCTTCCTTTTTCTTCTGAAGCGCGTCGACTTTCTCGATGAAGGAATTGGTCATTTCCTGGACCTTTTTCAGCGCGTCCTTTTCCTCGTCCTCCGAGATCTTCTTGTCCTTCTGCGCGTCCTTCAACTGGTCGTTGGATTCGTGGCGGACCTGCCGCACGGCCACCCGGTGCTGCTCGGCGATGTGTCCCACCGACTTGGCCAGCTGTTTGCGCCGCTCCTGCGTGAGCGGCGGAATCGGAAGCCGGATGACCTTGCCGTCGTTGGTGGGGTTCAATCCCAGGTCGGACGTGAGGATGGCCTTTTCGATCGCCGCGATCGTGGAAGGGTCCCAGGGTTGAATCACGATGAGCGTGGGGTCCGGCGTGGAGAGGGAGGCCATCTGGTTCAGCGGGGTCGCGGTGCCGTAATAGTTGGCCTGCACATGGTCCAGGATGCTGACCGACGCGCGCCCCGTGCGGATGGTGGCCAGGTTTTGCTGCATGTCATCCACGCATTTTTCCATGCCCTTCTTGGTGGCGTCGAGTATCTGTCGGATCATCAGGTTCTGCCCTCCATTCCCCCGCCTGAGTTTCCGGGCGCCGCGCGGTCTAGGCGCGGACCACGGAGCCGACCTTGGAGCCCAGCACGGCTTCCCGGATGTTGCCCCGGCGAAGAAGGTTAAAAACCACGATGGGAAGTTTGTTCTCCATACAGAGCGAAACGGCCGTGGTGTCCATCACGCGCAGCCCCTTTTCCAGGACCTCGCGGTAGGTCAACTCCTCGAACAGCTTTGCGGCCGGGTTGAGCATGGGATCGGAATCATAGATCCCGTCCACTTTCGTGGCCTTCAGGATGGCCTCCGCGCCGATCTCCATCGCCCGGAGCGCGGCGGCCGTGTCGGTGGAGAAATAGGGATTCCCCGTCCCGGCGGCGAAAATGACGACCCGGCCTTTCTCGAGGTGGCGGATGGCGCGCCTCCGGATGAACGGCTCCGCGACCTCCCGCATCTCGATTGCCGATTGGACGCGCGTGAAGACGCCGAGCCTTTCGAGGGCGTTCTGCAACGCCAAGGCGTTGATGACGGTGGCGAGCATGCCCATGTAATCCCCGCTCACACGGTCCATGCCGGCCGCGCTCACCGCGATGCCGCGCACGATGTTGCCTCCGCCGACGGTCGCCGCGACCTCGACGCCGATGGCGTGCAGTTCGGCGATTTCCTCCGCGATGCGCGAGGCCATGGCCGGGTCCACTCCGAACCCCTGGCCCCCCATGAGGGCTTCGCCGCTCAGTTTGAGCAGCACGCGCCGGTACCGGGGTTGAACCTCGGGACGGGACTCCATCATCACGCCTCCTGTTTTGCCGGATGCCCGGGCCTCGGGGCGGCGGGGACCGCGGACTATTCCCCGAGTTTGTAGCGGACGAAGCGCCGCACCTGGATATTCTCGCCGATCTTCTGGATGTGCGCCGCGATGTGATCCCGAACGGTGATGGCCGTGTCCTTGACGAACGGCTGTTCCAGCAGGCAGGCCTCCGCGTAGTACTTGGTCATTCTGCCGTCCACGATCTTGTCCAGCACGTTTTCCGGCTTGCCCGTCGCGCGCGCCTGTTCCGCATAGATCTCCCGCTCCTTGGCCAGAACGTCTTCCGTCACATCCTCCTTGCGGATGAACCGGGGATCGCTGGCGGCGATCTGCATGGCGAGGTCTTTGACCAACGCCTGGAAGTCGGGATTTCTCGCGACGAAGTCCGTCTCGCAGTTGACCTCGACCATGACGCCGATCTTCCCGTTATGGATGTAGGCGCCGATCAGCCCGTCCTTGGTCTCGCGCCCGGACTTCTTGGCCAGGGACGCGAGCCCCCTCTTGCGCAGAATGGTGATCGCCTCTTCCAGGTCCCCGTTGGATTCCTGAAGCGCGCTTTTGCATTCCATGAAACCGACGCCGGTTCTCTCCCTCAGCTCCTTGACCAGCTCTGCGGAAATGCCCATCGTATGCCTCCTGACTTCCCCTGCCCTGATCCGGCCGGCCCGCAGGCGGCCGAACGCACACATCACTCCCCTGACCCGCCCGCCATCGCGGCGGCCGGGTTCCCGGGATATGGCTGCGGCAATGAATTAATAGAGCGAAACTAACTGCCGGAAAGGCCCTGCTCGCCCGACGGATCCCCCGGGGCCTCGGCCGGATCCGCTGCCTCGCCCGCAGGCGCGGCGGCGGCATCCGCCGGGGCAGCCGCATTTTCGGCCTTCCGGGGCTTGGCCTTCCGCTGCAGCGTCTTGCGCACGGTCGTCCTCGGCTTCGCCGAAGCGTCTCCGGCCGGCGTCCCATCGACTGCGGCCGCGGCCGTTTCCGCCGTCTCCCTGCTCTCGGCGGCCCTCCGGGCGGCGGCTTCGGCCGCCTGCTGCGCCTGGACCTGCCGCTGCTTTTCCAGCCGTTCGGCCAGTTCCTTCTGCTGCGCCTCGAAGACCGACTTGCCGTCCAGGTAGGCCTGCGCGATCGTATCGGTGATCAGGCGGATCGCCCGGAGCGCGTCATCGTTCCCCGGGATGATGTAATTGATCGCGTCCGGGTCGCAGTTGGTATCCGCGACGCCCACGACCGGGATGCCGAGTTTGGCGGCTTCTTTGATGGCGATGGATTCGAGTCTGGTGTCGATCACGAAGAGCGCGTCCGGCAAGCTGCCCATGTCCTTGATCCCGGACAGGTTCTTCTCCAGCTTCTTGCGCTCCCGCTCGTACCGCGCGATCTCCTTCTTGGAAAAGAGATCGTACTGTCCGTTCGTGCGCATCGCCTCGATTTCCCGGAACCGTTTGATGCTCTTTTGAATCGTGGCGAAGTTGGTCAGCAGCCCGCCCAGCCACCGCTGATTGACATAATACATGGAAGTGCGCTGCGCGGCCTCCTGGATGGCCTCCTGCGCCTGACGCTTCGTCCCGAGGAAGAGAATGGTCTTGCCCTGCGCCCCCAGCTCGTACATGAACTGGATTGCGTTCTTGAACAGCTTCAAACTCTTTTGAAGGTCAATGATGTAGATGCCATTCCTCTGCCCGAAGATGTACTCCTTCATCTTCGGATTCCAGCGCTTCGTCTGGTGGCCGAAGTGGACTCCCGCCTCCAGCAATTGCTTCATGGTTATCGAAACCAAATAGAACCTCCTAAGACTATCGCTTTGAGAATTGGAACCTCTTGCGAGCCCCCTTCTGACCGTATTTCTTTCTTTCCTTGATGCGGGAATCCCTGCTGAGCAGTCCGGCCCGCTTCAACCGTGGACGCAGTTCGGCGTTGAACTCGAGCAGCGCATTCGCGATGCCCAACCGGATCGCGCCGGCCTGGCCGGACGTCCCGCCTCCGCTGACGATCGCCCGGATGTCGAACTTTCCGAGGTTGTCCGTCACCGCCAGGGGGTAGCGGATCACGGTGCGCTGCGTTTCATTCTTGAAATATTCGCTCAGGTCCCGCTTGTTGACAAAGACCTGCCCCGCCCCGGGCAGCAGACGCACGCGGGCGGTTGAACTCTTTCTCTTTCCTGTTCCGTAATATTCAACGATCGCCATTCAGTCCCTCAAATAGTAACAATGTGCAGAGCCCCCGACGCGCCGGGGCCGGACTAGAGCGCCATCGGCGTGGGCCGCTGCGCCTGGTGCGGATGCTGCGGCCCCGCATACACCTTGAGCTTTTTGCGCATCGCCCTTCCCAGCTTTGTTTTCGGAAGCATTCCGACCACCGCCGATCGCACCAGCCTTCCGGGGTCCTTGGAGAGCAGTTCGCCCGCCGTCGATTCCTTCAGCCCCCCGGGATAACCGGTGTGGTACCGGTATTTCTTGTCGGAAAGCTTTTTGCCCGTCAACTTCACCTTTCCCGCATTGATAATGACGACGTGATCCCCGGTGTCGAGAAAAGGCGTATAGATCGGCTTTTCTTTTCCGGTCAGAAGTCGCGCCGCCCTGGAGGCCAGCCGCCCGAGAATTTGCCCTTCCGCGTCAATCACATGCCAGTGTTTCTGAATATCCCTTTCACGGGGGATAAAGCTCTTCATCACAGTCTCCCTCACTTAACTACATAGCAGAACAATCCTTTAGGCTATCCAAGTAAAGCGAAAGTGTCAAGAGGAATTGCCGTCTCTTGCGCCGCTTTTTCTCAACTTCGGCCCCGAAATTCGCCCCTCCCCCTCCGTGCCCTCCCGGAGGGCCCCTCGCCCCGGGTTTCGCCCCCCGGGGAGGGGCCCCGGGGCGGCGCCGGGGGCCGGGGGGCGATTTTTATCGCCCCGGGCTGCAGAAAAAACGCAACAGGTTGAGCCGAAAGAACGATAAGGGTACCAGAGTGCCCGGGGCAGCAGGGCATGCTTTGTGAAAGGCAGTGAATCGCTTGCGTCAAAAAGTGCGCTGTTTACATACCAACGCCCATCGAGGAAACCGGGATTATCCGGTGGATACGCTATGCTAAGTCTCCTGAATCGAAACAAACACTCTGTCGGTCTCGACATCGGTTCCAGCGCGCTGAAGGCGGTGGAACTGCGCGCGTCCCGCAAGGGCGGCTACGAACTGGCCCATCTTGGAATCGAGGAACTCTCGCCCGACTGCATCGTGGACGGGGTGATCATTTCCAAAATACCCGTCTCCGACGGAATCGCCAGGATCTTCGCGCAGCAGGAAATCAAAAACGACCGGATCAACACATCGATCTCGGGCCACTCCGTCATCGTCAAGAAGATTTCGCTGCCGGTGCAGAGCGAAGAGGAACTTGCCGAATCGATACGATGGGAAGCCGAGCAGTACATCCCCTTCGACATCGCCGACGTCAACCTGGACTACCAGGTCCTCGGCGAGAACACGTCGACCGGGAACCTGGACATCCTGCTGGTCGCCGTCAAGAAGGACAAGATCACCGACTACACCAGCGTCATCAAAATGGCGGGCAAGGTCCCCGTGCTGATCGACGTCGATGCCTTCGCCCTGCAGAACGCCTACGAGATCAACTACGAGCCGACCGGCAGCGACACCGTCGCCCTGCTCGACGTCGGCGCCAGCACGATGACGATCAACATCGTGTCGGGAACCGATTTTCTGTTCACACGCGATGTCGGGGTCGGCGGGCACCAATACACCGAATTCATGCAGAAGGAATTCAACCTCGGCCACGCCCAGGCGCAGGCCCTGAAGCACGGCGAGCCCGTCGAAGGGATCGACCCCAAGGAAGCCGGCCATGTCATCGAATCCGTCACCGAGATCCTCTGCCTGGAAATCCAGAAGGACTTACGACTTCTTCAAATCCACCACGACGGTGGACCGCATCGACCGGATGATCGTGAGCGGCGGTGCCGCTCATACGCCGGGCCTGATCGAAACCCTCGCCCGGAAATTCGACATCCCGACGGAAAAATTCGACAGTTTCAGGAAGATTGCGTTCGATCCCAAACATTTTTCGTCCTCCATGATCGCGGACCGGGCTCCGGACCTGGCCATCGCGATCGGATTGGCGCTCCGGCGCGCCGAGGAATAGTGCGGCTATGATCAAAGTCAATTTGCTGAAGGATCACGCGGCCCAGTCCCGCAAGGCCATCGTCAAACCCACGGTGTCTCGGACCGGACTCCTGCTGCTGGCCATCTTCGTGCTGGCCGCCGGCGGCATGGGGGCCTGGGCATTTTCCGTCGGTCACCAGATCCAGGCCGGAACCAGGAAACGGGATGCCCTCCGGATCGAGGAGGCCCGCCTCCAGAACCTGAAAAAGGAAATCGAAAAATACGAGACGCTGAAGCAGCAGCGCCAGACCCGGATCGACATCATCGAGAAACTCAAGGAAAACCAGAAAGGCCCCGTGCTGCTGCTCAACAGCGTGATCCACAGCATCCCGCAGAACGGCGCCTTCTGGCTGACTTCCGTCGTCCAGAAGGCAGCGCTGATCAAAATCGTCGGTTTCACGCAGCGCGAGGAGACGATCCCCGACTTCATGACCCATCTCGCGGCGAGCGGCATCTTCGAGACGGTGGACCTCGAGCTGGTGGAACGGCAGAAGGAAGCCACGAAATTTTCGCTGATCTGCACGAGCAAAACGAAACCACAGGCGGAGTAAAGCAATGTCCCTCAGCAACTTTCGTTTCGAAAACCTTCCGCGTCCGGCCCAGATTGCCGCGTTCGCCGCCATCGTCGGCTGCCTGGCGTTCGTCTTTTACCTCTACTACCTGAAAGACCAGATCAAAAAACGCGACGGCATCCAGGTGGAGGTAGCCCGGCTGGAGCGATCGGTGGCCCAGGGAGCGGCGATCGAGAGCCAGCTCCGCCGGTTCAAACAGGAACTGGCGCAGCTGGAGGAAAGGCTCGCCGTGCTGCAAAGCATCCTGCCTTCCGAGAAGGAGACGCCCGCGGTACTGCGAAGCGTGCAGAAGATGGCGGCCTCCAGCAGCCTGAAGATCAACAAGTTCGTCCCGAAGCCCGTCGTCCCCAGGGCGTTCTACTCGGACTGGCCGATTCAGGTCGAGGTGGAAGGGAACTACGACGGGCTGGGACTGTTTTTCGAAAAAGTCAGCCAGGCGACGCGCATCATCGACGTCGGCGACATCAGCATATCGGGAATGGACAAGCCCCCGGACGACGCACGGACTACTCTGACGGCCAGCTGCACCGCGACCACGTTTGTTTTCCGGGAAGATCAGGCTCCCGTGCCGGATGAAAAACCGGCAAGAAAGGGGAAGAAGCGGTGATCGTTTCCACTAGGATGCATCCATTGATGCGGCAAACCCGGCGGCCCGCGCGATACGCGCGGAGCTGGGCTCTGCTGCTGCCCCTGGCCCTGTTTCTCCCGCAGGCCGCGCCGGGAGCCAGCCCGAGCCTGCCGGCCGATTCCCCCGGCGAGCCCCGGCAGACGCTGGAGTCTCCGGTGGAGTATTCCAGCGTTCTATACAGGTCGGGGAACCGCAGGGATCCCTTTATCAATCCCCTTCTTGAGAGGAAAAACGGCAAGAGATCGGCGGACGAGGAGGTATCCCGCGGCCTGCCCCCGCCCGGGATCATGGGCACCTATATCGCCCAGGCCACCCTGCAGGGAGTCGCGATGCGTGACGGGAGACATGTCGCCGTTTTCCGGGGCGCGGATTCCCGCGCTTACTTCCTGAGAAATGGGGACCGGCTTTTCGACGGTTATCTGAAGGAAATTCGTGAGGATTCTGTGACTCTGGTCCGGGAAACGCGTATGCGGTCCGGAAAATTGTTGACCCAGGACGTGATTAAGCGGCTAAGGACACCATAGGATGACTGGTATGAAAACTCGACGCACCATATTCGGAAAAGTAACGTCGCGGGAAGCGAAGGGTGCCGTGTGCGGCCTCCTTCTCCTGTTGCCGATGCTTGCGGCCCCGCGGGCGGACTATGCTCAGGACTCTTCCCGCGCCTCCGCGGCATCCAAACAGCTACCCGCTCCCGGCGCATCGCCCGGCAGCGCCGCCGCGGCACCCCCTTCCATGGAGGCCGCCGGGTTCATTTCTGACGTCCGGTTCGCACCCGGGGACGGGGGGTTGACGGTAACCGTCACCGCCGACCGCGCGGTGACGCCCAGGGAGATCGTCCTGGATAATCCGCCCCGCCTGGTGCTCGATTTCCTGAACACGGAAAACCGGGTCAAGTTCTCAAAACTCCCGGTGCAGGCCGCCTCCGTCCGGCAGGTTCGGGTGCAGCAGTTCCGGGGCGCCCCGAATCCGATCGCCCGCGTCGTGTGCGACCTCGAGAAGCAGTACGGCAGCCACGAGATCAGCCTGGACAAGACCCAGGTGCGCCTCGTTTTCCGCGAGGACGCATCCAAATCGGTCCCGGCTACCGGCGCCCCTCTGGTAAAGAAAGCGGCCCCCGTCCCGGTCAAGGGCGAGGTGCCGGGCGCGTCGGTCGCCTCCAAACCGGCCCCGGCCGTTTCCGCGGCATCCGCGCCGGCAAGCCCCGCGCGTCCTCCGGCTCCGGCGGCCGCCGCCCGGACCGCGGCGCATAACCCGCGCGTTGCGCCTCTCCCGGCCAAAGAGACCGTGGACACGGCGCCCCTCGTCGCCGCCCTGACGCCGGCGGCCCTCTCGCTCCCGCCCAAACCGGTCCAGTCCCCCGCGAGCCGCTACTCCGGTCAGCCCCTGACCCTGGACCTGATCGACATGCCGCTGGTCGATTTCTTCCGGCTGATGGCCGAAGAAGGCGGGATCAACATCGTCGTGGACCCCGACGTGAAGGGCACCATCTCCATCAAAGGCGAGAAAATTCCGTGGGACCAGGTGTTCGACATGGCCCTGGCCACGCGGTCTCTGGACAAGCAGATCGAAGGCAACCTCGTTCGCATCACGCGCAAGGCGACGCTTCAGGACGAAGCCAAGCAGCGGGAGGCGCTCAAGAAGGCCAACCTCCTTGCGGCGGACCTGGAAACACGCATCCGGAGGCTGAACTACGCGAAAGCCGATGGCCTCGTGAAGGCGCTCGCGGACCAGAAGACCGTCCGGGGATCCATCGTCGTGGAGGAGCGCACCAATTCCCTGATCCTTACGGACCTGCCGGGTTCGGTCGACAAGATGGTTCAGCTCATCGATGTCCTCGACACGCCGCAACCGCAGGTGGAAATCGAGGCGCGCATCGTCTCCGCCACGCGCGATTTCGCGCGCGACATCGGGATCCAGTTCGGATTCGTGGCCGGGAACCTGCAGCGGGTAACCGTCGGCGGCCCCAACACGTTTGGAACGATCGGAGGCACACGCCCCAGCGCTACGCCCAAGTCGACTTTCTCCGCCGGCGATTCGACCACCGGACGCGGCGCTTCCGAGGATTCCGCGTCCGAAAGCGCCGCAGTCAGCACGGGCACGACGTCCCAGGACAAGGGCAACTATAACGTCAACCTGCCCGCCACGAAGGCTTTTGGCGGCCTCGGCATTTCCGTCGGCAACATCTTCGACACCTTCCTGCTCGACGCGGCCATCACGGCCGGCGAGAGCAAGGGGTGGGCGAAGCTGATTTCGCAGCCCAAGGTCACGGCGCAGAACAACAGCTCGGCCGTGATCACCCAGGGCGTGCGATTCCCCGTTCAGATCGTCGCGAACAACACGGTCACGGTCCAGTTTCAGAATGCCGCCCTGACCCTGGTCGTGACGCCGCAGATCACCTACGAAGGCAACATCGTCCTGGACCTCAAGGTCGAGAACAACACGCCCGACTGGGTTAAAAACGTGGACGGCATCCCCTCGATCCGCACCAGCGAATCGACGACGCGGGTGCTCGTCAGCGACGGCGGCACCACGGTCATCGGCGGGATTCTCATGGACTCGGAGTCGAACTCCGAAGACAAGGTCCCCGGTCTGGGATCGCTGCCCGTCGTCGGCAACCTGTTCCGGCGCACCGCCGTTTCGCGCAGCACCCAGGAGGTCCTGTTCTTCGTGACACCCCGCATCGTGAAATAACGCCCCCCCGCCGGCGGGAGGAGGACGGAAGCCGCGTCCTGCGTCTTTCGTCCTCCTCCCGCCGGCAGGATCCTCTCCGGCCGCCCCGCCGGTTCCCCGTTTTTCCGCAGCCCTTCAGCCGTTTTGACATCCCCGGCGCTTGATGCTATGATCCCACCCTTCGAATCATCCGGAAACGACGCACGGGTTCGGACAGGACCGGGTTTTGAAAATCGCCCTTTTGACGTAAAAAATGGTTCCGCCGGCATCGCTCCGGGATCCGGAGCCGCGCGTGACCGAACCGGGAAGGATAGGGGTTCTCCGCGGCCGCCGCTCACGGCCGGGGGCAGGAATCCCGGCATAAACAGAGGAAGCGTGCATGAACATCAAGGAAGTGAAAGACCTGATCCAGGACGTCCTCCAGAGCGACATCTGCGAATTCGAGCTCGAACATACCGGTACGCGCGTCCGCATGAAGCGGGATTTCAGCCGCGACCGGAACGAGGCGCTCTCCGGCCGCATGGCGCGGGAAACCGAAGACGCCGCCTCAACCCGGGCATCCGTCCCCGCCGCCGCTCCCGCGGAGGATGCCGAAGACCCGGAGGAAAAGGGGCTGCACCTGGTGACGTCCCCCATCGTCGGGGTCTTTTACCGGGCGCCGAAACCCGACGCCGAGCCCTACGTGCGCCCCGGCGACCGGGTCCGCGAGGGCTCCGTCTTGTGCATCGTCGAAGCGATGAAACTCATGAACGAAATCCTCTCGGATGTCGAGGGGGAAATCATGCGCATCTACGTCGAGAACGGCCGTCCCGTGGAGTTCGGGCAGAAGCTCTTTGCCGTGCGCCCGCAGCAGGGGTGAGGCCGCCGATGTTCCGAAAGATCCTGATTGCCAACCGGGGCGAAATCGCGCTCCGCGTCATCTGCGCCTGCAAAGAACTGGGCATCCCGACCGTCGCGGTCTATTCCCAGGCCGACCAGAACTCGCTCCACGTCCGGTTCGCGGACGAGGCGGTCTGCATCGGCCCGCCGCCCGGCGCCGACAGCTACCTGAACATCCCCGCCGTCATCA
Source organism: uncultured Acidobacteriota bacterium (assembly GCA_964613495.1). Taxonomy (GTDB): domain Bacteria; phylum Acidobacteriota; class UBA6911; order UBA6911; family UBA6911; genus UBA6911. The sequence continues at coordinate 698 of CAZTHE010000114.1, read as the reverse complement.
GCGCCGCCGAGATCACCAACGCGGATGCCATTCACCCCGGCTACGGCTTTCTGGCGGAGAGCGCCTATTTCGCGGAGGTGTGCGAGGCCTGCGGCATCACCTTCATCGGCCCGCCGCCAGCCGTGATCCGCATGATGGGAGACAAGGACGGAGCCCGGACGGCGATGCGGGCGGCGGGATTGCCCGTGGTCCCCGGCACGGGGAAGATCCGGCAGGCGTCCGCCTCCGTGCTGGACCAGGCGGCCGAAATCGGGTACCCGGTCATCGTCAAGGCGGCGGCCGGAGGGGGCGGCAAGGGCATGCGCGTCGTGGACGATCCCGGCGCGCTCCCGGGCGCCATCGAGGTCGCGCAGTCCGAAGCCCAGGCCGCCTTCGGGTCGGGCGAGGTTTACGTCGAGAAATACATCCCCTTCGCCCGCCACATCGAGTTTCAGGTCCTTGCGGACCGCCACGGCAACGTCATCCATCTCGGCGAGAGGGAATGCTCCATCCAGCGGCGCCACCAGAAGCTGATCGAGGAATCCCCTTCTTCCTACGTGACGCCTGCAGTGCGCGAGGAAATCGGCCGGCTCGTCGTCCGGGCGGCGCATGCCGTGAACTATACCAACGCGGGCACCATGGAATTCGTGTTCGACGGCCGGGGCCGTTACTACTTCATCGAGATGAACACGCGCATCCAGGTCGAGCACCCCGTCACC
>CAZTHE010000113.1:0-13321 GCA_964613495.1 uncultured Acidobacteriota bacterium | reverse complement strand
CCCACTTCCATCGGGGAAACACGGCATTCACTGCCGACTACCGACTGCCGACTGCCGACTGCTACGCCGCATTGGGCGCGATGTGGAAGATGGCCGTGTGGCGCAGGGTCGCCAGGCAGTGCGCCGGGGAGAAGACGGCCAGGTCCAGAACGATGTAATGATCCCCGTCCCGCTCGAACTTGCCGTAGACGCGTCCCCGCGTTTCGACCGCACATTCCTCTTCCAGGGCGTGATAGTTCTCTACGGCGCTCGAGACGTCTATCCACGCCGGGATGGCGTAGTTCGCCGACAGGATCTGTCCCGCCCTGCTCGCGAGCCAGCCGGGATGCATGGTTTTCTCATAAAGGGGGTGGTGGTCGCGGATCGTCTTCCGGCAATACTGCCAGTGGACGTTCCATGTGAAATCGGATGTTACGGGGGCGAGGTATTCCCCGACCTGAAGGGATTCGAGAGAGATGGCGCGGTGGAGTTTCGGCCGGCCGGCCGGATAGCCGTCGACCGGGGGTTCCGAAAGGGAAGCTGCCGGCGGCAAAAGCGCGGAGCCGGCCCCGCAGGGCACATCCTGGCTGTTGGTCGCCCTGTAATCCAGAGACAGCGTCCCGTCATCGCCGATCGATGTGATGGCCCCCGCAATCCGTATTTCCTCGCCTTCGTAGATCGGCCGGAGAAAATGCGCCTCCGCGGATCCGCGTTCCAGCCAGTCTTTGCCCATCAGGTCCACGAGCGGCCGGGACATGTAGGCGAAGACCGAGACGCCGGGGACCAGCCCCGCCCGGAATCCGTAGCGGCGTGCGAAGTCGTCGTCCTGGATCCGGTTCCCGGAATCGGACTGATCCAGCGCCGCCTTGACCCGGTACTCCGGGAGCGACGATCCGACGTTGTACGGCATCTCCGCATGTCTCCAGTGCAGCGTGCAAGGAGTAGCCACCGAAACGAACTGTGGGACAAAATATCACAAAAGAGATTCGGCGTCAGTTTCTTGTATTAAAATATCCATGATGCACCCCCGGCCCCCGGGGCGCACCGCCCCGGTGTGGTGCGTTTCGGGGAACGGGGATCCTGTCCTCTGAATTCAAACGAGGTGCTCATGCCGAATTTCGACGCCGTCAAACCCGGAATGGCATCCGAACGGACTGTCACAGTGGATGCTTCGCGTGCCATCACGCACACCCGTGTCCCCGTGCTTTCCACCCCGAACATGATCGACCTGATGGAGGGAGTGTGCAAAGACCTCGTGCAGGAACTGCTGCCCCCCGGATTCATCACCGTGGGTTACGAGGTGCACGTGAGACACACCGCGGCCGCTCCGGTCGGGACGGTGTTGAAGGTCGGGTGCAGGGTCCTGGAGGCGGACGGCCGCAAGCTCCTGTTCGAGGTGCGCGTGACGGCGGGAGACCGGGTCGTCGGGGAGGGGCGGCACCGCCGCACCATCATCCCGTACTCGGAATGATCACCGGTTCGCCGCGGATGCGGTCCGGCGTTCGAAAAGGATGCTGGCCGCATAGCCGGTCACGAACGTGATCGATGCGCCGATCAGCACATACCAGGTGAAGGCGATCGGGCTGAAATGCCAGATCGACAGCATGGACGCCAGCCCGACGGCCATGCCGGCGATGACTCCGTTTTCGTTCGCCCTCCGGGTCAGCAGGCCCAGAAGAAATGCGCCCAGCATGCTGCCGTAGGTAATGGAGGAGATGGTCAGGCCCACTTCCAGCACGGACTTCACCCCGCGGGAGAGGACGGCCGGAATGACGAGTATGATTCCCCAGAATACCGTGATCCGGCGGGACAGGCGCAGCTGTTCCCCGGGAGAATAATCCTTTTTGAGGAACGGCCTAATGAAGTCCACCACCGTCGTCGAGGCAAGGGAATTCAGCGATCCGCTGAGAGTGGACATGGCGGCCGCCAGAATCGCGGCTACCATGATCCCGCGGACGCCGTGCGGAAGGTAGGTGAGTATGAATGCGGGAAATATCCTGTCCCGTTCGGCTGGGGGAATTTGTCCGGGATGGTAGCTGAAGAAAGCGAAAAGCAGGATCCCGACGAGCAGGAACAGCGCGAACTGCGCGATGATGATCACGCCGCTGGATAGCAGCGCGATTTTGCTGTCCCGCTCGCTCCTGGCCGCCAGCAGGCGCTGCACGATCAGCTGGTCGACTCCGTGGCTCGCGATATTGAGAAACGCGCCCCCGATCACGCCGCCCCAGAAGGTGTACGGAAGACGGAAATCGAGCGAAAAGTCCCAGACGGCAAACTTGGATCCCGCCGCCGCGACGACGCCTTCCCACCCGTTCGGGATATACCCCAGAATGACGAAGACCGCGACCAGCGTGCATCCCAGGTAGATGAACAGCTGGAATACATCGGTCCAGATGACGGCGGTCAGGCCCCCTTCAAATGTGTAGATCAGGGTCAGGGCCGAAATGATCACGATGGACCAGATATCCCCGAACCCCAGGACCAGCCCGATCACGATGGCGACGGCGAACATGCGCACCCCATCGGCCATGGCCCGCGTGATGCAGAACATGCTGGCGGTCGCGTGTTTCGTCTTCGGGCCGAACCGCCGCTCCATCAGCGCGTAGGCGGTGTACATCTCCCCTTTGAAATAAGCCGGGATCAGAATGAGGCAGATGAGGATGCGCCCGATCATGTACCCGATCGTCAGCTGCAGAAAGGACATGTTGCCCGCGAAGGCGATTCCGGGGGTGCTGATGATGGTGAAGGTGCTGGTCTCCGTCGCTACGATGGAAAGGGAGAGCGCCCAGGCGGGCGCCGTCCTGCCGCCGAGGAAATAGGTGTGGACGGACTGCTGTTTTTTGCGGAAATGGCTGCCGTACAGCGTGATGGCGGCCAGGTATGCGATGACGATCAAACCGTCCAGCCAGTTGAAGCTCATGCGGCGCTCCGATGAAAACGGCCCCCATAGTACCGCAAAGCGGCGCCGGGTCAAGGCAAATGGCCGGAGCGGACGGCCTTAACCCGCATGAATAATGCGGGTTAAAATCTGTTCATTCGCGCAGGGAAAGCATGTTACCCTTAGAATTCGAATCTCAGATAAGGAGACGTCTACCAAAGTGAAGCCCATAATCATCCTAATCCTTGCAGGATCTCTCTTATTGCCCGCCGGCCCGTGCTTTGCGCAGGCCAATCCCCCGGCCGCTCCGGCAAAAGCCCAGGAGGCGAAGCCGCCGGCCGCTTCCGGCGCCGCGGAGACCATCCCCCCGGCCGCGGCCAATGCCCTCTTCCCGGCGGTCGTCGCCCGGGTCGACGGGAAGGCGATTCTCGGCCGTGACCTCGAGAACCAGGTGCGCCAGGAACTGACCAGCATCGGCAGCCCGGAGTGGAAGAACCTGCGCGGGGAATATCGGGGCGAACTGTTCCTGCGCTACATCACCGCGCTGATCAATTCCAGGCTTCTCTACCAGGCCGCGGCCGCGGCCGGCGTAAAGGTGTCCGACGCCGAAGTTCAGGCGGAAATGCAGAACCTCGCCAAGAGCTACCGAAACGACGCCGAAATGAACGCGGCACTGGCCGCCCAGAACATCGATCGCACGATTCTCCAGCAGAACCTGCTCGAAAATCTGACCATGGCCAAATATGTGGAAGAGAATGTCAACAAGAAGATCACGGTAACGCAGGAGGAGCTGGCGAAATATTACTCCGGCAATCCCGAGCAGTTTCACCACCCGGACATCGTCCGGACGAGCCATATCCTGATTCGCCCGACGGACGATTCGCCGGAACAGGACGTCGTCGCCAGGGAGCGTGCGGAAGCCCTGCTTGCCCGCGTCAAAAAGGGCGAGGACTTCGCGAAACTGGCCAGGGAGAACTCCGTGGACGCGTCGGCCTCGCGGGGCGGGGACATGGGATTCGCCACGAGGGAAGCGATGGGCGACACTTACGCGGACGCGGCTTTCGCACTCCCCATCGGGGGGGTCCAACTGGTCAAAACCCAGTACGGCTACCACGTGCTCAGAGTGACCGAAAAGAAGAAGGAAGGGCTCGCCACGCTCGAAGAGGTGAAAGAGGAACTCACCGATTACCTGCGGCGCCAGAAGTCGCAGGAAGCGCTGGATACGCTGGTCCGGCAGCTTCGCGAGAAGGCCAAAGTCGAAATACTGCTGTCGCTCGATGACGTGATCAAAAGCTAGAAGGGTTTTTCCGAATGATCCGGGCTTCGCCCGGATGCGGGAGCTGAAGCTCCCACCCACTTGTCGGTTATACTTAAGCCGGGCTTGCAGGCCGGCCTTTCGGCTTATTCAGAGCTGCTTCCGCCACGGATTACACTGATTTCGCTGATTTTAGGCCACCACCCATAAATTCGTGCGTGGCTCCACGGTTGCCGCGTGACGGCGCTTGTCGCTCTTGCCCACCATCCACTATCCACTATTGACTATCCACTGCCTCGCAGGTGCAGAACGCGGTGACTGAAGCATTCGACGTCGAGCGAAGAGCTTATCGCGGTCAGCAGCGAAGCTCCGTGCCGGACCCAGAAATGCTGGATGCCCAGTTCGCGTTCCTGCAGTTTCCGGTTCGGGTAGCAGTGGTTTAAAAGGAGGTCGGCCGTCCGGGGAATCAGAGAATCGCTCATGCCTTCCAGCCGGAGCGCATGCGACCTCAGGCGCTCCGCGTTGTGCAGGATCTTGCGTCTCGCGGTCTCCAGCGCGCGGACCAGGGTGGGATCCACCGCCTGCATCGCGGGCCTCAGTTCCGTCAGTCCCCGGTCCAGGCTCTGCCGGAGCGCCTCCAGGTTCGAGACGGCCTCCGCGGCGCCGGAGCGGCGCAACAGTTTCTCCAGAACGAACGGCTTGCCCTGAAAGCAATCCTGCATGCCGACGCCCGTCCGGGCCATGGCTTCGCCGATCTCCGGTTCCAGCAGGCTGAAGCTGTTCCGGGGCCATACCACGGGCATCGGGCGGTCCATGTGCGCGTACACTACCTGCGCCTGGGCAAAATACGCCACTTCCGCGGAGCCGCCCGCATAGGCGGCCGTGGGAAACAGGTAGTCCTGGAGGACGGGCCGAAGCACTACGTTGGGGCTGAATCTTTCCGGATATTCCCCGGCGTGCCGGAGCAGGGTGTCCCCGGTCAGACGACGGCCGCTGTTTTTCAGCACAAACCCGGTGCCGGATTTTTCGAGAGAACAGCGGTCCCCGTCCTGAAGGTAAAAAAGCACCGTCGAATTTTCCAGTACGTTCACCTGGGCATGGAAGCCGCCCGCCTCGAGATCCCGGCCTCTCTGCAGCAGCGCCTCACGGATTGCGTCTGCGCCGCGGACGGCCCGCTGGAAGACGGGTTGCACCAGGCGCTTCGCCTCCGCGTCGCGGGGATCGAACAGGACGAGCCCGGTGCCGAGCATCAGCTGCGCGAGGAGTCGGCCGAAGGCTCCGGCAAAAGAAGCTCCCGGCCGGTAGGCCGATTCGAGCTGCCGTTGGACTTCCTGCCGGCAGGTCCCATCGGGGAGATGGTCGACGAAATCGCGCACGACTTCCCGGATGCTTTCCGGAAACCGCATGGCGCCCACGGATCCGCGGGGCGCCCCCGTCCCGGCGAAAAGCATCCCGGCGTAGTCCCGGACGCCCAGGGATCCGTCGGGTTCCCGGATGGTGCGGCGGGTGGCTTCGGGCAGGTCATGGTCCTCCGTCTCCATCCAGAAAACGGGCACTGCGCGGATCCCGCGCCGCCCCAATTCCGCCGCAAGGTGGACGGCGGTCAAAGCCTTGTAGACGGTGTAGAGCGGCCCGGTAAAGAGGCCGACCTGCTGGCCGGTCAGGATGGCGGCACAATCCGGTCTTTCGAGGTTGTCGATGTTTTCGAAGGTCTCGCGGCCGCTTCCGAAAAGCTCGTTCTGCCGCCTGAGGATCGCGCCGAGTTCCTTGCGCGGGAACGGGAACCCGGCGGGGATTTCGCGTGCCGCGGCTTCGAGGTTTTCCAGCGTCGGGGCGCAGCGGTAGAAGCGGACCGCCTCCGGCGCGCACTCGATGTAGTTCAAAAACAGGGAAGACTGATGCGGGATGCTTCGAAACGGGATGTCGTCGGCCTTGGTCATACGCACCCGGCCGCCGGCCGCCGGCATGATTTGCCGGAAGCCGGCGGCTGCCGCCTGAGGACTATTTTTGATACTGCCGCTGCCGGTACATGCTGTTGCGGACGCCCGCCAGATCCAGGAGCGCTTCGACCTTGTTGGGCAGGCCGAACAGGTTGATGAAGCCTTCCGCCTCTTTCTGGTTGTAGACCGAGTCTTCCGCGAAAGTGGCCAGGTCCTCCCGGTAAAGCGAATGCGGCGACTTCCTGCCGGCGATGATGCTGTTTCCCTTGTACAGCTTGAGCCGGACGGTCCCCGTGACCCGCGTCTGGATGGAATCGATGAAGGCGTCCATGGCGTAGCGCAGCGGCGTGAACCACTGGCCGTTGTACACCAGTTCGGCGTACTTGCCGGCGAGGATGTCCTTGTAATGGAGCGTCGCCTTGTCGAGCGTGAGGCTCTCCAGTTCGCGATGGGCGACCAGCAGGAGCGTGCCGCCGGGCGTTTCGTACACCCCTCTCGATTTCATCCCGACCAGGCGGTTTTCGACGAGATCGACCCGTCCGACCCCGTGCGCGCCGCCGACCCGGTTCAGCGTCTCGACCAGTTCCACCGGGCCCATTTTTGCGCCGTCGACCGCGACCGGGGTCCCGTTCTCGAACTCGATTTCCACGTACTGCGGCTTGTCCGGTGCCTGTTCCGGGGACACGGACAGCACGTACATGCTTTCTTCGGGTTCCGCCCACGGATTTTCCAGGACGCCGCCCTCGTGGCTGATGTGCCAGAGGTTCCGGTCCTCGCTGTAGATCTTTTCGCGGGTCGCCGTGATCGGGACCTTCCGGTCCTGGGCGTAATCGATTTCGTCCTCGCGCGACTTGAGGTCCCATTCGCGCCACGGGGCGATGATGCGCAGCCTGGGATTCAGCGCCTGGAAGGTCAGCTCGAACCGCACCTGGTCGTTGCCCTTGCCGGTGCACCCGTGGGACACGGCTTCCGCCCCCTCCTGCTCGGCGATTTCCACCTGCCGGCGCGCGATGAGGGGACGCGCGAAGGAGGTCCCGAGCAGGTATTTCCTTTCGTACACGGCTCCCGCCCGCAGCGTCGGGAAGGCGAACTCGGTCAGAAATTCCTCCCGCAGGTCTTCGATGATGCACTTGGAGGCGCCCGTACGGATCGCCTTTTCCTCGAGGCCTTTCAGCTCGCTCCCCTGCCCGACGTCGGCGGCGAAGGCGATGACCTCCGCGCCGTAGTTGTCCTTCAACCACGGGATGATGATGGAGGTGTCCAGCCCCCCGCTGTATGCCAGTACGACCTTATTCACTTTTGTGCTCATCGAACCGATCTCCAATCAGCCCTCCTGCGGGCCCAAGGCGGTGACCAGGCGTTTCAGATCCGCGGCCCTGTCTTTCGGACATACAAGGACTTTGCCGTACGCCTGCACAACGATCAGGTCCGAAACGCCGAAAGTCGCGATCGTTCCGGACTGCGCATAGACGATGCACCCTTTGGAATCCAGTGCCGTGTGGGTGCCCTGCGCGATGTTTCCGTTCGAGTCCGCCTCGAGCGCCCGTTCCAGCGATGCCCAGTTTCCGATGTCGTCCCACATAAACTCCGCCGGAATCAACCGCAGCCCCGACGACTTTTCCATGATCCCGTAGTCGACGGAGATGCGCGGCAGAGACTCGAATATTTCGCGGATCGCCGCGTCGGCGGCATCCCGGCCGAGCAGCGGCCGCAGGGCGTGCAGGCCGCGGCAGGTTTCAGGCATGAATTTTTCGAAGAGGCCGAGCAGCGTGCGGTTGTTCCACAGGAACATGCCGCTGTTCCAGTAATAATCCCCCGAGGCCACGTACCGTTCGGCCGTTGCGGCGTCGGGCTTCTCCACGAACCGGACCACCGGGCACGCGCTCCCCGGCCGCTCCGGTTTCCCTGCCAGGATATAGCCGTAACCCGTCTCGGCGCGCTCGGGCTTGATGCCGAACACGACGCCGGTGGCGCCCTGCAGGCTGTCGATGCCTTTCCGGATCGTCGCGCGATAGGCCTCGGCGTCGCCGATGAAGTGATCGGCGGGCAGGACGAGCAGGGTCGCATCCGGGTCGCGCCGTTCCAGGTGGATGGCGCAGAACCCGATGCACGCGGCGGTGTCGCGCCCGACCGGTTCGACGATGAAATTTTCCGCCGGGAGTCGGGGCAGTTGCTCCCGGGCGACGGCCTCGTGTTCGCTGCCGATGGAAATGAGCGTTCTTTCCGGCGGCACCAGCGGCAGCATCCGCGCGACGGTTTCCTGGAGCAGCGACGTCGATCCCAGGAGCGGAATGAAGGGCTTCGGGAGCGCGCGCGTGCTGAGCGGCCAGAACCGCTCTCCGCGCCCGCCCGCCATGATGATGGTGTAAAGTGCCATTTCGCGCCCCGTTTCCCCGTTCAAAGAGTGCTAATTTTAATGGAGAAGGGCGCTTTCTACTATGGAAAAGATGCGCCGCCGAATCGGGATTTTATAATAGGCAATGACAGGAGGGGACATGAAGGAATTGTGCCTGGAAAAATGTGAGGCGTGCCGGGTCGGGGCTCCCCGGGCGACCGACGCGGAAATGGCGGAACTCGGTCTCCAGGTTCCCGAATGGGGAATCCTGAACGGGGAGATCCCGAAACTGCAGCGGGTGTTCCGGTTCAAAAATTTCGCGGAAGCCCTGGCATTCAGCGTTCGCGTCGGCGAACTGGCGGAGGCCGAGAAGCACCATCCCGCCATCCTGACCGAATGGGGCAGGGTCACCGTGACCTGGTGGACGCACGCGATCCGGGGATTGCACCGCAACGACTTCATCATGGCCGCGAAGACCGACGCGGTCTTCGCCGGCGCGGCTGCCTGACGCCGGCCTTTTCCCGGCGTCACACAAAGCCATCATGGCAATTGCGGGTTAACGAATGCCCCGCGACAGGTGATAGCAGAAGACGACGGTGTCGCGGACCGCACGGATTTTCTGCCCGAACGACAGCGTTTTGTCCGTCGGATGCGTGTGGGTCAGGAACGGGCTCAGGAGCAGGTACGAACGCGGGATACGGGCGTGCAGCTCCACGCTTTCCTCCGGCGGGATCAGGTCGTCGTACAGGCCGTGGACGAGGAATACGGGGCACTTCAGCCGGCGCACCGCCCCGGACGGATCGAGCTGCGGATAGAGGCCGGCGGTCAGGTGCCGCCGGATTTCCTCGCCGAGCGCGGCGTCGGTCCGGTCTTCCGGCATGACGGCCAGTGCGTACCAGCGCGCGCCTTCCGGCGTCAGTCCCGGGCCGGCGGGCGGTACGTCTTTCTGCAGAAGGAGCGCGTCGAGCACGTTCCGCAGAAATGCCCGGTCGCTCGCCGACGGGAGCCGATCGAGCGCCGCCCGCATGATGATCCACTTGGCATAGAACCGGGTGGGGTAGTAGTTCTTCGGGACCGCGCGGGGATCGGCGGCAAACCAGCCGCGTGCACAGCGGTCCAGGTCGGAATACGGGCCGATGCCCACGATGAAGCCGACCCGGTCGCGAATCTCCGGCCGGGCCGCGGCCATCATCGCAAGCGTCGCCGAGAAGGAAATGCCGGCCAATCCGCTTTTCCGGACCTTTTCGCCGCCCTGCAGCCCGGGCACCTTCCCGAACCAGAATCCGATCTGGCGGATGGGTTCGGCCGTGATCTCGAAAGTGCGGAACTCCCGGATGTCCGGCGTGACGACGAACAGCCCGTTGTCCGCGAGGATCCGCGAGAGCGCGACCAGGCGCGGGTGGTAGCAGCCCAGTTCGCTGAGCCCGGCCACGATGACGACGGCGCTCTCCGCCGGAGCCCGCGCCGGCCGGTAGGTCAGGGCTTCCAGGCTCCGCGCGCCGTCGGGGAGGCGCACCTTCGCCTCGCGGACCGAAAGCCCCGGCTCCTCGGTTCCCGCCGCCAGTTTGCGCAGCGAGAGCCCGACCCGGACGGCGAAGAGGACGTGGCCCGCCGGAACCGCGAGCAGCAGGCACAACAGCGCGAGCGCTCCGGCCAGGATCCATTTCCGTTTTCCGCGTCCACGCGACACCGCAGCATCCTCCAGTCCCGGCCTCCGCCGGAAGCCCCGCATAGCCCTTGCGAGTCCTCCCGGAGCCGGTCATTATAGTACCGGCGTCGTCGCCATTGCCAGATCGGTGAACGAAATGCGAAGCCGGGACGTCCGGCTTCCCGGGTGAGAAGGATCATGCTGCGTCTCTGCGAACTGCGCCGCGCGGTTCGAATACTTCAGGAAACATGGATAGGATGCGTCCTGCGCCGCGTGGTCCAGCCGGACGCGCTTCAACTCGTGCTGACGTTTGAAGGACCGGCGGGGAAGCGGCAACTGCTGCTTTCCTGCAGCCCGGAAACGGCGCGCCTGTGCGCGGCGGACCGTGCCGAATCCTGCGCCTCCCCAGGCTCTTTTTACGAATACGCGCGCGCGCACCTCACCGGGACCTTCCTGGATGCGGTAGAGTGCGCGCAAAACAACCGCCAGGCGCGCCTGCGGCTGCGGTCGGCCGCGGCGGCACGCACGCTGGTCCTCTCCATCCTCGGCGCCCGCAGCAACCTGTATCTGCTGGACGCGGACGGGAATCTCGCGCACGCCATGCGGCCGCTCGAGGACACGCGCAGCGAACTGAAGATGGGGGGCGCGTGGTCGGATCCGGAAGGCTCGGTCCCTTCGGAGGGCGTCGACCGCTGGGAGGAATCGCCCGACGCCGGGTATCTGGAGGCGGTGGCTGCGGCCTACCGGCAGATCGAGTGGAGAAACCGCGCGGAACGGCTCGCGGGGCGGATCCAGCAGGCCGTCCGCAAGGAACGGGCCTTCCTGGACCGGAAGCTGATCAACCTGCGCGAGGACCTCGGGGAGGCGCTCGAGGCGGAGTCCTGCAAAAAGAAAGGGGAACTGCTGAAGAACGTGCTGCACATGATCCGGCACGGCGACAGCAGCGTGACGGCGACCGACTACCAGACCGGCGAGGTCATCGAAATTCCCCTCGATTCGAAGCTCTCCCCGGCGGCGAACCTCGAGGCCTATTTCGCGCGCTACCAGAAACAGGCGCGCGGCGCCCGGTGGATCCAAAGCCAGATCGACGATCTCGTGCCGGTGCAGGCGGGACTCGACGCAGTGGAGCGGCGGGCCGAGGACGCGCTCAGGCGCGAGCCGCCCGACATCGCGGTACTGGAGGGCCTCGAGGCGCAACCGGAGGTGAGGCGGCTTTTGCAGCGGTATTCGCCGAAGCAAAGGCCCCGGCCGCCCGCAGCCCGGGCGTCCTCGAAGAAGGAAATCCCCGCGCGCCTCACGCCGAAAAAATACAGGACGCAGGACGGGCTCGAGATTTGGGTCGGCCGCAGCGACGAGGGGAACGACTACCTGACGACGCGTCTGGCCCGCGGCAACGACCTGTTCTTCCACCTCGAGGGATACCCGGGGAGCCACGTGGTGCTGCGCACGGAAGGCCGGACGGATCCGCCGCAGGAGTCGCTGCTGGACGCCTGCGAACTGGCGGCGCATTTCTCGAAGCTCAAGAACGCGGGGACCGTGGACATTCACGTCGCGCCGATCAAGGACGTGAAGAAGCCGAGGGGGGCAAAGCCCGGACTGGTGTATGTGCGGAAGGGGCGGACCGTCCGCCTGAAGCGGAATCCCAAGCGGCTGCAGGGCATCCTCGCCGCCCGGCTGGACTGACCGGTTGCTTCGACGAAGCTACGGCGCCCGCGATGACCGAATGCCGCGATGGTGGGGTGTCGAGGACAAAAAGACCGCCGTTTCACAAAATCCCGAAAAATCCGCATGGTTCGAGGCGTTTCCGCCCGGTCAGCGCATGCTGAGCCAGCGGAACCAGATCGGGTGCTTCTCCTTGTACCATGTGAGGACTTCACGGATCAGCTGCTGCTTGTCGCGCGAAAGAACGGATTCCTCGATCCGGTCGAAGATCACGCAGATGCGGCCATCCCCGGTGAAATCAAGCGCCCCGGAACACAGCGTCTGAAGTTCGTTGCGGATGCGCCCGGAGTCGGAAATCTTCACCGGCCGCGATTTGTAGTCCTCTCCGCGATAAAAGCGGTCGAGAAGCGGCGAGAAAACGAGCCGGCTGTCTTCCATCGATTCGAGAAACCGGAGCTTCATCGTCACCCTCAGGATGCCGCGCCGCGTGGAGGCCGAGGCAACCACGCGGTAGATTCCCGGTTCGACCTCCTCGACGCCGCTGCCTCCGCTGTATGGATCTGCAAGCATGTAGCCGGCGACGGCGAGCACATTCCAGGTCTTGAGCGGGAAGAAATCGTCGATGGTGACCGCCGACTCGCGGAGCGGGATGTTCGCCTCCCGCGCATGCAGGATGTCTTGCCGGTATGCTTCCGCCAGCGATTCTTCGGGCTCGAGACCCAGCACCGCCCCGAGCCGCGCGCGGAATTCCGCGGAGCACGGATCGATCCCCGCCACGTCGAGTTCGCGGTCCCAGCTGGTTTTGAACTTCGATGTGAAGACCGCCATCGAGGTTCGAACCCCCACGATCGGGTCGAGACTCGCGGCCTGGATCGATTCGGCGGATGCGGCGTAACCGTCGCAAATCAGGAGATTCAGGCGCCCTGCCGCGTCCCGGTAGGGGCCGACGCAGAATGTCGGAGCGTAGGTGCCCGAACTCGTGAAGGCCCGCGCGCCCGTCGGCAGCGTCCACCCGTCCTCGATCAGGTGAACACCCGAATCGCGCCACTGCGCCCAGAGCGAGGCGAGGCGCGCCTCGCGGGCGCTTCCCGTCAGCGTCCAGACGTGCACGTTCCGCGCCTCGATCCCCGGATAGGTCTTCCGGATCGCGTCGAGGACGATCGCCCGGGGGGTCCTGTATGTGAGCAGCACGGATTCCAGCGCCGCGGTTTTGTGGACCGCCCGCGGGAGAACCAGGGTCCCCATGTACCCTTCATAGGGCTGCGCCACGATCAGCGGCTGATCGTACAGATGAAGGACGGTCAGGGGGCCCGTGGGCGCCCCCTCGGCAAAACGCGAGGTGTTTTCGAGCGTGTCGATGGCGGCGCCCCAGACGGTCAACCCGCTCCGCTGGATGTCGCGCCAGAAATTCTCCCAGCGGTAGTCTTTTTCGTTCAGCAGCCGCCGGACAAAACGGTCGAGCGTCAGCGCGACCTGGGGACGGGCATAAATCCGGCCGAAACCGAGAAACGGATTGGATCCCTGCTCCGGCGTTTCGCCCGCCTTGGGCATGAGCCCCTCGCCGATGCTGACAAGCAGCGCATGGTTTTCGGGCAGCCCCCGGGTGAGATACCAGAGCGCTTCG
>CAZTHE010000112.1:295-13364 GCA_964613495.1 uncultured Acidobacteriota bacterium | reverse complement strand
GTAGTCGGCCATGGCCTGGCAGGGGTGACTGTAATCGGTGAGCCCGTTGATGACCGGGATTCCTGCGTTCCGCGCCATCTCTTCCGCGTTCCGGTGGCTGAAGGTGCGGATCATGATCCCCTGCACCATCCGTTCGAGGTTTTTCGCGATGTCGCCGACGGATTCCCGCTTGCCGAGGCTGATGTCCGACTGGGTCAGCGTGACCGGGAACCCTCCCAGCTGCCGGATGCCCACCTCGAAGGAGACGCGCGTCCGCAGCGAGGGTTTCTCGAAGATCAGCGCCAGGCCGCGGCCTTCGAGCCGCCTGCCGTACTTGAACGGTTCCGCCTTGATCGCCTGCGCCAGGGCGAGGAGTGCGTTCAGTTCGTCGGTCGACCAGTCACGAATGGAAACGAAATCTTTCTTTTTCATCAGCCACCTGCCGTAATGGAATAATGTACCGGAAAACGCCCCGCAAGGCCACTCCAACCGCAATTCCCGATTCCGGATTCCGGACTGGGGATTCCGGATTCCGGATAAAAGCTCGGGGATTTTCCATCGATCCGGATTCTGAAATACGCGTCCCCGGTTACCGCCTGCGGCACGCATCGGGGCTGGCGCCTTTCGCGAAACGAGCGTAAGATTCGGTGGAATCGCGCGGGGACGCATGGACGACCGGACCTTCGAGACACTGGAACTGGACGCATTGATCGGTTTTGCGGCGCGGCACGTGCAGACGGCGCCGGGACGCGGACGGATGCTGCGGCTGCGCCCGTCCGTCTCGCGGGCGGAAGTCGTCCGTGAGCTCGAAATCACCGGCGAGTGCGTCGCCTTCCTGAACGCGCGCGGGCGCTTCGGTCTCTCCGGCGTCGAGGATCCGGCGCCGGTCCTGGCGCAGCTGCACATCGAGAACACCAGCCTCGAACCGAAACAGATCCTCGCAATCGAGCGCATGCTGCATGTCGGCAAGGAAGTGAAGGAACTCATCCGGAGCGCCGAACCGACCGGCCGGTTCCCGCACCTGACGCGCATCGCCGCCGGCATTCCCGACCTGAGGCCGCTGCTGGCATCCATTCACGGCAAGATTCTCCCCAACGGCGAGATCGACGACAACGCCAGCCCCGGGCTCAAGGAAGTGCGCCGGGACCTGACCGAGCGGCGCAACCGCATCTACCGGACCCTGGAATCGGTTCTCCGGGGGCAGGAACACGCCGTCCGCGAAGACATCATCACCTTCCGCAACGGCCGTTTCGTGATCCCGGTGCGGACCGATTCCCGCGGGCAGGTGCCCGGCGTCGTGCACGGCCTGTCCTCGAGCGGACAGACGACGTTCGTGGAGCCGATGACGGTCATCAACCAGAACAACGACCTCGTACGCCTGCGCGAACGGGAGGCGATCGAGGTTTCCCGCGTCCTCATGTCGCTTACGGAAGCGCTCCGCGGGAACGCCGCGTCGATCCGCGCCACGCTCGAAACCGTGACGCAGCTGGACGTCGCGCAGGCGAAGGCGCTGTTCGCGACGGAGTACCGGTGCGCGCCCCCGCGGATCTCCGAAGACCGGACCGTCCTGCTTCGGGATGCACGCCACATCCTGCTGGAACATTCGCTGCAGACCGCCGGACAGACGCCCGTGCCGATTTCGCTCGAGCTCGATGCCGAAGGCCGCGTCCTGGTCATCAGCGGGCCGAACGCGGGCGGCAAGACCGTCGTCCTGAAGACCGTGGGCCTCCTCTCCCTCATGGCGCAGATGGGATTCCACGTGCCCGCGCGCGAGGCATGCATCCCCGTCTTCGAACAGGTCTTCGCGGACATCGGCGACCACCAGTCCATCGCGGCGAACCTCTCGACCTTCACCGCACATATGCGCCGGATCGCGGAAACCGCGCAGCGCGTGCAGCCGACGGCCCTCGTGCTGCTGGACGAAGTCGGTACGGGGACCGACCCGGACGAGGGCGGCGCGCTCGCCGTCGCCATCGTCGCGTTTTTCCACCGGGCCGGCGCCACCACGATCGCCTCCACGCATTATCCCGCGCTGAAGATGTGGGCTTCCCGGACCCGGGGAGTCCGCAACGCATCGGTGGAATTCGATGAACGCACGCTGCGGCCGACCTACCGGCTGGTGCTGGGGATTGCCGGCGCCTCGTCCGGCCTGGAGATCGCCCGGCGCATGGAGGTGCCCGAAGAAGTCCTCGCGGAGGCGAATGTGCTGCTGGACCCCGGCCATGCCCAGGCCCGGGATTATCTCCGGCAGTTGAAGGAAACGCTCGAGGAACAGGAGCGAACACGCGCAACGCTCGAGGAGGAGCGCGCGGCCGTGGCGGACAAATATGCGCTGCTGGAGACCGACTTCGCGCGGCGGGAAGAAGTCCGCCGCCGCGAATTCGAGGAGGCGCTCGCCCGGGTCGTGGGCGAATTCAAGGCGGAAAGCGACCAGGCCGTGCGAAAAATCAAGGATCTGGCCGAGGCGGCCCGCACGAAAAAACAGGCCGAGCGCCAGGCGTCGATGCTGAGAAGAACGGCCGCCCGGATCCAGCCGCCCGCGGCCGGGCGGGAAGCCGGGTCGCCGGCGAACACGCCGGCTTCGGATGCGGCCGTCGAGCTGAGCGAGGGCGACCGCGTGAAGGTGCGGTCGCTGGACCGTGATGGTGTCGTCGAAACCCTGCGCGAGGACTCCGTGGTGGTGAGGGTGGGCCCCCTCCGCTACCACGCGGGACGGGAAGACCTGGTGCGGATCGCCGGCCCGGAGCCGGCCCTAAACGCGCGGCCCGTGCGTCCGGCCTCCCCGGATCTCGACGAGACGCCCGCTTCGGAGCTGAAAGTCATCGGTCTGACCGCAGACGAGGCGTTGGACCGCGTGGACAAGTTTCTCGACGAGGCGTTCCTGGCCGGGACCGAAAGCGTCCGCATCATCCACGGCCACGGCAAGGGCATATTGAGGCGGGCCATCGCGCGCTTTCTAGAAACGCATCCCCAGGTCGAGCGCTTCAGCCTGGCGCCTCCCGAAAAGGGCGGCGGCGGCGCGACCGTCGTGGAAATGAAAAAGTGACCCGCCGCGAAATGGCCGGTCAGCTGAGCAGCAGGACAAACACGATCGACGCCCCCAGGAAGATCAGCGTCACCACGGCCGCAACCGCCAACCGGCGCAGTCTGTTTTCGCTCCCGCGAAGCCCGAGGTACGCGGCAAGGCTCTCCGCCCGTTCCTGGGGACCTTCCTTCCTTTGGCCGCGGCGGCGGGCATAATAGCGCGCCCCGCAGGAATGACACCGGTAAGGAGCCCGGTGCACCAGCCGCAACCAGAACCCCTCCCACAAACCCTGCCGGTGGGAACGGTAAATGTTGTCCGAACCGCAATAACGGCATCTCATCACGGGGATCTTACAGGAAACCTCAAAAAAATGCAGCAGGAGCCGTACCAGGATCAATCCTGCGGCCCGGGCAAGCGGAGCCGACTTATCCCCGAGGATTCGCCGCAAAAACCATTCCAGATTCCGGATTCCGGATTCCGGATGGCGCAGGATCAGACAACCTTGAACAGTCTTTCGTTCCGATCCTGCTCACTGTTGTCCAAACCGGGGACCCACGGGCCTATCCGGAATCCGGAATTTGGAATCTGGAATCAAATGTCCCGGTCCTGTTTTCCTTCCGGCAGGATAACGGACATCCTGCATGCGTCGCAGTCGAACTTCAGCAGATATGTGCGGCGCCCGTCGCTGAGCCGGAGAGGCCGATTGAACCCGCGGCCCGGTCGGCCGCACCGGGGGCAGTCCCCGAGTTCGTGCAGGAGGCAGTACCTGGTCCGCATCACTTCCCTCCCCGCCGTTTCGCGCAGCGCTTCGAAGGCCGGTTCCGTAACTTGCGCCCCGTGCCGTTCGTAGAAGCGCCGGGCGAGCGAATTGAAGATATTCGCATGATAATCCAACCGCTTTTCGGGATAGGGAACGCCGTTGGGAACGAGTACGGCCGTCTGCCGGGGGCGCCGCTCGAGTCGCATCGCCTCGAGCCGCTCCAGGACTTCCCTCCGCAGGCCGTTCAGGAAGCGGACGGGATAAAATCCCGCCGGATCGGCGACATGGACCTTTTCGATCCGGAAAGGGGTGTTTCCTGTGCTCGAAAGCTGCTTATCTATCCGGGCCTTCGCCTGCTGCGGGTCTCTGGATTTCTCACGGGGCATGGTCCCGGTCCGCTCGACCGTGTTGCCGTCCTCGTCCGTTGCCGTCAACCGCACGAGATCGGCGTCATGGCGGAATCCCAACTCGACGCGGATCCGCCTCCGGCCGGATGCGCGGTTGAGCAGCCGGCTCAATGCGGCGTTGTGATTGCGGTACAGGCGGACTCCCACGGCGAGATCCTTCATCGTGTTGGGAAAGACCTTCGCGCCCTCCGTCCTGTCGACACGAAAACCCGCGAGAACCCCTTCTTTCGTGAAGAAGCACACCCCGTCCCCGTGCCCCAGGTCGGCGCAGTCCGTTCGGAAGAAACCCTTCCCCGTTTGGGTGACCGTCCCCACCGGTTCGCCAACGGATTTCGGGGTATCCAGCGAGGCCATATTTTCTTCCCTGCCGGAAACGAAATAAGTCGTAAAACCCCGGTTGAACGTCTTGGCCGGATCCGGCGCAAACGATAGCTCGGCCCGGCCGGAACTGGCGCGCCGGTATCCCTGGTTGGACCGGACCAGGGCGTCCAGCGCAAGGCTATAGGCCGCCGTGACGTTTTTCACATAATCGATTTCCTTGTACCTTCCCTCGATCTTGAACGACGTGACTCCGGCGGCGGCCAGTGCGGGAAGGGTGTCGATCAGGTTGAGGTCCTTCAGCGACAGCAGGTGACGGCCGGATACCGCCGTGTTGCCATCGGCGTCGATGAGGGTGTAAGGCATACGGCAGGGCTGCGCGCAGACGCCGCGGTTGCCGCTGCGGCCCGACACCGCCTGGCTCATGTAGCACTGCCCGCTGTAGGATACGCACAGGGCGCCATGAACGAAGCATTCCAGCTCGATGCGCGACCCCAGCCGTATGGCGCGGATGTCCCCGAGCGAGAGCTCCCGCGCCAGGATGACGCGCCTGAAACCCACCTCTTCCAGGAAGCGTATCTTCTCCGGCGTGTCGTTGTGCATCTGGGTGCTGGCGATGAGCGGAATCGGAGGAAGATCCGTTTCCAGCAGGCCCGGGTCCTGGATGATCAGCCCGTCGGCCCCGAGCTCATGAACTTCCCGGATGACGTCCAGCGCTTCCGGGATTTCCTCGTCGCCGAGTATGGTGTTGAGGGCGACGTAGACTCTGGCATAGTACAGGTGTGCGTGGCGGATCAGCCGCGCGATGTCCCCCGCCGGCACCCCCGCGCCGGCCCGCGCGCTGAATTTCGGCGCGCCGACGTAAACGGCGTCCGCCCCGTGGTCGATTGCGGCGATTCCTATGTCCGCCGTGCCCGCCGGGGCCAGGAGCTCGAGAGACTGCTTCATCGCGTCACTGCCGTTTTTACCCACGATCCGTTTCAGCCTTATATAGGGTGGGAACGGCAAAATATATCTTCATGGCGGCGGCCCTCCGATCCACCCTTACAGTATACCGGCCCCTATCGGAAAAAGTAGACGGCGGCCAGGACGATTCCGATGCAGACGACGGTCCACCGCAGGGTGTCGGGCCGGATGCGGCCGGCCAGCCTTCCTCCCAGCGTGCCGCCGGCCAGTGCGCCCAGGGCCATCACGAGGGCGATGGGCCAGACCACCCTGTCGGAAAAGACGAAGAGGACGGCGGCGGCGCCGTTCGCGCCGAAGGCTACCGTCTGCTTGATGGCGTTCAGCCGGGTGAGCGAATCGCTGAGCAACAGTCCGAGCAGCGCCAGGATGACGACGCTCATGGCCACGCCGAAATAGCCGCCGTAAATGGCCGCGAGGCCGACCAGGATCACGGCCCATGTCTCGGAATCCGGTCGTTCCTGCAGGTTGATGGAGCGGCCGGCCAGCCACACGCCGACGGCGCCCTGGATCGCAAGCAGGAGGCTGGCCGCCAGGATCAGGTAGGGCACCAGTTTCATGAATGCGCGTTCGCCCGTCAGCAGCAGCAGCGTGCTGCCGACGACGCCCCCGGCCGCGCTCGCGCCGAGAAACATCCAGAACCGCCGCCTCTGGCCGGTCAGATCCTTGAGCTGCGCCAGGATCCCGCCGACAAATCCGGGGCATAGGGCGATGGTGTTCGTGACGTTGGCCGAGATGGGAGATACGCCGAGCGCCAGCAGCGTCGGGAACGTGATCAGGGTGCCGCCGCCGGCGAGCGCATTGATCGCACCCGCCGCGACGGCCGCCATCCCCACAACGGCGTAATCGATTCCACTCATCATGCCTGTCCGTGTTTGCGATTCCCGGAGACCGGTCCCGGCCCGGCTTCGGTGAAAAGCTTCTGGAACCATCCCTTCGCCGGCCTCGCGACGCCGTCGTGGCCGCGATAGATTCCGGACGTCCAAATCATCTTGCCGTATCAGGAGAACGGCCGGAGCACCTCGTCGTGCCGGCAAGATCGATGCAGTAGCCGCAGGCGTAATGGCGCCTGCGGATCGCCTTCCTGCCCTCCGGCACCTTCACGCGCCGGGTCGATTATCCGACTGCTTTTTTTTAAATCTTCCACCCGGCTCATCGTATTTGCCTCACCGCCGAATTTGGCTTGTGCTGCCCCTCACTGTCGTGAACAGGGGCGCGGCAACAAACCTCTTTTCCCCGGTGCGGCGATTCACGGTCACTGGTACTGGATGTAGAGCGGAGCCGGATGCAGGCGGAGCAAGTCCCGCGGCTGCAGCAGCCGGTGTCCCTTTTTCGTGTCGTTGTGGTAAAAGAGTTTGAATCCGGTGAACTGGACCGGCTCCCGGACGATGTAATCCTTGTATGTCGCACGCTTCAGGAACGGGGCGCCCCACCCGTCCATGTTCATCACCACGGCGACCTCGGGCCGAAGCGCGATCTGCCGGGCGTTGGTCACCATGCCCCGGGTAAACCGGTGCACGATCAAAATCTTGGGCGGGAGCCCGTGCTTCTTCACGAGACCCTTGAGGTACCCGGACGCATAGTTGATGTCCGCGGCGTCGTAATTGCCGACCCGGCTTCCCGGCACCTTGCCGCTGCGGATCAGGTTGAACTCGGGATCGATGGCAAGGTGTACGTCGGGGTTCTGCAGGATCCATTCGAAGCGGGGGAGCAGGACGCGCAGGTCGTCGTGCCCCGTCTGGATGTCGATGAACAGGATGGCGCTCGATTCCTTCGCCCACGCGTACACTTCTTCAATGACCTTGTCGGGCATCACCATACGGTATTTTTTTGCAGGACCCGGCTTTTCCTGGGCCACGACCGCGATGAGATGCAGCGCCGGTTGCACCTTGTGCTCCGGATCGGCTTTCTCCCAGGCCTCGACTTCCTTCCGGAGACGGCGCAGCATCTCGTCCTTTGGATACTGGCCGAGCACACCCATGCGCTTCGACAGCGGATTCCCGTAGTAGGCGACGATGCGCCGGCCGGGAAGAATGGATCCTTCCTGCAGCTGCGGATACCGCACCGGCCACCCGGATTCCTTCGCGAACTCCGGGTCTTCGCCGGCCAGGTATTTCGGCTTCGCGGGGGGGGCTTCCTTGCGCTGCGGCTTCGGGCTCTTCGGTTTTTCCGCTTCGGCCCCGAATCCCGGAAGAGAAGACACAAAGAGGGCGGAAACCAGCACGAGCCAGATTTCACGGCGACGACGGTGCACAATCCTTCGGTTCAAATTCATCGCTCCATTTTTGGCGTCGTGCGAGTATGCGCCCATTTTCCCGTCAAAACAATCCCAAGCATGAATCGGCCGGAGATTTCTGGCCGGATAAAGCGCTTCCGGGATCGTTGCGGCCGCGGCCGCGGCCCGTTTCCGCCGGACCGGGGTGCGACACCGCGCCGATTCCCCCGCGCCCGAATCTGCAGGTTTGACATTGCGGGGCGACTCGACGTAACGTAGCCGTAACGCGCCGCGAAAGGAGAATCACGAAGACATGGACACCACGCGAATATTCACCGAGCAGGAACTCGAGGAAATGGGCGCCCGGACGCTGGACCTGGTCCTCGAGGCGATCGATGCCGGAGACAAGGAAAAGGCCAAGGCCCTGGCAAACCGGATGTACCGGGAGTTCAATCACCTCCACGACGGCTACGGCATCTGGGTTTCCGGCCTGTTGACCTACATTTACCGCGAAATGGGGATCGAGGCGGTGGAGCGGGCGGAGCGGGAGGCGCACACCATGGAAGCCAAAACGGTCTTCAAACCGTCGGGCAAGACCGATCTTCGCTCCCGGGTGAAGGGACTCGCGGGCGCCCTGCGCGGCCATCTTCAGCCCATCACCATCGTGGAGGACGATGAAAAGATCAGCCTTACCATGCAGCCCTGCGGCTCCGGCGAAAGAATCCTGCAGCGCGGCGCATACGGCCCCGAGGTGGGGCTGGCCACCATCAAGGACCCGCATCGCATCACCTGGGGCATGAAAAATTTCCCCATTTACTGCGTGCACTGCCCCGTCATGGAAATGCTCGAGATCGAATCCGCGGGAAATTTCGGCGCCTGCCACATCGTGGCGGAGCCGATCCGCCACGGGTCCTGCCGGTTCGTCATTTACAAGGATCCCAAGGATATACCGGAGGAGCTTTATACGCGTATCGGCAAGACTAAACCCGAATAGCGGCCGGCCCCGTGCCTGCAGCGCATCCGCCCGGTGAAGGCCGATGGCCGGATTTTCCGGGCCTGTTTTGCCCTTTGCCTGCACGGAGCCGGTTTACGGCGCGGGCGAAATGTTACGCCCGGGTGCGGCCGCGGGCTCCGGAGGCAACGAGGGGCGGTGGACCGCCGGAGGCAGCCCGAATAGGAGGCGTCGAGAGAAGATGCGCTTTTTGAAATGCAGACCGCCATCCGCAGGGACGGCGTTCCATTCCCCGGCGGCCGCAGCGGGGAGTGAGGGGCGGGTGCCCGGGCCGAGAATCGCGGCCGCGCTGGGCGCACTGCTTCTGGCGCTGACGGCCGGCTGCGGTTCGTCCTCGAGCCCGAAGCCTCCCGCCAACAGGACGCCGGCGATGGTCAACCCGGGACCGCAGTCCGGCATCGCGGGCGAAACGGCGAGCCTCGAGATCGCTGCCAGCGATCCGGACGGCGACACTCTGCGCTTTACCGCCAGCGGCCTGCCGACCGGCCTGCAGATTCATTCCGAGACCGGCCTGATTTCCGGTATCTACGGCGCGGCTGGCGCCTTCGCCGCCGCGGTGACGGTGTCCGACGGCGCTGCATCGGCCCGCGTGGAATTCTCCTGGAAGGTGGTCGCCCCGCCGAATGCGCCGCCCTACGCCAGGGAGCAGACGGTTTTTGTCCTCTTCGGCACGCCGCGGCCGATCGGGCTCACGGGCTCCGATCGGGATAACGATCCCCTGACATTCACCGTCGTATCCGGGCCGACCGGCGGCAGCCTGGGCGGAACGCCTCCGGACTTGACATACACGCCCAATCCCGGCTTCAGCGGCACCGACAGCCTCCGGTTCACCGTCCGGGACGCCGAATACGAAAGCGACCCGGCAGAGGTCACGATTCACGTTCGCCCCGAGGGCGTTACGGCTCCCAACATCCTGCTGGTCATCATGGACGATATCGGGATGGACACGACGTCGCAGATGCACCCGGGCCTGATCGACGAACTCACGGCGCAATATGGGCCCCAGGGCCACAATCATCCATTTTATCGCCGGATCGCCGGCCGGAGCGCCTCGACGCCTACGCTGAATTCGCTGGCGCAGCAAGGCATCGCGTTCACCCGGGCCTGGGCGCAGCCGTACTGCTCGCCGACGCGCGCGTCCATCCTGACGGGCCTCTATGCCGCGAAGACGCGGGTTCTCGACTATACCGATTCCCTGTCGCTGAGCCACAGGACCGTGGCCCGCATCCTCAGGGACGAGGCCGGCTACAGCACGGCGATTTTCGGCAAATGGCACGTGTCGGGCCTGGGCTTCTATCCGGGCATGAAGCCGAAGCAGGCGGGTTTCGACCTGTTCCTCGGCAACCTGAACGGCGCGATCGACGACTACTGGAGCTATGACTATCAGATCCAGGATGCATCGACGCTGCCGTACCAGTGGCGCACCGAATCGGCGCCCACGCGTTCGCTGCCGGATATCGCGCCGACGACGTACGCACCCGTCGTCAAGGCCGCCGACACGATCGACTGGATCACGGCGCAGGAAGGCGCGAACCCGGACAAGCCCTGGTTCGCCTGGCTCGCGTTCAACCTGTCGCATATCGCCGCGGCGGGAGCGCCCACGATCGTGCCGAACTACGACACGCTGGACGAGACGGCACGGAACGAAATGATCGCCTGCGGCGGCGTCTTCGGCACCACGAGCGTCGGTTCGTGCTCGGGCCCGGCGCTAAACCGCGCGATGACGAATTCTCTCGATACCGTGCTCGGCAAGCTGCTCGCGGCCGTCGACGCGATCGATCCCGACACCTACGTGATCGTCATCGGCGACAACGGCACCCCCATGTACGGCCAACCGGCGGTCAACTTCATCGACAACATGTACATCACGCGGCTCGGCCGCGCCAAGGGCACGACCTACGAGAGCGGCGTGCGCGTCTCGCTGGCCGTTCGCGGCCCCGGGATCGATCCCGGCCGCGCCAGCGCCGCGACCAGCCATGCCGCCGATCTGTTCGCGACGATGCTCGATCTGGCGGGCGTCCCCGTGCCGGCAACCGTTCCGAACAGCGCAGGCGACGGCCTCGTCGCCCTGGACTCGGCTTCGCTTGCGCCGATTCTATTCTCCGGCGCGGCGCGCGTGCGCGACCCGGATTACGGCTACGTGATGTCCGAGTCGGTCAACCCGCTGGCGGACGACACGCGGCAGGCCGCGGCGAGAGACGCGGTCTACAAGGTCCTCTGTACGGAGAACACGCAGACCGCGAACTGCAGCTTCTACGACCTGATCGACGATCCGCTCGAGGAATACCCGCTGACGAAGCCCGGCAGCTGCCTCGATTACGGCAACGGGACCTGGACTCCGGCGGACCCCGCGTGGCATTTCTGCAGCCTGCAGAAAGTGCTCGCCACGCAGTCCTTCCTGGCAAACGCCGATGCGGGCGCGGCCGCGAACGATCCCGGCACCGCGCCGGCAGCCCGGCGCCGGACGGTCGAGGAACAGGACCCTCCGCGGAAAACCAAATTTGGCGACCGATCCCCGTATTGACAGGCGTGGCCCGCACGATTCATGAGACTCCCGCACCCGCCAGGCGGCGGGATGTCCGCTCCGCGTTCAGGCCCCGGGCAAAAGGCGGAAATCGGGGCCGGTGCGGGAGAAGCTTGAGTCCGACACGGGGGTATCCAGGACGAGCGCCGCCGCATGGCCGGCGAACGGTTCCGCGGCAGGAGCAGACTCGAGATAGAAGAGCTTCAGATGGGCGCGGCATTGCGTGCGGCATTCGGCCCCGGCGCCGATCCGGTCGTTTCCGACGCCGAGATAGGACCGCCGGGCCGTTTCCAAAAGAGAGAGGCCGCCTCCCCGAGCGGTAAATACCGGTTCAGCCCATTCGCAGTCGATTATTTGTAGAATATCGAGTCGAAGAACGCCTCCATGTCGGCGCAGTAGTAGGCGGCGTACCGGGCGAAAGTGGCCTGCGTGGCTTCGTCGGGCTTCCAGTCGAAAAAAGCGTGACTCGCGCCGCCGACCTGGACGTACTCCACCGACTGTCCCGCCTTCACCAGCGCATCCACGTATTCCTTGTGCGTCTCGTCCGTGATCAGAGGGTCGCGAGTGCCGCGGATCAGGTAATGCGGCACGGCCCGGTCCTTTGCGTCCGGGATGTTGTCCAGCGGGGAAATGGCCCGCCTCCAGGTTTCGTCTGCGGCGGGGTCGTCGGAATAGTGGTTCAGGAGCGCGCCGCCGAAAACGCCGTAGCTCGGAGCGGCGGCGCGTATCGCCGCCGATATTTCCGCACGCGCCTGCTCGACGCTTTTGCCCTTCGGCAGATAGGAAGGCAGGAACTCGAACACTCCGGCCCTAGTCCCGAACCCGCCCCTCCCGATCCGGTTCGGCATGTTGGCCGCGGCCGCCGCCAGATGCCCGCCCGCGCTGTCTCCCGTCAGGGCGATTCTGGACGGGTCCGCGCCATATTCCGCCGCGTGCTCCATGATGTGGGCGATGGCGCCGTAGACATCCTCGATGATATTCGCCATGGACGTGTTCGCGGCGTCCCCGTCCCCCTTCTGCGCCCAACGGTAGTCCATGCTGAACACGACGTATCTGCCCGACCGGGTCAACTCCCGCGCCATGCCGCGCATGATGTCCTCGGTGTTGGTCGCCCACCCTCCGCCGTGAATGATGAGGATACAGGGGAGCCGCCTCGCCCCCTTGGGGGCGAACACGTCGTACTTGAGAGGCTTGATGCCCGGTCTGGCATAAACCACGTCTTGAACGACATCGACGTGCGCGACTCCGGATTTTTCGATGAAGGAAGCGCCCACGTGCATCTCCCGGTCGACGGTGACCCGGAAGGGCGATCGCATCGACTCGTAATACATGGCGCCCCACCTGCCCTTCGTGGAGAAGTAGACCGAATCCAGCACGTAGCCGGCATCCGCGACGGCCGTCACGGTCACCACGGTTCCCGCGGCATACCTTCCGCCGGCCGGGATGGCGGGATCCAGCCGGACCGTGCCGTGCAGCGCCCGGTCCGGCGTAACCGCGTGGGACGCCGTCTGCGCGAAACCCGCTCCCGACTGGGCCGAAACCAGGAACGCCGTTATCCATATTGCCGAAAGCATGATTCTCATTTTTGCCTGCCTTGCCTCAGAGGCCTGAATACGTTTTTCGATTTCCGTGACGACGTAGGCGAAAAGACTGACGCCGAGAAGCGTCATCCAATCCCGGGACGTAATCGGCGCGGTGTCAAACCAGCGGTTCATCATGGGAGCGCAGGTCAGCAGGACCTGAAGAGCCACCATGGCCACCGATCCCAACAGCACCCAAGGATTCGAGAAAAATCCGATTCCCCAGGGAGACCGGGTCAGCGAGCGGCAGTTGTAGAGGTAGAACATCTCCGTGAACACCACCAGG
>CAZTHE010000112.1:0-285 GCA_964613495.1 uncultured Acidobacteriota bacterium | reverse complement strand
AGATCCAGAATCCGCCCGCGGAAATGACGAGGCTGACCAGCAGGATGCGCACAATCATCCCAAACGCGAGGATCGGCTTGCGCGGGTCTCTCGGTGGCCGCGCCATGATGCCCTTCTCCGGCGGTTCGAAAGCCAGCATCAGTCCCAGAAGCAGGGCGGTGGTCATGTTGATCCAGAGGATCTGGACGGGGCTGATGGGCAGCGCGAGGCCGAGAAAGATCGCCAGCATGATCAGCAGGCCCTCTCCCAGGTTCGTGGGCAGCGTCCAGATGATGAACTTGGTGA
>CAZTHE010000111.1:0-13393 GCA_964613495.1 uncultured Acidobacteriota bacterium | reverse complement strand
TGAAGCGGCCGCCGGGGCCCTCCGGGCCGCCGGAGTGGATAAGGGGGCCCTCGACCTCATCATCTTCGCGACCATGACTCCGGACCATTTCTTCCCCGGCTGCGGCGGCCTTCTGCAGTCGAAGCTGGGAATCAAGGACGTCCCGTGTTTCGACATCCGCCAGCAGTGTGCGGGTTTCCTCTACGGCATGCAGCTGGCGGACGCCCAGATCCGCTCCGGCATGGCGAAGACCGTGCTGCTGGTCGGAGCCGAAACCCACACGGGTTTCATGCCCTGGACGCCGGACAATTACCTCTATATGTACGGGAGCAGCAGCGTGCCGCCCACCCCGGAGGAATACGAGTGGAACACGCGCTTCCGCAACGTCACCGTGCTGTTCGGGGACGCGGGGGCGGCCGTGGTGCTCCGGGCCGGTGAAAGGGACGACCGGGGCGTCCTGGACTGCATCCTGCGCACCAACGGGAACGACTACGAAAGAATCTACGTCCCGGGGGCGGGCTTCAGCCGCAGGCCCTACGTCGACTGCGACCAGATCAGGCGGGGAGACCATATCCCGGTCATGAACGGCACCTACGTGTTCCGCAACGCCGCCAACTGCATGACCAACGTGACACGCGAGATCCTGGAGCGAAACCGCCTGAAGCTCGAGGATGTGTCCATGGTCCTGATGCATCAGGCGAACCTGCGCATCAACCAGCGCGTGCAGAAGATGCTGGGCCTTCCGGACGGGAAAACCATCCACAACATTCACAAATACGGCAATACGACGGCGGCCACCATTCCCCTGCTGTGGGACGAGTGCGTACGCACGGGCCGCATCCACGAGGGAGATCTGGTGCTGATGGTGGCCTTCGGCGCCGGGATGCATTGGGGCGCGGTACTTCTCCGGGCATAGGGAAATGCCGCGGGGGCCGCGGAGTATCATCGAACCAATACTACGGAACGGACTATGAACAAAGGATTCGACAAAGAGACGCTGGACCTGACACTGGAATCGTTGAAGGATTTTACGGCGATGCATCTGCCCGAAAAGAAGCTTCTCGAGCTGGATGCCAGCGATGAATTCCCGTACGAGACCGTGAAGGAGATGTGCGGCCCCGGGCTGGGCATCCAATTGCTGTTCATCCCGGAAGAATTCGAGGGAATGGGCGCCGGAGCATTCGACATCTACCGGATCTGCGAGGAGCTGGCCCGGGTCGACCTGGGCGTCGCCACGGGAATTTTCGCCACGTTCCTCGGCAGCGACCCGATCGTGTACGGCGGCACCTTCGAGCAGCGCAAGCACTGGATGACGCGCATCGGACAGGAAGGCCTCCTGATGGCCTACGGCGCCACCGAACCGGAGGCCGGCAGCGATCTCGGGGCCCTGCGCACGGTCGCGGAGCCGGTGATGGAGGACGGCAGGATCATCGGGTACAAGATCACGGGAAACAAGCAGTGGATCAGCAACGGCGGTTATGCCGACCTTTATTCCGTTCTCGCCAAGGCTCCCGGAGGGCCGAGCTGGTTCATCGTCGAAAAAGACGCCGCCGGGCTCAGCCACGGGAAGCCGGAAGACAAGCATGGAATCCGGGCGAGCAATACGGCCACGGTCTCGCTGGAGGGCGTCTACGTCGACGCCGACCGCCTCCTCGGCCTGAAGGAAGGGCAGGGGCTCATCCAGGCGCAGCTCGTATTCGGCTATACGCGCCTGATGGTCGCCGCGTTCGGGCTCGGCGCCGGCTGGGCGGCCCTCGACCGCGCCATCCCCTATTCCGTGGGACGCATCCAGGGCGGCGCTCCCCTCTCGGAGAAACAGGGTTATACGCATAAGCTCATCGTTCCCCACGCGGTCCTGCTCGAGGCAAGCCGCGCTTATATCGAGGAAACGGCGGAGCGGCTCGACAGCGAGGACACGAACCTGAACACCGAGGGCGCGATCGCGAAATACCTTGCGACGGAAGCCGGCAATCTGGCCGCCGACGCGTCGATCCAGGCCCTGGGCGGATACGGATACACGCGCGAGTACATGGTGGAAAAAATCAAGCGCGACGCGCGCATCACCCGCATTTATGAGGGAACTTCCGAGATCATGGAAATGACCATCTGCCGCGACCGATGGCAGATGCATCTCAAGACCCATGGCCAGTTCTACCATGACCTGGCCCGCCAGATGGAGGATCTCCACGGGCAGAACGACAAGCTCGGTGCGCAGACGGCAAGCTACTGCCTGCACGGGCTCGCCGAACTCCTCGAAGTGGCGCGGTCGCAGCGGCTGACGCGCCACCAGCACATCCTTTTCCGGCTGGGGGAACTGATCGCGCACGCCGAGGGGGCCGCCAGCCTCGCCCGGCGCGCCGCCCGCGCCGCCCGGGGTGCGCTGAACGCAAAATCCCATCCGCGGTTCGCCGCGGCGCCTCTGGCCGCCCTCAGCAGGATCAACGCCCGCGACGCGGCCATGAAGATCGCCGGCGAAGGGGCGCGCTGGATCGGCGGCCTGCTGTCCGACGCCGACGCCACGAATCTCGACAAAAAACTGCTTATCCCGCAGATACATCGCGCGCAGAGGGGTCTGATCCAGGACATGGATTCCATCGCGGACGTTCTGTACGAAAGAACGTCGGAGTAGACGGCGACCACGAAATTTACGAATCAACAGAAATTCCGGAGGCATTGCAATAATGAGACTATCTGCGGCAGATAGAGCTGTTGCCATCGTCGGGGTTGGGGCCCTGATGCCTGACGCTCCCAACGCGCCGAAATTCTGGCAGAACATCCGCGAAGGGCGATACAGCATCACGGACGTCGATCCTTCCCGCTGGGACCCGAAACTGTATTACGATCCCGATCCGAAGGCTCCCGACAAGTCCTACACCAAGATCGGCGGATGGGTCCGCGATTGGGAATGGGATCCCTTGAAGTGGAAGCTCCCGATCCCTCCCCGCGTCGGCCAGGCCATGGACCCGACGCAGAAATGGGCCGTGATCACGGCCCGGGAAGCCCTGACCGATTTCGGGTACCCGTCCCGCCCCCTCAATCCGGAACGTACGGCCGTCATCTACGGCAACGCCATGTCCGGAGACGTTCACCTCTACTCGGCCCTGAGAATTCTCTTCCCGGATATCGCCGAAGAACTGGTCAATGCCGCCGGCTTTTCCGCACTGCCGCCGCAGGTGCGCCGGGAAATCATGGAGCAGCTGCTCGAAGGCGTTCGGCGCAAGACGCCCCCGATCACGGAAGACACGATGCCCGGAGAACTGGGCAACATCATCGCCGGAAGGATCGCGGCCCTGTATGACTTCCGGGGCCCCAATTTCGTGGCGGACGCGGCCTGCGCCTCCACGATGGCGGCGATGACGGCCGCGATCGAGGGACTGGTCACGGAGCAGTACGACGCCGTCCTCACCGGCGGCATCGATGCGAACATGAGCCCGTCCAGCTACGTCAAGTTCTGCAAGATCGGCGCGCTCTCGGCGACCGGAAGCCGCCCCTACGCCGAAGGCTCCGACGGCTTCGTC
The DNA here is from genome assembly GCA_964613495.1 of uncultured Acidobacteriota bacterium. Classification (GTDB taxonomy): domain Bacteria; phylum Acidobacteriota; class UBA6911; order UBA6911; family UBA6911; genus UBA6911. The sequence goes on along the minus strand of CAZTHE010000111.1, from coordinate 9,896 downwards.
ATGGGGGAAGGCGCCGCCACCTTTCTGCTGAAAAGGCTGCTGGACGCGGAACGCGACGGGGACAGGATCTATGCCGTGATTCGCGCCATGGGCGGTTCCAGCGACGGCAAGGGCAGGGGAATCACCGCGCCCAATCCGGTTGGACAGAGACTCTGCATCCTCCGCGCGTGGCGGAATGCGGGCCTCTCGATTTCTCCCGGCGACATGATCGAGGGGCACGGCACGTCCACCCGCGTGGGCGACGCCGCCGAACTCGAAGTCCTCAGCGAGGTCTTCCAGGACCTCAACCTCCCGGCCGGCTGCATCGCGCTGGGATCGGTCAAATCGAACATCGGGCACCTGAAGAGCGCCGCGGGCGCGGCCGGAATTTTCAAAGCGGCCCTGGCGCTTAAGGAGCGTGAACTTCCGCCCAGCCTGAACTTCCACAAGCCCAATCCCATCTTCGATATCGCAAAATCGCCTTTCTACGTCAACACCGAGCTGCGCCCGTGGGACGTCAAGCCCGGACAGGCCCGCCGCGCGGCGGTCAGCGCCTTCGGTTTCGGCGGGACCAACTTCCACGTGGTGATGGAGGAATACATACCCGGACGGATCGCCAGTGAGAGCAGGACCGCGATCGCCGCCGGCGCCCCGGTCGCCTCTCCGGCGCCTGCCCTGAAGGCTCCGTTGCGCGGCGCCCTGGTGATCGGGGCCGGGTCGGAAGAGGCGGTGCTCCGGCGGTTGCGGGAAATGCGGACGGAAGCGGCGGCCGGCAGAGCGCCGGTCCCGGCGCCCCCGGCCGAAGCCGATCTGCGCGCGCCGGTGCGTCTGGCCATCGACTACGGAAACGCCGCGGAGCTGGCCGACAAAATGGAAAAGGCCGTCAAGGCCTTTGGCGAGAACCAGCCCGCGCGCTGGAAGGCGCTGCGCCCGAAGGGCATTTATCTCGGGAAGGGACCGGCCCCCAAAGTGGCTTTCCTGTTCACCGGCCAGGGATCGCAGTACGTCAACATGCTCCGCTCGCTGCGCGAGACGGAGCCGATCGTCACGAAGGTGTTCGAAGAGGCCGACCGCACCATGGAGCCGCTGCTCGGCCGGAAGCTGACCCACTGCATCTATCTGGACGAGTCCGACGAGGCGGCGCTGGCGGAGGCGGAAAACGGCCTGAAGCAGACCGCCATCACCCAGCCTGCCGTGCTGGCGACCGAAACGGCGCTTGCGCGCCTGATCGGCGCCTACGGCATCGCGCCGGACATGGTCATGGGGCACAGCCTCGGGGAGTACGGGGCGCTGGTGGCTTCGGGCGCGATCTCGTTCGACATGGCGCTGAAGGCCGTGAGCGCGCGCGGCAACGAGATGACCCGCTGCGCGCTGGACGACAACGGGATGATGGCCGCCGTGTTCGGCCCCATCGACAAGATCCAGGAAATACTGGGCACGGTGGACGACTACGTGGTCGTCGCCAACATCAACAGCACCAAGGAAGCCGTCATCGGCGGCACGACCTCCGGCGTCGAGAAGGCGATGGCGGCCGTGCGCGACGCCGGATACGTGGCCCGGGCGCTGCAGGTGAGCCACGCGTTCCACACGCGCATCGTCGCGCCTGCCGGGGAGTCCCTGTCCAAAATCCTCGGCACGATGGGTTTGCGTCCGCCCGACATCCCGATTATCAGCAACGTGACCGGAGAGTTCTATCCGATGGGGCCGGGCGTCGTTCCCGACATGATCGCACTGCTGGGCAGGCAGGTCTCCTCGCCGGTCCAGTTCATCAAGGGATTGAACACGCTCTACGACGCCGGAGCCCGCGTATTCGTCGAGATGGGGCCGAAGCGGATCCTGTACGGTTTCGTCGAAGACGTGCTGGGCGACCGCGAAGGCGTGGTCTCGCTGTTCACGAACCATCCGCGGATCGGCGAAGCCGCCTCGCTCAACCTCGCATTGTGCGGCCTGTACGCGGCCGGCCTCGGTTTCGGCGTGCCGAAACGGGAAACGGCGCCCGAAGCCCGCACGGAGCGGCCCGCCGCCGCGCCCGCGCCGGCCGCGCATTCCGCGGCCGTGTCCTCCCCGGCGCTTGCGCCCTCCTATCGGGCGGAAAAGGCCGCCCCGGCCCAGGCTCGTCCGGCAGCCGGAGACAGCCGCTACAATGAACTCGGAAAACTGTTCGTGGAATTCATGGACAAGGGATTCCAGATCTATTCCGGCGGGCAGCGGGCTCAGGCTCCCGTGGACATCTGCATCACGGGCGCGGCCCTGGGACTGCCCGGGGTCGACGGCGTCTTCAGCGACTCCAACGTGGACCGCATGCTGCGCGGCGACGTCTTCATCAAGCCCATCCCCATGAAATACCGCCGGCAGATGGTGGAAAAGAACATCGTCCGTCTGGTGAAGACCGAAAGCGGCGAGGGCCGGTTCGAAACCATCGAGAGCACGGATGACGTGATCAAGCTCGCCGCGCGCGCAGAGGGATTCGACCTCGTGCGCGATTTCGGTTTCCCGGAAGATCGACGGCTCGCGCTGGACCGTGTCACCGAACTGGCCATCGGCGCCGGCATCGACGCCCTGCGCGACGCGGGAATCCCCCTGGTCATGCGGTACAAGACCACCACCAAGGGGACGTACCTCCCCGACCGGTGGCAGCTCCCCGATGAGATCCGGGACGACACCGGCATCCTGTTTACGTCGGCCTTCCCGGGCTACGACGCGTATGCCCAGATCATCTCCGGATACTACGAAGACCACGTGCGCCGCCAGCGCCTCGCGGAGCTGGACGGGCTGTACGAGACCGCCCTGCGTTCGGGCGGCGGCAACGGACTCGCGAAGGAGATCGAGCAGCGCAGGAGCGCGCTGCGCCGGGAAATCGAAGCGAACACGTACCATTTCGACCGCAGGTTCCTCTTCCGCGTGCTCTCCATGGGCCACTCGCAGTTCGCCGAATACATCGGCGCGCGCGGTCCGAACACGGCGACCAACGGCGCCTGTTCCAGCGGCACGCAGGCCCTGGCCCTCGCGAGCGACTGGATCCGCACGGGACGCTGCCGCCGCGTGGTCATCATTTCGGCCGATGACATCACCTCGGACAACCTGATGGGCTGGTTCGGCTCCGGGTTCCTCGCCTCCGGCTCCGCCGCGACCGGCGAGATCGTGGAGGAAGAAGCCACCCCGTTCGATCGCCGGCGCCACGGCCTCATCGTCGGCATGGGCGCTTCGGCCGTCGTGATCGAAAGCACGGAGGCCGCGCGGGAACGAGGCGTCCGTCCCATCTGCGAGGTCCTGGGCACCGTGGTCGCGAACAGCGCGTTTCACGGATCCCGTCTGGACGTGGGGCACATCCGCCACGTGATGGAAAAGCTGATCTCGAACGTGGAAGCCGAATGGGGCCTGAACCGCTACGCAATCGCCCCCGAAACGGTTTTCGTCTCGCACGAAACCTATACGCCGGCCCGCGGGGGAAGCGCGTCTGCGGAAGTGTTTGCCCTGCGCCACGTCTTCAAGGAGGCGACCGATCAGATCCTCATCGCCAATACCAAGGGATCCACCGGGCACCCGATGGCGGTCGGCATCGAAGACGTCATGTCGGCCAAAATCCTGGAAACCGGCATCGTCCCGCCCGTGCCCAATTTCAAGGAAGTGGATCCGGAATTGGGGTACCTCAACCTCTCGAAGGGCGGCTCGCACCCGGTGCGCTACGCGCTGCGGCTGGCCGCGGGATTCGGATCGCAGATTTCGATGACCCTGCTGCGATGGGTCCCTTCAGCGGACGGCCGTCGCCAGCCGCCGGCGGCGCTCGGCTATCGCACCCGCATCGAGGATGCGGCGGCATGGAACGGCTGGCTGAAGAAGATCACCGGCTATCAGAATCCCGAGCTGGAGGTCGTCCAGCGCACGCTCCGCGCCAAAGACCAGGGACCGACGCCGAAAACCGAAAATGGCTCCGCGTCAAACGGCGCCCCTGTCGCTGCTCCCGCGCCGCATGCGCCTGCCGCCGCCGCCCCGGTGCCCGCGGCTCCGGCGCGAGCCGAAGCCCCGCCGGCCCCGACTCCGGCCGCTGCGGTTCCCTCCGCTCCCGCATCCCGTCCCGTGGACGCCGTGCAGGAAAACGTCATGAAGATCATCGCCGAGAAAACGGGCTATCCGACCGATATGCTCGACCTCGATCTGGACCTCGAGGCAGACCTCGGCATCGACACGGTGAAGCAGGCGGAGATGTTCGCGGCGATCCGCGCCGCGTACGACATTCCGCGCGAGGACAACCTCAAGCTGCGCGATTTCCCGACGCTGGCCCACACCATTCAGTTCGTCTATGACCGGAAACCGGGCCTCAAGGGCGGCTCCGGGGTTGCGGCCGCGCAGTCCGGAACGCAGCCTGCGGCTCCGCCCGCCGGGGCGGTTTCCGGGACGACCATCACCGGCAGTATGGATGCGGCCAACGCGGTCCCGCGGCGGATCCCGGTGCCGCAGCTGCGCCCGGCGCTGGCCATGTGCAAGCCCACCGGCGTCAGCCTGAAGGCCGGAAGCCGTGTCGTCGTCATGCCCGATCAGGGCGGCGTGGGCAGGGCCCTGATCGGAAGGCTGGAGAAGCTCGGGGCGCAGCCGCTCGTGATCGACGGGGCGCCCGATGCGAAGTCTCTTTCGGATTGCCTCGAGGGATGGAAAGCGGAAGGCCCGATCCAGGGCATCTACTGGCTGCCGGCCCTGGACGGATGCCCCGATCCTTCGGGCATGAGCCACGCCGAATGGCGCGAGGCCACCCGGGTGCGGGCGAAGCTGCTCTTCGCGGCCGCGCAGGCGCTGAACGGGCAACTGGGCGCGCCGGGCACCTTCCTGGTCTCGGCGACCCGCATGGGCGGTCTGCACGGATACGACGCCGCAGGCGCCGCCGATCCGCTGGGCGGCGCCGTCACCGGCTTCACCAAGGCCTACAAACGCGAGAAACCGGAGTCGGCCGTCAAGGCGGTGGACTTCGGGCAGAGCCGCAAGACCAGCGCCCTGGCCGACCTGCTGCTGGAGGAGACGCTCGGGGATCCGGGCGCCGTGGAAATCGGCTACAGGGACGGGCAGCGCTGGACCGTGGGCCTGAAAGAGGCGCCCGCCGGGGAGCCCGATCCCGCTCTGCGGCTCGGCAAGGACACGGTGTTTGCCGTGACCGGCGCGGCCGGCAGCATCGTTTCCGCGATCACGGCGGACCTCGCGGCGGCCTCGGGCGGCGCCTTCTACCTCCTGGACCTGACTCCGGAGCCCGATCCGCAGAACGGCGACATCGCGCGCCTCGACACGGACAGGGAAGGGCTGAAGCGGGACATTTTCGAGCGGCTGAAGCTCCGCGGGGAGCGCGCCACGCCGGCCCTGGTGGACAGGGAAATCGCGGCGCTCGAGCGCGCCCAGGCGGCGCTGGCCGCCATCCAGGCGGTGCGTGGCGCCGGCGGAACCGCCTATTACCGCAGTGTCGACCTGAAGGATAACGCCGCGGTCGCGGGCATCGTCCGCGAAATCGCCGACCGGCACGGGCGCATCGATGTGCTGCTGCATGCCGCCGGGCTGGAAATCAGCCATCCCATCCCGGACAAGAAGCCGGCGGAGTTCGACCTGGTCTTCGACGTGAAGAGCGACGGCTGGTTCAACCTCATTTCCAGCATCGGCAGTATGCCGCTGGGGGCGGCCGTGGTCTTCAGTTCCGTCGCCGGCCGTTTCGGCAATCTGGGCCAGACAGACTACAGCGCCGCGAACGACCTGCTCTGCAAGTGCATCTCCGGTTTCCGGACCAGCCGCGGCGGGACCCGGGGCATCGCCATCGACTGGACCGCCTGGAGCGGCATCGGCATGGCCGCCCGGGGATCGATCCCGACCATCATGAAGCAGGCCGGCATCGATATGCTTCCCCCGGAGGCCGGGATCCCGGTCGTGCGCCGGGAGCTCACGACCGGCTATTGCGGCGAACTGGTCATCGGCCAGAAGCTGGGAATCATGATGCAGGACTTCGACCCGCAGGGCGGGCTCGATACCGGCGGCGGCGGTCCGCTCGCGGCCGCGCGGCTAGCCGGCGGGGTGATGACGGGCGATGTTGTCGGGATGGGCCTGTTCGAAGGATTGACGGTCGAAACCGTCCTGGACCCCGCGAAACAGCCGTTCCTTTTCGATCACCAGATCAGCCAGACCCCCGTGCTGCCCGGCGTGATGGGGATCGAGGCCATGGCCCAGGCGGCGAAGCTGATCTTCCCGGACCGTTTCATCGGGGCGGTGGAGGACGTTCGCTTCCTGAATCCTTTCAAGTTCTACCGAGGCCAGCCGCGGACGGTGACCGTGCGGGTGCAGTACCGCATGGACAAGGAGGACATCCTCGCGGAGTGCCGCCTTACCGGGTCCCGCACCCTCCACGGCCAGTCGGAACCCGAGGTGACCACGCATTTCACCGGGTGCGTCCGGCTCGTGATGAGCCCGTACGCGGCCGGGAAGGAAAACAACGTCCCGGTTCCGGAAGCGGGTCCGAGGGCCGAGGCGTCGCAGATCTACCGGGTGTTCTTCCACGGGCCTGCATACCGGGTGATCGAAGGCGCCTGGCGCAGCGGCGACCGGGTGATCGGTCTGTACGCGAAAAACCTGCCGCCGAACCACGAGCCGGCCGATCTGCCGCTCGCCGCATCCCCACGGTCGGTCGAGATGTGCTTCCAGTCCGCGAGCCTGGCGGGGCTGGCGCTTCAATCGCGCCTGGGGCTGCCCTACGCGTTCCGGGAGCTGCAGATCGCGGCCCAGCCCGATGCGGCTCAGGATGCCGACCAGTTCGCCGTGGTGACTCCGCACCCGGACGGAAGCTACGATGTGAAAATGGTCGACGGCAGGGGAAATGTAACCATGATCCTGCGCGGCTACCAGACCATGGAACTCCCCGATCCGGTTCAGGCGGACCTGCTCGAGCCGATTCAGAGGGGACTCCGGGCGGAGCCGAGGCAATAGGCGGGCAATCAACCCGGGACTCGGGATTCGGGGCCGAATTTCAGCCCCCGATCCCGGGTGCCGGATTTCGAACCTTCCATCCTTCCATGATCCAAGCCACATACTGTCTGACACGCTGCCTGGAGGATGTCCCCGAAAGCGACGACTGGCTGAGCATCGCCGAAAAGGACGTCCTGGCCGGATTCCGTTTTTCGAAGAGGCGCAACGACTGGCGCCTCGGGCGCTGGACGGCCAAGCAGGCCATCCGCATGGTCTGGCCGGGAGGACCGCGAGACCCCGCCTCTCTCGAGATTCGCGCGGCGGACGACGGCGCGCCGGAAGCGTTTCTCGGCGGCGTCCCCGCGGGCGTCGCGCTCTCCATCAGCCACAGCAACCGGCGGAGCTTCTGCGCCGTCGGATCGCCGGAGCTTTCCATCGGCTGCGACCTGGAGAAGGTCGAGCCCCACGAGGTCCAGTTCTTTCAGGACTACTTCGCCCCGGAGGAAATCGCCCTGCTGGAAAGCCGCCCGGCGGACCGGAGCCTGGTCGCCTACCTGATCTGGTGCGCCAAGGAATCGGTTCTGAAAGCCCTGCGCGAGGGATTGCGGCTGGACACGCGGAGCGTGGTCATCCGCCCCGATTTCGGCGGGCCCGGGGATTCCTGGAAGCCCTGGCACGGCCGCTGCACGGAGCCGCCGCGCGCGTTTTCGGGCTGGTGGCGGCACCGCGACGGATTCGTCTACGCGGTGACGGCGGGCCGGGCCACCGCGCCCCCGAACGAGCTAATGGCGGAATGAGCCGGCCGCCATTGCCCCGTCTCCGCCCGATGCGGCGGGCCGCCGCATTCGCCCCGAAATCCCGAGCGCCGCTGTTCCTGCCGCGGCGGAACCGTGCTATCCTAGTCGCGCCATGTGTCCGAAACCGATGAATGCCCGGCCTTTCCCGCGAACCGCCATAGGCTTTCAGCCGCAGTACCTGGACTTTGAAAAAGGGATCCACGTGGGGAACCTGGAGGACAACCAGCGCATCACGCGCATTCTCAAACTCGCCCTGGAAGCCCGGTACCGGGAGCCGTTCGTGACCGAGCGCTTCGGACGCGGCGTCTACTGGCAGTGGATCGGTTTCGTGCCGCGGTCCAACCGCGACGCCAAGCCGATTTCCTCAAAAGTCAGTTTCGGATGCTCAAAGTTTTTCCTGACGGTGGACGGCGAGGCGCAGCTGTTCAAATGCGGCTTCTCCGTGGAGCGCGGGATGGTCCGGCCGCCGGCCGATTCGCCGGGCATCGGGCTGAAATCCGACTGGGACTGGCACCGGCTGCTCGGCAGCCTCACGCGGTCCGGCCGCATGGAGCGGGAACTGAAGCGCCTCGTGCAGCGGGAAGGATTTTGCATCGATGCGGGGAACTGGGAGAACCGGCTGCTGGTGGACAGGGACCGGTTCCCGGGCATGGAGCGGCTCCGGAAGGTGCTGGAAGGCGCGCCGCCGGCCGAATGGGCCGGTTTCCAGGTGTATTACCCGATGTCGGAAAAGGAAGTCCGGGCTTCCTCGGGGGTGGACCTGGTCGAATCGATGATGGCGATTTTCGATGAAGTCACCCCGGCGATGAATTGTTGTATGCAAATCGAACTCAGGTAAACATTTCTCAGGTATCCGGAGATGAAATCCAAAACGCAAAAGCCCCGGGCGAAGGCCCCTCGTAGAAAACCGGAGCCGCCGCGGGACGCGAGGCCGCCGGTCAACGTCCTGCTGCTCGAAAACATTCATCCGACGGCGGAAGAAGGATTCCGGGCGCACGGGCTGGGGCGCGTCGAAAAGCACTCCGGCGCGCTCACCGAAGAGCAGCTGATCAAAATTTTGCCCGGCGTTCACGTCCTTGGCATCCGGTCCAAGACGCGCGTCGGGGAACGCGTCCTGAAATCGGCGCCGCAGTTGATGGCGGTCGGGTGCTTCTGCATCGGGACGGACCAGGTGGATCTGGAGGCTGCCAGCCGGCGCGGCGTCGCGGTGTTCAACGCGCCGTTCAGCAACACCCGCAGCGTGGCGGAGCTGACGATTGCGGAAGTCGTCATGCTGGCGCGCCGGGCGGTTCAGCGATCGATGGAGCTGCACGGGGGGAAATGGGAGAAATCGGCCAAGGGCTGCGTCGAGGTGCGGCGCAAGACCATCGGGATCATCGGATACGGGCACATCGGGCCGCAGGTCGGACTGCTGGCGGAATCGCTGGGAATGAAGGTGGTCTTCCACGATATCGTCAAGAAGCTTCCCCTCGGCAATGCGCGGCAGGTAAGCGACCTGGAAGAGCTGCTCCGGGTTTCGGATTTCGTCACCCTGCACGTTCCCGACACGCCTCTCACGCGCGGCATGATCGGCCGCGAGCAGCTGGCTTGCATGCCCGCGGGCAGCTACCTGCTGAACCTGAGCCGGGGATCGGTCGTAAACATCCCGGCGCTGCAGGAGGCGTTGCGGAGCGGCCACCTCGCAGGGGCGGCCGTGGACGTGTTCCCGCGGGAGCCGAATTCCGGCAAGGACCCGTTCGATTCCGAGCTGCGCGGCCTGGAGAACGTGATCCTGACGCCGCACATCGGGGGAAGCACGGAGGAGGCCCAGAGGAATATCGGGCTGGAAGTCTCCGAAGCGCTGATCGCGTACGTGGAAAGCGGCAACTCCGAGGGGTGCGCCAACCTCCCCGAGGTCCATCTGCCCCCCGTGGAGGACAGCTACCGCATCCTGAACATCCACACCGACGTCCCCGGCGTGCTTAGCCGCATCAACGGCCTGATCGCCGGCATGCGCGTCAACATCAAGGCCCAGTCGTACAACACGCGCCACGGGCTGGGGTACCTGATCATGGACGTGGAGCGGAGCGTTTCGCGGGACATAGGAAAGCAGATCGAGAATCTGGACAGCAACATCCGCACGCGGCTGCTGTTCTAGACCTTAAATAAGCGAGATTAAAGCACGGGCTGGAAACAGTTCCAAAACGATCCCTG
>CAZTHE010000110.1:0-13712 GCA_964613495.1 uncultured Acidobacteriota bacterium | reverse complement strand
GTCGAGACCGGCGGACCTGTACGCTCCGCCGAATTCGATCAAGCCTTCTACATCGGTCCTCCCAAGCAGTCCCTTCCATGGACCGATCCGGGATTCCGCTGGAGCCGGCTTGACCGAATTCGCCTCTTCGCCGAATGCGAACAGAGGCAGGAGCGATCCCAAAAACAGAGGCGCCAGCATCCTCCCCATCCGCCTGCTCATGCTCGACCCGTCTCCCTTCGGGAATCCTGCTTCCTGTCCACCGGATCCCCCTGTCTGAACGAAAAACACGGCCCGGAACCCGCGGGGCGGGTCCTATGTCGCGCCGTCGCTGGAGCCCACGGCCGCTTTCCATTCATTTGGCTGGAATCATTTTTTCGGCATTTGCCTCTCGACGACCATCTTCCCGGCCATTCGCTGTCCCAGGGCGACACTGCTGCCGCGCACGCGTATCACGAGGCGTCGTGTCGCGCTGCAGAAAACCTGGCGCGCGAAACCAGGCCCATGCCGTACAGCCTTGCTTTCAGGCTCCGGCCGGCGTGGATGGCTTTTAACCCGTATCTGCGTTACTGGGCGTCACGGGATTCATTCTTTCCTGGCGACGGCCGCCCTGGTTTCCGGTCCCTCCGTTCGAAACCGCCTGCCGGATATTCGTTTCCCGTTTGAGACGGTGCCCCCGCGGAGCGGAATTCGGAAAATGACCGGAGGAAATCGGGACTGGCCTGCGAGCGAAGCTCGATAAAATCGATGAAGCGTGTCAGCCGGTCCAGGGTCCCGGCGCCGATCCCGTGCTCGATTCTGCAGGCTTCCTCATTGGCCACGACGGGATCAATCCCGAGGATTTGGACGAGAAAGGTCCGGAGCGCCTGATGCCTGCGATTGATTTCCCTGCCGACCTTTTTCCCTTTGGGCGTCAGCTCCAGGTATTCATACTTTTCGTATTCGACGAATCCCTTCTGTTTGAGCGATTTCAGCATGCTGGTGACGGTGGGCATCTTCACGCCGACCCTGCTGGCGATATTCTTGACGCGCACGGTTTTCTTCCCCTGGCCGATGCAATAGATGGCCTCGAGATAATCTTCCATTGCAGGGCTCAGATCTGGTTCCGTCATTGCGCCTCCATGATAAGCGCCAAATATATTTGAAGTCCCTAACATTTATTGAAGATTCTAATTTTATCCGCGACACAGGGGATGTCAACCTATTTATGAAAAAGTGTTTCATAATTTCTTTAAACCACATTATTCAAGATGATTCGTCGCGCGGCGGTGCAGACGATTTGAAAACCGGTTCCAGACTTCCAATAACGTATTCCCAGGCAGTCTGCGATATGCCTTTGTTGTGACGAAACTCACTCTTGTCCAAATCCGTGAACCGCGGGCTTGTCTGGGATCTGGAATCAAAATACAGACACATCGGCGCAGCATTCTGCCCTGTGATTAAGGCAGTTACTCAGGAATTGCTTGACTCCTATCCAATAATTCAATAATTTATAAAATACTGGAATACTTATGACAGAAAGAGACCGCCGGTTTAAAACTTCGATTTATGAACAGTTTGCCCGGATAGGCAAGGCGATTGCCAACCCGGGGAGGCTGGAACTGCTCGATCTGCTATGTCAGGGACCGCGCACGGTGGAATCCCTGGCAAGAGAGGCCGGACTGGGGCTTACCAATGCGTCGCAGCACTTGAAGGCCCTGCGTGAGGCGCGGCTGGTGGAAGCCGAAAAATCCGGGATTTTCGTCACCTATCGCCTGGCCGACGAGCGGGTGTGCGAATTTTTCAGAACGCTCCGTTTGTTGGCGGAAAGCCGCCTGGTGGAGATCGGAGATATAACCCGGCGGTTTCTGGAGACGCGGAGGGGGCTGGAGCCGGTGGATCGGGAACAACTCCTGATAAAGGTCAGGGATGGGGCGGTGACCGTTCTGGATGTCCGGCCTCGTGAGGAGTATCAGGCCGGACACGTGCCGGGTGCCATCTCGGTTCCGCTCAAGGACCTGGAACGGCGTCTCTCCGAATTGCCGCGCGATCGGGAGGTTGTGGCCTATTGCCGCGGACCCTACTGCGTGCTTGCCATGGAAGCGGTCGAGATTCTCAGATCTCGCGGATTCGCGGCATTCCGGTTGGAAGACGGTGTCGCCGACTTGCAGGCGCGGGGATTCGGCGTTGATGTAAGCGGCGAAGAATAGCGACGCGCATCCGGCGATCCCCGCCGCGGCCGGCCTCCGCCCGGGAGAGATATCCGTGCCGATTGCCGCGTTGCTCCCTCTGTCGCGCCAACGGATCTGCGAGGGGACTTTTTAGCCGGCATCCGTTACCCGCTTAATTTGGAGAAAACGATGAAATACCTGATTCTCTTGAACGATCCTCCGTATGGAACGGAACGCAGTTACAACGGCCTTCGGCTGGCCAACTCCCTCGCCAGGAACGATGCGACGAGCATGTCGGTATTCCTGATGGGGGATGCGGCCGCCTGCGCGGTGACCGGGCAGACGACGCCGAACGGATATTACAACCTCGAGCGAATGCTCAAATTCGTCGCATCGAAAGGACATCCCGTGGGCGTGTGCGGCTCCTGCATGGACGCCCGCGGAATCAAGCCGGAGGCCCTGATCGATGGTGCTCATCGGAGCTCGATGGATGAGCTGACCGAATGGACGCAGGCCGCCGACAAGGTGATCGTTTTTTGATTCTCCGGCGGGGAACGACCCTTCGAGGCAAGCCGGTCTGACTTGTGTCCTGGGTAGAAAATCCGCGCGCGGTGGCGTCGGACCGGACATCGATGTGGATCGGCATGAACGGCCGCGGCATCGGAACTATAGGGACTCCGGACGGCGATTGCTATAATCGGCAAGGGAAACAGTATCCGGGGACTCGTTGACTCCAGGGAGGATGGAACCTTTATGACAAGGACGCTGGTCCTGTACACGACCAAGACCGGGAACACGCGATCCATGGCCGAATCCGTGGCCGAAGGGCTTCGCGAGACCGGAATCGATGCGACCGTCAAGGATGCGGAAACGGTATCGGGCGAGTCGGACATCGCGGGCTATGATGTCTATCTGTTCGGTTCTCCCACCTACTGGTGAGTGACCGATTTTTAAAATTCTTTCTGAGGCAGAGGAGGTGTTCGAGTGAAAGGCAAATTTACCAGACGGGAAGCCATCGAACTGGGACTGGGGGCCGTGGCCCTGAGCGCATCGGGAGCCGCGGTTGCGGCGGCCCAGGCGCCGAAGAGGAAGGCGCCGGCGGCGGCGGGTCCCGCGCCGGTGCTGAGCGATTTCAACAAATTCGGGGAAGAACTGGAAGCGGCGCTCCTGCTCCGGACATCGCCCATTGCGGTCAAGATGCTCGAAAAGGAAGCCGACATCCCCAAGGGGGCGTTCCGTCCGAGCCGCGACGGGAAATACCACCTCGCCCAGTGCCAGGCCTTCGGCATGTCGCGGCGGGAGGGAAAGACGGTGGCCATGCTCAAGGAAGACCACTGGTGCCCGACGGCGCTCACGGCCTACGGGATGGTGCCGAAGGGGAAGTCCATGGGGAGCTGGATGGAATCCTACCGTAGCTTCGAGACCGGCAAATATATCGGCGCGCTCACGGCGCCCCTGAAGAGCGCCTCCTTCGCCCCGGACGTCGTGATGATCTACCTCAATCCCGCGCAGCTGCGGGGGCTGATCCTGCCGATGATGATGGCGGGCACGGCCGAGATCGATACGCATCTTTTCCTTCCGTCCTGCGCGCACGCGGTCGTGGACCCGATGCAGACAGGAAAATTCTGCGTGGTCCTTCCCGACCCGGGAGAGTACCAGCGGGCCCTGACGCTCGAGGAGGAGCTCATTTTCTCCGTGCCGAAGGATAAGATGGCACCCCTCATGGCGAGCCTGAAACCCGGCGGCCGGCTGTACTCCCACCGGGACCAGTACATGTCCATGAAGCCCGATTTCGAGCAGCCGCAGTTCTACAAGGACATGTTCCGGAGCTGGGGACTCGGTCAGGAATAAGGCTTTGAGATACGGGCGGATGGATAACCCATCCGCCCGCGCATAGCGGCTGTCGCCATGCGGGGATGCGCGGGTGTCCGGAATCGGGGTGGTCCTATTTCGCGACGAATTTCAGTTCCGTCTCCGCGATTGCCGCTTCCGAGGGGTGCAGCCCGGCCGCCTCGACCACCAGCCTGTATGGGCCGGGTTCCACGTCGCGAAATCGCAGGGTGCAGGCGATGGTCGCTTCGCATTACCGGGCAAATTGCTGCCCCGACGCCCGTATGGTAGATTGGGTCCTGGTTCAATGGCGCCCCGAAGCATGAAATGCCCAAGGCTCCGGGATATATCCGCCGGACGGGCGTCGGGGCGCGAGCCGTTGAGGGCGGCGTTCATCGGTTCGTTGCGTGATAAGCCTCGGAGCCGCGAGACTCTTCGCGCCCGGGCGGCCGGCTGAGCCTCGCGGGGGTGCATCCGGAAAGCGAAACGGGGATCGGCGTGGATCGGGTGTTTGACCGGATTTCGGGTGACTACGACCGCTGGTACGACGAACCGGACGGTCGGATGATTCTGCAATCCGAATTGGAGTGCCTCCGCTCGATTTGCGCGAACTTTCACGGACGCTGGCTGGAGGTGGGTGTCGGCACGGGCCGGTTCGCTTCCGGCCTGGGCATCGCCTGGGGATTGGATCCTTCGCTGCCGATGCTCAGAATCGCGGGCACTCGAGGGTTGAGCGTCTGTACGGGCACGGCGGAGGCTCTGCCTTTTCCGGCGTCTTCCATGGACGGCCTGCTCCTCGCGCTCACGCTCTGTTTCCTGAAGGATCCGGAACCGTCGTTTAAGGAATTCGCCAGGGTCCTGCGCCCGCGCGGGGCTCTGCTCCTCGGATTGATTCCGGCGGAAGGCCCGTGGGGCCGGTGGTATGCACGCAAAAAGGCGGAAGGGCATCCGGTCTATTCTCAAGCACGCTTTTATGCGGTCCGGGATGTCCTGACGCTGGCCGAACAGGCCGGATTGGAGCTTGCGGCATCGGCAAGCACGCTGTTCCGGGATCCACAGGAACGGCCGGACATGCGGACGGGAACGCAATCCGGGATTTTCCCCGACGCGGGGTTTGTCGGGCTTCTTTTTAACAGAATGGGGGAAGGGCGGAATCGGCGCAGATGATCAAGGGAATCAGCCTCTGCATCAACCATGCGGCGAAGATCGGCAAACTGGATCTGAGGGAGCCGTATGTTGAATTCGAGCCGGGCTACAACGCACTGATCGGGCCCAATGGTTCGGGGAAGTCCACTCTGCTGAGAGCGTTGGCCCTCTGCCCGCTCTGCACGGTCCACCGGGCCGGCACGGATGTCGTCAAATACATCTCGACCGAAACCCTGAATCCCAACATGGGCGGAGCCTTTGCTTCGCGGGAGCAGATGGTTCAGGGAATACGCGCCATGTTCCTTTCGCACGGCCAGGGAGTGGTGGATACCCTGCTGAGCCAATCGCACGCCGGTGAGACCGTGGTGCTGATCGACAGCCCCGAAACCGGGCAGGACCTGGAGAGCAGCGAATACATCTATCGGGGCCTGATGAAGATGGCGGAGCGATACCAGGTGATCGTCGCCACCAACAGCCTGCTCTTCATGAGAGGCGGAAACCTGATCGATCTCGGACGCCAATCGCTTGCGCGCCTGATCGAGGCGACCCGGAAACTCGCCGCTGATTTTGCCGCACCCTGAAGAGGACCGCAATCGCCTCGCATTTCGTCCCCTGTTGCCACAAGCTGCCGAGTGAACTGGCGCCTTCCGGTGCAAGCGGACAAGCGTGCCGGATGACGCCGAGTTTCATGCTTCAAGAGGATCCACGACAGAGCTTCATGAATCCCATGTCCAACGAGACGGTCGAAACAGTCATTATCGGAGCGGGCCTCAGCGGCCTTTACGCCGCCCACCTCCTGCGGCAGAAAAGCAGGTCCTTTGCGGTTCTCGAGGCCAGGGACCGCGTCGGCGGCAGGATCCTAAGCCCCGAGTACGAGGGCTTCTTTCCCGATCTGGGGCCGTCGTGGTACTGGCCTTCCATACATCCCAGGACGGCGGACCTCGTCCGGAAGCTGAATCTGCACGGGTATCGTCAATACGAGGAGGGCATGGGATGCTATCAGCTTTTCAGCGGCACCGTACGGACCGCACCCGGCTGCGAAATGCAGCCGCTTTCCTGGAGACTCTCGGGAGGCATGGCGGCACTGGTCCGGGAACTCCGTGCCGGCATACCCGAGTGCGCCCTGCGATTGCGGCATCCCGTCTGCCGGATCGAAAGAATCCGTGCCGGAGTGAGAATCAGCGTTGGCGAACTCGAGAAGGAGCCGTGGGCGCGGTTCGAGGCCCGACGGGTGATTCTCGCCCTGCCGCCGCGCCTGGCAGCCGCTTCGATACTCTTCGTGCCGGATCTCTCCCCACGGCTGACGCAGGCGATGCTCGGAACCGGAACCTGGATGGCCGGTCAGGCAAAATTTTACGCGTTTTACGATGAGCCCTTCTGGCGGCATTCCGGCCTGTCCGGTCTGGCTTTCAGCGAGTGCGGGCCGCTGGCGGAGATGCATGACGGGTGCAACTGCAACCGTGGACCGTATGGACTGACGGGCTTCGTCGGTGTCCCGGCGAGGCAGCGCCGGAAGGAGGAGCGGCTGCGGGAAGCCATCCTATCGCAGCTTGCAGCGATCTATGGGCAGGCTGCGGCGCATCCAAGGGAGATTTTCTACCAGGACTGGGCGCGCGAACGATTTACGGCGACGGATTTCGACCAACCGCCCATGCTGGAACACCCGCGTTACGGCCCGCCGGAAGGGCAGTGCTCCATCTGGGACGGCGCCGTTCGCTTTGCAGGCACCGAGACCGCGGATGAGCACGGCGGCTATCTGGAAGGGGCCCTGGGTTCCGCCGAAAGGGCCGTAAACGGAAGGTAGTGCGCCCTGTTCAGGCTGAGCCGCTCGGAGCGCCGTATCTCATAATGCCGGAGAGGCGGCAGGGCATTTCCGGTTTTCCACCGGCGGAAGCATTTTGGCAATAATGGCACGCAGCATGGGGCAGAAACGGGTGCGGTCCGGCAATATCTTCTACGGCTGGTGGATCGTCCTGGCCGGCTTCTGCATCAGCTTCTATGTCGGATCCGTTTTCTACGGGTTCACCGCCTTCTTCGAACCGCTGGTCAGGGAATTCGGCTGGAGCTATACGCAGATTTCCATCGCTTCGAGTTTCCGGGGAATCGAGATGAGCATTCTCGCCCCCGCCGTCGGGCTCCTGGTGGATCGCTTCGGTTCCCGGTTGATGATCCTCTGGGGGATGGCCATCGTCGGCATCGGATTGATCCTCCTGAGCTGCACTCAGTCTCTCTGGATGTTTTACCTCGGCTACATACTGGTCGGCTTCGGCGGGGGCGGTTGCTCGAGCGTCGTCCTCGTGAAGTGCATGGCCAGCTGGTTTTCCAGGGACATCGGCAAGGCGACCGGGGTCATGACTTCGGGTTTCGGGGCAAGCGGCCTTCTCCTTCCCGCGATCGTCTGGCTCATCGATGCCCATGGATGGCGGACCGCCCTGGTGGTGCTGGGAGCGGGCATGTGGATTCTCGGGATCCCCCTGTCTCTGCTGGTCCGCAATACGCCGGAGTCCTGCGGCCTGCATCCGGACGGCCGCACCCCGGAGCAGTCCTCTTCGGGAGGCCGGGTGCCTTCACCCCCGGCCGAAAATGCGCCGATTTCCGTCCTTCACACGGTAAGGCATCCGGTTTTTGCCGGCCTTGCCGTCGCGGAAATGATCCGCATGACGGCCGCCGCCGCGGTATTCACGCACATCATGCCGTACCTGAGCTCGCTGCAGTTTTCGCGCAGTTCCGCCGGTCTGATCGCGGGTTCCATTTCGGTGCTGAGCATTGCCGGCCGGTTTGGCCTGGGATGGCTGGCGGACATGGCCGACAAGCGGCGGGTTCTGGCTGCCGCCTACGGGCTGACCAGCCTCGGTCTGGCCGCTCTCTGTTTTGCGGACAGGCGCTGGGCGCTGTTTTTTTTTCTGGGGCTATTCTCGGTCGGGTACGGCGGATCGATGGTTCTTCGCGCGGCCCTACTGCGCGAGAGTTTCGGCCGGGACTGTTTCGGGCGGCTTTTCGGCCTGATCCTCGGGGCGGCCGCAATCGGCGGGTTGATCGGACCGGCGCTGGCGGGACTGGTGTATGACTGCCGGAGGAATTACTTCTTCGCCTGGCTGGGTCTTTCGCTCGGCACGGCCGCCGCCGCTGTGCTAATGAACCTTGCGGCTGCGAAGAAACCGCCGGCAAGGGGAGCGGAATAACCTTGGTTCCGCAAATCGGCATCCCGCCACTGCGTCTTTGTCGCGGTCCCTGGATTGGCCGGAAACCGGAACGGATCCATTTCACACAAATCGGCGCGGGAGGTATGCTGTTCAGGGAGCGCATGTCAAACCCTTCTCCGGGTAAGGACCTACGGGTGCACATGACGGTATGAGATTTCCGGTTTGTCTCACGCGAACTGTCGTTGTGCTTTCCTTTGTCAGTCTGTTCACGGATATTGCCAGCGAGATGTTGTACCCGGTGATGCCGATTTTTCTGAAGAGCATCGGCTTTTCCGTTTTGCTGATCGGTGTCCTCGAAGGGCTGGCCGAGGCGACGGCAGGACTAAGCAAGGGCTATTTCGGCAGACTCTCCGATGCAACGGGCAGACGGGTTCCCTTTGTAAGGATCGGATACCTGATGAGCGCCATCTCAAAACCCATGATGGCGGCCTTTGTATTTCCCCTCTGGATATTCCTGGCGCGAACCCTGGACAGGCTGGGCAAAGGAATCCGCACGGGTGCCCGGGATGCCATTTTGTCGGCGGAGGCATCCCCCGAAACCAAGGGACGCGTTTTTGGCTTTCACCGCGGCATGGACACCCTGGGAGCCGTTTTCGGTCCGGCCCTGGCTCTCGCTTTTCTCTGGATATGGCCGCAGCGGTACCGGGCGCTCTTCCTGGCCGCTTTCATCCCCGGTCTCATCGCCATCGCTTTTACCATTTTTCTGAAGGACGATACGGGCGGGAAGCCGGGCAGCGTCGACCGGATTTCCTTCTTCGAGTTCCTGAAGTACTGGAGGAGCGGCTCCCCCGTATACCGGAAACTCACGGGAGGTCTGCTTGTCTTCACCCTGGCGAACAGCTCCGACGTCTTCCTGTTGATCAAAATGAAGGAATCCGGCATCGACGACCGGATGGTCATCGGGCTGTATATCTTCTATAACCTGATTTACGCGCTGGCTTCCTATCCCATGGGAGTACTGGCGGACAATATCGGGCTTAAAAAGGTATTGATCTGCGGGCTTGTTCTCTTTGCCTTCGTGTACACCGGGTTTGCCCTGAATGCTTCGCTCATCGGTTTCATCGCGCTTTTTCCCCTTTACGGATTTTATGCTGCCGCTACCGAGGGGATTTCCAAAGCCTGGATAACCAATATTTCGGAAAGATCGGAAACGGCAACGGCGATCGGGACCTATACGGCATTTCAAAGCATCTGCACCTTGCTGGCCAGCGCCATGGCAGGCCTGATCTGGCAGGAATTCGGCGCAACGGCGACTTTCGCGGTCAGCGCGGCGGCGTCGCTGTCGGTTGCGGCATATTTTCGATCGCTATAGCGGGTTAAGATCCTGCAGGGCCTGGCGTCCCGCCGTGACGTGAGCAGGGACGCCCTTGCGCTCCGGGGCCTATGGATCATGCGGAACGCGCAGCGCCGGAGCGGATTGCAGGTCCTGCGCGCCTTCCCGGATGATCCCGAGCTCCACATAGATGGGACGGACGATTTTCCGCAGTCCTTTCAGCCGGGTCGCGAACCAGATGCCGCAAACCGCGCACAGCGCGCCCGCGATCAGGACTGTGGCGGGCGCTCCGACCCTGTCGGCCAGGCTCCCCGCAAACAGGCTGCCGAAGGGCATCATGCCGACAAAGGCCATGGTGTAATAGCCCATGACCCGGCCTCGCCTTTCGTCGGGGAGGATGGTCTGCAGGAGGGTATTGCTGGACGCCATGTTCGTCATCATCCCGAACCCGGCCGCAAAGAGAAGGAGCAGCGACAGTCCCAGGGTGCGGGATTGGGAGAATCCCATGAGTCCAACCCCGAACACGACGCTCGCGATGGGAAGCATTTTGCCGAGCCCCAGAACGGACTTGCGGGTGGCCAGAAATGCCGCTCCGGCCAGCGCCCCCACGCCCGAAGCCGCCATCAGGAAACCCAGGGTGTGGGCCCCGCCGTGCAGAATGCGTCCGGCGAAGATCGGCATGAGCACCGAATACTGCATGCCGAACAGGCTGACCAGCGCGAGCAAGAGCAGGATGGAGCGAACGGGGGCGAAACGGACGACATAGCGCCACCCCTCCGCGAGTTCGGAAAAAACGCCGGCGCGCTTTGAGAACTGCTGCGCCGGCAAGGCCCGCATCGCCGCAAGAGAACCGACCACGGCCACATAGCTCAACCCGTCGACCAGGAAGCAGAAGCCTTCGCCGGCGGCCGCGATCAGGATGCCGGCGAGCGAAGGCCCGATCAGGCGCGACAGGTTCACCATGGAAGAATTGAGGGCGATCGCGTTGCCCAGATCCTTCCTGTCTTCGACCATCTGGACGACGAACGCCTGGCGCGCCGGCATGTCGAAGGCGTTGATCACGCCCTGGAAAGCCCCGAGCAGGATGATGTGCCAGACCGCGACGATGTTTCCGAAGACGAGGGCGGCCAGGGCCAGCGACTGCAGCATGGCCAGATACTGCGTGACCATCAGGACGCGGTGCCGGTCGACCCGGTCTACCCAGACCCCGGCGAAAGGCGCGAGAACGAACGTGGGGATCTGTCCGGCAAAGCCGGCCAGCCCGAGCAGCAGGGCGGAACCGGTCAGGCGGTAGATCAGCCAGGACGTGGCCACGCGCGTCATCCACGTGCCGATCAGCGAAATGCCCTGGCCCGCGAAATATAGCCTGAAGTTCCGGTGGCGCAATGCCCGCAACGCATACAGGAATCCGCCGGAATTCGAATGCCGGCCGGTGCCGACGGAGTGTGTAGGCAAGACCGTGTTCCCCCCTGGTGATCCGTGGTCCCGGAGATTTTAGCAGCAATGCCGGAAAATTGCGCCTCATAGACGAGTCCCGCAGAGCGGATGTTTCCCATCACGGCTTTCAGGCTGACGGACATCCTGGAAGCCTTGGGTGTATTCTGCGGGGAATCCTCAGCGGCAGGCACACGGGAAACCTGATGGGCATGCCTGCAACCGGTAAAAACTTTTCGTGCCCGTATGTGGCCGTGAAGACGATGAGCGGAGACAAGATCAGTCGCGTCAATTCCTATTCGGATTCTGTGGTTCTGATGCGGCAGCTGGGTTTCCTCCCCCCGGCTCCCTGACCCGTGTCGGTCTCGGCCGGAGTTCATAAGTTTGTAAATATCGTGGCAGCGAATCTGTATTAGTATGGATTCGGGTTTGGTGCGCCGGATCGCGCGAAGCCCCTGCCGTGCGTCTGTGCGATTGCATCCACTACGAGACGACATGTTCTGCAGCTGGGCCTGGGATCGGCCGTTGCGGCGGCCGGCGGCGGCGCGGCCGCCGATACCGGGAGTCTCCGGGAATTTTGAAATCAGGAGGAAAAAGCATGCCGGCCATAAAGGACTTCAACGGGTACGGGGAAGAGCTGGAGAGATTGCTGGTTCTGCGCAGCGCCCCGATCGCCGTGAAAATGCTGAAATCGGAGGCGGACATCCCGGCTGACGCCATCAGGCCGAAGAAAGACAGGAACAAGCACTATGCCCAATGCCAGGTCTTCGGCCTGTCCCGGAGAGACCGGCTGACGGTCGCGATGCTCAAAGACGACAACTGGTGCCTGGGCCCCCTGCTCGCCTACGGTCTCGCCGAAACGCCGGACATGCCCGCCGGCAATCCCAGGATGCAGTACAGGCGGTTCGAACACGGCAAGTTCATCGGGATCCTGACGGGTCCGCTGAAGTCCGCCGCGTTCGAGCCGGATCTTGTCCTCATCTATTCGGACACCAATCAGCTGAGAGACATGCTTCTGTCCCTGAAGGAGGAAGATAAGCCCGGGGTGCGATCCAACTTTTTCCCCATCTCGTGCGCGTTCTGCGTCACGAACCCGATCCTGGACAACGAGTATTGGATCAACCTGCCGGATCCAGGCGAATACGCGCGCGCATTGACGCAGCCCGGAGAGATGATTTTTTCCATCCCGGTTCCCAGACTGCCGGGCTTCATGGAAGGCCTGCGCAAATTTTACGGTGAATCGATGTTCGCGCACGAGCAAATGGCGATGGAATCCGACTTCCGGCAGCCGGAAATTTACATTCAGCTATTTAAAAAGTGGGGGATGGATCACAGCTGAGGTCCGTGGCTGCGGGCATGCATATTTTGATTCCAGATTCCAGATTTCAGATAAGCTTGTGGGTCCCCGATTTGGGCAAGAGTCAGTTGGATCGGAATGCAGGATTAATAGGGATTGCCCGATCCTGCGCCATCTGGAATCCGGAATTTGGAATCCGGAATTGATTCCATTTCCATACAGAGGGCGAAAAGATGAGAGCGACCATTGCAGTCCTTCTTGCGGCAGTCCTGTTGAGTGTCACCGGCGCAGCCTACCCCCAGGATAGCCCGGTAACCGAAGCCGCCGGGGAAGCGCTTGCGGAACTCAGGGGAGGGAACTACGCGGCGTTTTACGCGCGCTTCGACGAAAAGATGAAGGCGGCCCTGCCGCAGGATAAGCTGTCGGAAATCTGGAAGGGCATCACGGCGCAGGCGGGAGCCTTCAAATCGAAGATTGCGACGCGCCAGGAGAAAACCGGCCCGTTCGACGTGGTCGTCATCACGTGCCAGTTCGAGATCGCCGCGCTGGATGTCCAGCTCGTTTTCAACGAGCAGCGGCAGCTGTCGGGGCTTTTTTTCCGCCCGGCGGCCGCGACCGGGCAGAAGCGCTCCCAGGATCCGCAGAAGCCCTACCCCTACCGTGAAGAGGAAGTCGCGTACGACAGCCAGGAGCCCGGCGTGCGGCTGGCGGGCACTCTGACGCTCCCGGGTTCCGGCGGTCCCTTTCCCGCGGTCCTCCTCATCAGCGGATCGGGCTCCCAGAACCGCAACGAAGAGGTCATGGGGCATAAGCCGTTTCTGGTCCTGGCGGATCACCTCACGCGAAAGGGCATTGCGGCCCTGCGGGTCGACGACCGCGGGATCGGCGGTTCGTCGGCCGGGAGCCCGAATCCCACGACCCTGAATTTCGCCCGGGACGTGAGGGCCGGCCTGGCCTACCTGAAATCCCGCAAGGAAATTCGTCCGGGCCGGATCGGCCTCATCGGCCACAGCGAAGGGGGCATCATCGCGCCCATGATCGCGGCCGAGTCTCCGGATGTCGCATTCATCGTCCTGATGGCGGGCACCGGCGTCACCGGCGGCGAGGTCCTGGTCCGCCAGGGAGAACTCCTCCTCGAGGTCAATGGCGCGCCCGAAGAAGTGATCCGGGAGAACACCAGGGTCCAGAAAATCCTGTTCGAGATCATGAAAACGACCCCGGACGACGCGGAGGCGGAGACTAAGGCGCGCGAAGCCCTGTCGGGAATCGATCCCGCCATCCGGGACGCCGCCTATGGCCAGCTGAAGACGGCGTTTTCGGCGTGGATGCGATACTTTGTCGCGTATGATCCGAGGCCGGCGCTCGGGAAAGTGAAGTGCCCGGTGCTGGCGATCAATGGC
>CAZTHE010000109.1:0-13855 GCA_964613495.1 uncultured Acidobacteriota bacterium | reverse complement strand
GGATGCCATCGCCACCTACCAGCAGGTGGTAAAGCTCGACGGCAAAAACGTCGCCGCAAGGCTGAGACTGGGCGAATACCAACTCCTCGCAGCAACTCAAAATCCCGTAACATTCAAGCAGGTTCAGGAGAATGCGGAAGCCGTTCTTCAACTCGAACCGTCCAATGTCGACGCGATGGTTCTTCTGGGCAATGCATTCGCAGGCCAGAAAGATTTCGAAAAAGCCCTGTCGTATTATGAAAAGGCGCTTTCGCTCGATCCCAAAAACCTGAAAGCAACGATGAATCTGGCCGCAGTGCAATTGAACATGAAAAATCCTGCGCTCGCCGAAACGACCTTCAAAAAGGCTATAGGAAACCATCCCGACGAGATCCAGCCCTACCTGGCAATCGCTTCATTTTACGCATCAACCGGGAGGCTCCGGGAAACGGAGAGCCACCTTATAAAGGCATTTGAGATGGCGCCGGCCGATCCGCGCAGCGTCAACGCTTTGTCAAGCTTTTACATGGCCGCCGGGAAACAGGCCGAGGCGGAAAATGTTTTCCGGCGGGCGATTGAGCGCAAT
Organism: uncultured Acidobacteriota bacterium; assembly: GCA_964613495.1. Taxonomy (GTDB): domain Bacteria; phylum Acidobacteriota; class UBA6911; order UBA6911; family UBA6911; genus UBA6911. The sequence continues at coordinate 13,290 of CAZTHE010000109.1, read as the reverse complement.
CCAAAAGACCGGGAACCGCGATGGGGGCTGGCAAATTTTTACCTCAGGACCGGAAATACCGACAAAGGCATCGATGCTCTAACCGAACTGCTTACGATTCACAAGGGCGATCGTGAAGCGCTTCTGCGCCTTGCAGAAATCGATATAAGCAGGAAAAACGACACCAAGGCAGAAGAAAGGATTAAGGATATTCTGGCTGTCAACAATAATGACGCTCAGGCACATTTGCTGCAGGGGACTATCTACCGCCGCCGCCAGGAATACGACAAGGCGATGACCGAGTTTGAATCTGCAATAAAACTGGATGGCTCCCTCTCGCGGGCATATCTGGAAAAAGCCAATCTCCTCCTGATGCGCGGAGACCTGGATGCCTCGGAAGCCGCGCTTAAAGAAGCCATGCGGCGAAACAGCGGGTACGTGCCGGCCCGCGGCGCCTATGCCAAACTGCTGGCAATGAGGAATCGGCTCCAGGAAGCCCTGAAGATGGCCGACGAAGTCCTGACGGTAATGCCCAATAATGAGGACGCCATCGGCGCCAGAGCCGAAGCCCTGCGCTCCTCCGGCAAGTGGGCCGAGTCAAAAAAGGAATGGCTGCGGTTGTGCCAGATGCAGCCGCAGAACGCTCAGTACTGGCATCGGTTGGGTACGGTGGAAACGATGCAGGCCGAGTATGCATCGGCCATGAATCGCTTCCGCAAGGCCGTGGAGATTAATCCGGGCTTCGTCATGGCAATCAACGACATCCTCTACCTACATCTCAGAGACAAAAAATTCGACGCCGCCCTTGCGGAGTTGGATAGCCTGGAGCAAAAATCCACGCCGAAGGATGAAATCCACAGGCTGCGCGGCCAGGTGCAGGCATCCAAAGGAGACATGGCGGCAGCCGAAGCGGAATTTCGCAAGGCAATCGAGGTGAATCCCGGGAACTCTCAGAGTTACATGCTGCTCGGCAGCATCCATGCGGATCGCAACAACCTGCCGCAAGCCATCAAGGAAGTGGACCAGTTGATCGCGAGGAACGATAAGCTTCCGTCGGCCTTCCTTCTGAAGGCGCACTACCTGCAGTTGTCCAAAGACAACGCCGGCGCGATTGAAAATTATCGGAAAGCCCTTAAACTCGATCCGGACAATACGACTGCCAACAATAACCTGGCCTGGCTGCTCAGCGAGGCCGGAACGGGTTTGGAGGAAGCTCTCAACCTCGCCAGGGCTGCCAGGAGGAAGGATCCGGACAATCCCGAAATCGCCGACACGCTCGGGTGGATCTATTACAAGATGAAAAATTACACGCTGGCGGTGGATCAACTCCTTTTCAGCGTGGATAATCGCAGGCAACCCAAGGCCCAGCACTACTATCGCCTCGGCCTCGCCTATCACGCAAAAGGCGACAAAACGCTGGCGAAGCAGACGCTGCGCAAATCGCTCGAGCTCGATTCAAAGTTCGCGGGCGCCGACGAAGCACGGCAAATCCTGAAACGGATCTGATTCAATCGGGTGCGAAAAGCAGCCACGGATTTCACGGATTACACGGATTGATATTGTTTTAAAATCTGTGTAATCCGTGTTAATCCGTGGCTATTTTTGTGTGGGTTGAGATTCTATGCATAAATATCGACGCTATATAATATTCGCTTCCCTGCTGACGGCATGCTTCGCTCTAACGCTGGTGAACTGGGTGCGATTTGCGCTCGACTCTTCGCTGTTTTCCTATGTTCTGCTGGTGCCATTCATATCCGGCTATCTGATCTGGGTGCGAAGAAAAAGCATTGTCCGCGAAACAAAAGCCGCTCCCCTGGCCGCCGCAGTTCTGGGGGTCATCGCCGTGGCGTTTCTGATCACGGCCATGAAGGGATCTGCGGAAAATTCTCTAACCTGGCAGATACTCGCTTATTGCTGCTTTTTGTGGGGCGGAGGACTCGCCTTGCTGGGCAAACAGACGCTGCGCTCAATCGCCTTCCCGATGATTTTTCTTGTATTCATGGCGCCGATCCCTCCTTCGGTTGTCGACGCGCTGGAGGCCGGGTTGCAGAGGGGATCCACGGAGGTTGCCTACAGGTTTATCCAGTGGGCGGGGATTCCGATCCACCGGTCCGGATTCGACTTTCACATGCCCGGGATTTCCCTCACCGTGGGCAAGGAATGCAGCGGAATCCGTTCATCTCTTGTGCTTTTTATCACTTCGCTGGTTGGGGGGTATCTGTTTTGCAGGTCGGCATGGGCCCGTTGGATATTGGCCCTGTTTGTAATTCCCCTGGGAATAATTCGGAATGGATTTCGCATCCTGGTGCTTGCGTTTCTGTGCGTTCGAGTGGATCCTTCTTATATCGATTCCCCGATTCACAGGCAAGGGGGACCGTTGTTCTTTGTGCTTTCGCTGATTCCATTCGGTATTCTGCTTTACATCCTGCGCAGAAAATAAAAAAGCCACTAACCTCACGAATTATTTTCGTGTGATTCGTGGCTATTTTTGTGTCCAAATTAACCGGCTACTGCCTCAATTTCTTCGAAAAGAGAGCCAGTCCACCGAGCCCAAAGCCAAGAAGCATAGCCGTAAGCCCGCCGTCGGGAACGGACAGGTTCTTGCTCAGTCTGTCGGTAAACACCTTGCGCTCACCCTGATGATAGAAGCCCACCTGGAAAGGCAGGTCGTCGGTTTTGAGCAGGGCCGGATCGATGGTAACCAGGAATGCAAAAGTCGTCACATCACCACTAAAACCGGAACCGGAAACCTGAACCATGGTGAAGGCGTCAAAAGGCTCAACGGCTCCGTCGTTAAATAATCCTGACCAGGTCTCTGTTGGAAGGCGTGAAGCTCCCCACCCAATCACGTCCGTATCATCGAGAACCGACCAGTCGTCCGATAGATCAAGATCATCGATCACGCCCTCAACTCCACCGTCGAACTTGAACTGGAACCAGCCTATCGACCAGGATGCGTCTACACCGGAAACGTCAGACGAAGGCGAGTTGATGGTGAAAGTCGCGTAAAACTGATTCTCGCCAATCTGCTCAAGGCTTAAACTGAAATTGATCCCCGGCACAGGCCCGTCCGATTCGCCCGAACCTGTTGTGTAGTTCAGAACATCGGCCAGAGCCAGACTCGATCCCAAAGCCATCAAAATCAACAATAAACCGGCACTCTTGGCTATTCTTGGAAGCATTTACAACCTCCCTTGGCCACTCCCTTAAAGGCTAATGGCTTCAATCATTAAGCAACTATAAAACCCATCCGGTGAGGCAGTGGTTAATGCAATGCTAAAATTATTTCCTGCAACGATTTAAAGGAATAATCCCAAAAAACCTCCGCCGGATTGGCCAGAAATCGCCGAGGGGTTCCTGTAGCGATCTTAGACACTAATACTCTCCAGTCGCGCGCTGGAATCATTCAATTACTGTATAATATGTATTTAATTGACTTATCGGGACTAAGAGTGATGAAAGGAAAATGTCCGGCTTTCCGGACACTCTAAGCGAATAGATCAGAAACAAAACGAAAGGCGACACGCAAAAAAAAGCCACGGACTCCGCAATACTCGCTAGCAGATTCCGTGGCTAAATCATCAAACGCAAAACTATTAGCAGGTCAGCTAAATCCGGAACCGGCGCGAGACGAAGGCCAACCCCGCGAAGGCCAATCCCAGTAGAATTACCGTGGCACCGCCATCCGGAACAGCGCGATAGTACAGAGTATCCTGGCGCAGGTCACCTGAAAGTGTCTCAAAATTCAGGGCATAGACTCCATAATTCCACCCGCCATCAGTCTTGGCAGCATCCGAATCCCCGAAAAAGCTCACAACCGCGGCCATGAAGGGGTTGGAACTATCAAAGCTGCCATACTCATCCTCAAGCCACCAGATGGCCTTCTGGAGAAAATCCGCGGAGATCTTACGTTCATTAACCGCAGTCGCAGGATCACCCGCATAAACGTAGCCTTCCAGAGTACCCTCGGCAAATTGGCTGTAAAGCCACCCCGTACCGACGGAAACCGGATCCCCGTCTTCCCCGCTGCCTCCGCCGCCCATGTAGGCGTTCTTGCTGATGGTTGCCTCATAAAGATTGGGATACGGATATATGTGCTCGTTATATTCTATACAAAAGCTCTGGAACGTCCCTTCTACGCCGATGCCTGAAGCCGACGAGGAGTAACCACTCAGATCAAGCCATCCATCAATTGGCAAGTAGGTAAACTCTCCCCCGATGCCGGCCTGATAGGGGCCATAGGATGAACCGGGATATGCCATCCGGACCTGCCCTGAAATTTCATCCGCAACTGCTGTACCGGCAGCCAAGGCTACAAGAAGTAATCCAAGGAATATTTTTCTCATTTTCTCGCTTTCCCCTTTTTCGCAATGACCGAAAAGCAGCCCGGCATTCGAAAAGTTTTTTAACGCCCTAATCAAAGCAATTAATCGCCCAATAATCCCCCATGCCGCCGTATAAGTTATCCTGCTTTATATCAACGACTTACACGGAAAAACAATTGTTCATACAATGAACGATTTGGTCGAATTCGTTCGATTTTGTCCGCTTTTCGGACAGCTCAGAACGGGAAGAGGTCATTAAAGGATATAATATTATTAGATTCAGCTATTTACTTGGCATACCGACGTCAGATGATGCTGTCGAATCTTCAGACACTTTTATGGATATCTGGCGAAAAGCGGGCGCCACGGATTCCGCGAATTCGAAGTTTGAAATACGCAATGATTGCAGCTTCGTCCGAGGATCGGGAGTCCGCCCGATTCTTCCCGATAGGACTTTGCTGATTGTGCTCTCATTTCATTCATTCAAAAATTGAGCTTCCGCCGTAACCACTTCCCTTCCCGGCACCCGGGCACCGGGCTGGCCTCCGATATTTACCTGTAAAAGAAGCAGATGCGGCCGCCGCATCCTGCCGATACGGTACTCAGGCTTATGTTCAGCCGCTGTAAGTGAAGGGGCGAAGCTGTATCCAGCGACCGCAATCCACGGAGCTAAACTGTGACAGATATCATGAAGAGAAGCCAATCGCAACACCCTGCGCTGCATGGCCGGTACCAGGCGGAAAGTCCGCGCTACGAGCCGCCGGAAGATCCCCTGCTCGCGCGCAGGTTGATCGAGCGATTGCTGAAAAGGAAATTTCAAATACTCGCCATCGTGCTGGCAGTGCTCATCCCGGCGGCGATTTACTGTTACCTGGCCACGCCGCTGTACCGATCCTCGGTGCTGATTCAAATAGATCCCGATCCGGTGCAGGTGCTTCCCTACAGAGACGTCACCGACGCTTCCACTGCGGCGCCCTACTACGAAGTCTACATGAAAACGCAGGAGCAGATGCTCAAGGGACCGGCGCTCAGCGCGCGCATCGCCGGGAGACTCGAATCGGAATCGAAATCCCAGGCAATGCTCGCCGAAATCCCGCGCATCCGCACCCGGTTCGAAATCCGCCGGATCGAAAACAGCCAGCTTTTTGAGATCAGCTACCTGGCCCCCGTCCCGGAAGTCGCGGCCGATATGGTGAATATTTTTGCCGAGGAACACATCAAAGAGCTTTTCCGCGCGCGGCAGGAAACGCGGGAGAAAGCCCGGAAGCTGCTCGAAGGAGAGTTGCGCGAACTCGAACAACGGCTCCAGACATCGGAAAAAGATCTGGTCCAGTACGCCCGCGACCACAACATGATCGCCGCCGAACCGGGGCAGGGCGATCTCGTAGAGGAAAAACTCTCCATCCTGGCCAGGCAGCTCACCGACAGCGAAGCCGCCCTCATCGTCGCCAGGTCCAAGGCAGACTCGATGAAAAGGGCTTCGCTCGCCAATTTCCCCGAGAAGCTGCTGACACCGCACCTGCTTTCCCTGAGCACCAAAGTCCTGCAGCTGGAGCACGAACTGACGGCATTGCGGACCACCTATGGCGAAAACTGGCCGTCCGTCGTCCAGAAACGCAACGAAATGACCCTTGCCCGCGATCAGCTGACGCGGGAAAAAGCCGCCGCCCTGGCCCAGGCCAACGAGCAGGTGCAGGCGGATCTCCAGATAGCCGAAGCACAGCGCCGCATGATCGCCAATTCGGTGAACGCGCAGCAGCAGCTGGTCGACCGGTACCGCAGCGCCTCCATCCAGCACAGCATTCTCCGGAGAGAGGTCGAGACGAACCAGAAGCTCTACGACGGGCTGCTCGAGCGGCTGAAACAAACCAGCGTCACGGCCGGGCTTGAATTCGGCAACATCCACGTGGTGGAACCGGGCCGCCCCGACACCCGGGCCGACAGCCCCAGGGTGCCCTGGATTCTGGGCCTGGCTTCCCTGCTCGGGCTGGCCCTCGGAGTCTGCTTCGCGCTGTTTAAGGATTTCTGGGACGATTCCATATCGACCATGGAGGAAGCGGAACAGATCGCCACCATCCCTGCCCTCGGTTCGGTTCCTACCATCAAGGGCATTTCCTCCAGGCTTCAGATCGGCAGCGGCGCGGGCGGAAACAATGGCTCGAAAGCCACGCTGCGTCTGCGCCCGGCGGGCCCCGCTCCGGCAGGAAGTGAAATGCGCCTGCCTCCGGAAGCCTCGGAATCCATTCGGACCCTTTGCGCATCCATCCTTCTCTCGAAATCCGACAAGCCTCCGCGGACGATCCTGTTCACCTCGGCCGCACCGTTCGAGGGCAAGACCACGCTCGTGAACTGCCTGGGCAAGGCGTTCGCCGAAAGCGGGAACAGGACCCTGCTCATAGAATCCGACATGCGAAAGCCGGCCCTGGCGCGGGCCCTGGGCATAGGCACCGAAGGGGGCCTCAGCCTCTACCTTTCGGGACATATCTCTCCTCTGCCGACCGTACACGAGACCCATAGCCCCAACCTGTTCGCGGTTGCGGCCGGACCGCAAGCCCCCAATCCTCCGGCACTGCTCAACTCGGAAAAACTGGACCGGTTGCTGGACGAGATGGCCTTGTCCTATCAGTTCGTGCTCCTGGACGGTCCGCCGCTGTTGGCCGTCGCCGATTCGCGGGTATTGTGCTCGCGCGTGGACGGGGTCGTCCTCGTGGTAAGGGCGGGACACACGCCGAAGCACCTGGTGCGGCGGGCATGGACCCTGCTCGAAAATTCCGGGGCGAACATCCTGGGCATGGTGCTGAACCAGGCCCAGAGGAGCCGGTTCGAGTCTTCCTATTCCCGGTATTACTCTCAATAACTTCAACGGGACAATGGCATCCGCGTGACCGAGAACAGCATGAACCCCGTGCGGCTCTACCTGAGCCGCCAGGCATCGAATCCCGCGCGGTACGTATTGGAGCAGGCGTGCATTGGGCTCTTCGCGTGGATTCCGGCCTTCGTCGGGATCGCGGCGCGGGCGCTGGCATACCGGCTCATCCTGAAAATGAACGGACCGGCCGCCATCGAAAACGGCGTGCGGCTCCGCTTCGCAAACAACATCACCCTGGACCGCGGCGCCTACATCGACAGCGCCGTCTATCTGCACGCCTGCCCGAACGGTATCCGGATCGGCAGCAATTCGCTGGTGATGCACGGCTCCGTGCTCCACGTCTACAATTTCCGCCGCATCCCCCACTCCGGTATCCGGATCGGCGAGAACAGCCTGATCGGGGAGTACAACGTCATCCGCGGCCAGGGAGGCGTATGTATCGGAGACCGGGTCTATACCTCCCCCATGGTCCAGATCGTCGCCGTGAATCACGTTTTCGACGACCCGGATCGTCCATTTGTGGAACAGGGGATCACGGCCCGGGGCATCACGATCGAAGACGACGTCTGGATCGGTTCCGGAGCCATCGTCACAGACGGGGTGACCATCGGCAAAGGATCCGTCATCGCCGCCGGGTCGGTTGTTACGCGGAAGGTGGAACCGCACAGCCTGGTTGCTGGAAATCCGGCCAGGCTGATCCGCAAAATCGGCGATGCGCCACAAAACCGAGAAACGAGTGAGGTCTACTTTTAATCACGAGAAATGATGAAAGCCACGAATTGCACGAATTCCGTGGCGGGAGCACTGGCATGGACATGAAGCTCTCAGTGGTCATACCGGCCCTCAACGAAGAAGACGGCATCGCCGGAATCCTCCAGCAGGTACTGGCGACCCGCGACGCGCTGCGCTCCGTCGGCGTCACCGGACTCGAGGTGATCGTGGTCGACGACGGATCGCAGGACGCCACGGCCCGCATCGTCGAACAAACGCCGGACGTAGTGCTGGTCCGGCATCCCGTCAACCGGGGCTACGGAGCGGCCATCAAGACGGGATTCCGCAGAGCTACCGGCGACCTTCTCGCATTTCTCGACGCCGACAGCACCTACCCGCCCGAGTGCTTCGCCGCGTTGTGCCAAGAAGCGCTCGGGCAGGATGCCGACGTCGTCATTGGCTCCCGCCGGTCGGGCGCCGACACCGGCATGCCGGCCGTCCGCCGCCTCGGCAACTTCTTCTGGTCGGCGCTGCTCAGCCTGATAGGCAACGAGAAGGTGCAGGATCCCGCCAGCGGCATGCGCGTCCTCCGGAGGCGCTGCCTTCCGCGCCTGTACCCCCTGCCGGACGGGCTGAATTTCACCCCCGTCATGAGCACCCGCTCGCTTCACGAAGGGCTCAAAGTCGTCGAAATCCCCATTCCGTACCGGGAACGGTCGGGCCGGTCCAAACTCAGCGTCGTCCGCGACGGCACGCGGTTTCTCCTGACGATCCTGTGGACGGCCCTGCAGTACAATCCTGCCCGGCTGATGGAACTGGCGGGATTCTCGGCCCTGGCGGTATCGGGCATCATCGGCCTGCTGCTCGTCGTCGCCCGGCTGCAGGGGATCACGACCCTGGGTCCCTGGGGAGTTTTTGGGGTCTTTGTCAGCCTGATCGCCGCCGTCGCCGGCATCAGCGTCTTTTCGCTGGGAATCTCCTTCAATTATCTCGTTTCTCTGCTCCACCGGAATCCAGTCCGTCAGAAAAACGCCATGGAAAAAATCCTGGGTTCTTCGCCGGAAGGCCGGTTCGGCTGGGCCGGACTGGGCCTGGGCTCCCTCGGGGCGGCCATGGGGATTTTCAGCCTGATCCTCGGCCTGCGCGGCTGGGAGATCACGCGGCTCTGGCTCTGGCAGCTGGGTGGCGCGCTGCTGCTCCTGGTGGGAGTGCAGATGATTCTCTTCCGGCTGCTCATTCGCGTCATGGCTACCCTCAGCCACAGGCACGAGGGCATCGACGGCGATTTGAACGGCGTGCACTCGGCCGCTCCCGAAGCGGTTTGCGGCGCCAATGTGCCGTTCGGCGCCACAGGATTTTCAGCCAGGTAAAAGGCAGGCTATTGCATCGATGGAGAAGGACACACTGAATTCGGCAGTATCCCATAACCTCGGCACCCGGCCGTTGCGCCCCGCAAAGCCGGCGAGTTTCCCGGATGCCGGCAAAGCGCTGCAGCGCCTGCGGCCGGCGCGGCTCTCAGAGGCGGTGGACGTCCTGCTCGTCAATCCGCCGTCTCCCGACGGCGGCGTGTGGATCCGGACGCAGCACCGTGTGGGACGCCGCAGCCGGGAGGAGATGGTCTGGCCGCAGTGTTCCCTGGCGCAGCTCGCCGCCATGCTGCACCCCGACTACACGGTCGCGGTAGTCGACGCCATCGCAGAGAGAATGAGCTGGGCCGAATTCGAGGCGCTGCTGCGGCGCCGGGCCCCGCGGTATTACCTGACGCACGCCACGGCGCCCACGCTGACGAACGACATGCTCGGCGTCATGCTTGCGAAAAGCATGGGAGCCAAAACCATCGCCTTCGGGACGCATGTGACTCCCATGCCGCACGAAACGATGCGCGATTTCCCCGCCCTCGATTTCGTCCTCCGGGGAGAACCCGAACTCACCCTCCGCGAGCTGATCGACCGGCTCGAAAACAGGCAGACGCAGTGCCCCGAATGGATGGTCCGGTTGTTCGGGGATACGGATCCCGGATGGAAGCCCGCCGCCGAAACGGCGCCCGGGCAGCCGAAGGATGTGTCGGACATAAAAGGCCTCGTGTGGCGCGACAGGGACGAGGTCTGCTGCAATGCCGACAGGCCCTTTATCCCGGATCTGGACCGCCTGCCCGTACCGATGTATGAACTGCTCCCTCTCCGGCAATACGTCATGCCGCTTATGAAGGGACCGTTCTGCTTCGTTCTGACGAGCAGGGGGTGCCCCGCGGGATGCAGGTTTTGCATCAAGCACGTATCCTACGGGAGTTCCGTGCGGCTGCTGTCTCCGGAGCGCGTTTTGGAGGAACTCAGGATCCTGTACGGCCTCGGGATCCGCAATATCCACATGTACGCCGACCTGTTTACCGTAAACCGCGAGCAGGTCATGCATATCTGCGAGATGATCCTGCGGGAAGGCATGAAGATCCGCTGGACGTGCAACAGCCGCGTGGATTACGTGGACGAGGAGATGCTGCGGCTCATGGGCCGCGCGGGCTGCTGGATGATTTCCTGGGGGATCGAGAGCGGGAACGAAACCATTCTTAAAAAGGCGGCGAAAGGCACCGACCCGAAAAGGGCCCACCAGGCGCTGTCCTGGGCCCGGAAGGCCGGGATAAAGAACTGGGGATACTTCATCATCGGGCTCGCAGGGGAGACGGTGCAGACCATCCGGGAAACCATCGACCTCGCAAAGAGCCTGCCGCTCGAGATCGCCCTGTTCCACGTGGCCGCACCCTATCCCGGGACGCCGTTCTTTTTCGAAGTCATCGAAAAGGGCTGGTTCCGGGAAGGCACCCGATGGGAAGAAGTCGACATGGACAAGGAAACCGTACTACAGTACGAAAACCTTTCGCCGGAAGACCTGGCCTACTGGCAGAGGCGCGCCTTCCGCGAATGGGCCCTTCGTCCCGGTCCTGCGATCACCTATCTGAAAATGCTGCTCAGCGACTATCGGACATTCCGGCAGGCGCTGCGCGTCGGCTCGGAGCACCTGCTCTGGGTGCTCGGCATCTCCCGCAAATAAAACCGATGAAGAGCTATTTTGGCGGATTGGCCGCTCTGATCCTTGTGTCCGTGGCGCTGCCCGTCGACGTGAGCAATTGGCTCGGCGTCAACCTGAACGCCGCCTTCCCGTTCGCCGCGCTGATTTGCGGCGCATGGCTGCTGAGAATCCTGGTGCTGCGCCGCGCTTCCGATTTCGAGCCGTCAGGATCCGTCATTGCCGCCGTTGCACTGGCTGTTATTGCCTGCCTTTCATTCGCGGCCGGGCAGTATCCATATTTTCGGATCCCCGGGGCTCCGCTTGGGGCGCAGGTAGCAGGGCTGGGATTAATCGTATTCTCCTGCGGCCTGTTCCTGGTCGCCGGCCACCAGGTCCGGCAGGTTGTGTATTTGCGACGGCTGACATGGCTGTTCCTCATCGCGGGCGGGTATATTTGTCTGGCGCACGTGGTTCCCGGTCTGGCGTTCGCAGCCGGCTGGAGCGGCGCCGCGACGATCGGCAGCATGTTCTGGATCTGGTTCGTGGCCCTGAGCTGCAGCCATGCCCTCTTCAACCTGGAACTGTCCACAAAGACACGGCTGGCGCTGCTCTGCCTGACTGCGGCCGCCGTCTATCGGGGGTTCTTCCTGGCGGAGTCCTGGGCATCAGGCTGGTTGCCGCCGCTGGTGGCTTTGATTACCATCCTTTTGTTCCGCGTGCCCCGGACGGTGTTTGGATTTGGCTTTGTTGCTCTTCCCACGGGGCTATACATTTGGGACTCCTTCTATCGCCTAATTATGGCGAATGAGCAGTACAGCTGGATGTCGCGATGGGAAGCCTGGCAGATTCTCCTGCAGGTGTTCGAAAAAAATCCGCTGATCGGGCTGGGGCCATCCAACTATCACGCGTACACAACGCTTTATCCGATTCTTGGTTGGTATGTCAGCTTCAATTCCCATAACAACTACATAGACCTTTTAATGCAGACCGGCATAGTCGGACTGCTGGCCTTTTTCTGGCTGGTGGTTGAGGTTCTGCGGATTCTCCTGAGGCTGGCACGATCCAAAGCCTCCGGGAGCTTCCCGCGCGCCTATGCAATCGGCGCCATCGGGGGACTGATGGGGGCGCTGGCTGCCGGGATGCTCGGCGATTGGATCCTTCCGTTCTATTACAATATCGGAGTCACAGGGTTCCGTTCCAGCCTGCTCTTCTGGGTGTTCCTCGGCGGCGCCCTCGCGCTGAAACGAATCTCCGCAAGAGAAACCGCCGGCCACGAATTGCACGAATAAAACATCTTTTGATCCGTGAAATCCGTGTAATCCGTGGCAAAGCAGTTCCGATTACCGACTAATGCGCATTCTCTTTTTGTCACAATTGCTGCCGCTTCCGCTCGATGCCGGACCCAAGATACGCTCGTACTATGTTTTGCGATATCTGGCCGAAGCCGGGCACGAGGTGACGCTCGTTTGCTTTGTGCGCCCGGAGGACAGGCAACAGGACATCGACGCCCTTCGGCGCATCTGCCGGGCGGTACACACGGTCCCCATCGTCCGCTCGCAGTGGAAAAACGTCCGGGACGGAGTCAGGAGCCTGTCCGCGAAAGAGCCCTTTCTAATCCTGCGGGACCGCATTCCCGACATGCACCGGGCACTCGCCGGATTGGCGGAAGGCCGGTCGTTCGACGCCGTGCACGCCGACCAGCTCTGGATGGCGCCTTATGGATTGAGGCACGCCGGAGCCGGCCTGAAGGTCCTGGACCAGCATAATGCCGTTTTCACAGTCCCGGCCCAGTTGGCCGCCAACGCGCGGAATCCCCTCCTGCGGTTGTTCCTGCACCGGGAGGCTGAGAAGCTCGCGGCATTCGAAAGGTCTGCCTGCCGGAAATTCGACAGGGTTGTTTGGGTGACGGATGGAGACAAAAAAGCGGTTTTGCCACACGACGGCTCCGGTCCGGTCATCCCGATCGCCGTGGATCCCTCCTCCCGCAGCCCGTTGCCGCGGCCCGATCCTTTCCGCATCACTTTCCTCGGGGGCATGCACTGGCCTCCGAACGCGGAAGGCATTTTGTGGTTTGTCCGTTACATCTGGCCCGAAGTATCGCGTGCCGCCCCCGAAGCGGTTTTAACCCTGATCGGCAAGGGAGCGCCCAAATCGCTTCTCAAAAGAAACGCGAACGCGAGAGTTGAGACCGCGGGCTTTGTGCCGGATTTGCGGCCGTATCTCTCGGAAACGGCCGCCTTCATTGTGCCGCTGCGCTCGGGCGCGGGGATGCGGGTGAAAATCCTGGATGCCTGGAATTGGGGCCTTCCCGTCGTCTCCACATCCGTCGGGGCCGACGGCATCCGGGCCGTCCATGACGACAACATCCTCATCGCGGACGACGCCGAAAGCTTCTCCTCGGGT
>CAZTHE010000108.1:0-13958 GCA_964613495.1 uncultured Acidobacteriota bacterium | reverse complement strand
GTTGATAGGCTGGGTGTGGAAGTGCAGTAATGCATGAAGCTTACCAGTACTAATCGGTCGTGAGGCTTGACCATAAAATTTGCCCTGCTTGAAATCCAGCCTTCGCCAAGGCTACGGCTGGCAAGCCTGTCGTTATCTGATTTGAGATTTTACGATCTTCCGGTGACCATAGCGGAGGGGTCACACCCGTTCCCATCCCGAACACGGCAGTTAAGCCCTCCAGCCCCAATGGTACTGCGTTGGCAACGACGTGGGAGAGTAGGAAGTCGCCGGATTAAATTCGCAAAAGCCCCGATCCCATCGGGGCTTTTGTTTTTGTGCCGTCATTCGAACGGGAAATATCGGAATGGCGCGCAACCCTTGTCTTTCATCGCCGTCCGTCTTATATCATTACCGTAATTGTTAGAATATGGGGCGGGCGCGATTTGCCGGGTCGCGCCCGAATTTTCAGTGCCGCGGCATCTGTAGGATGGCGGCCATGCTCCTGCCGCGGATTCGGGCGGCGGGATCCTACAGGAGAAGAGAGGGGAAGGATTATTGCGATGACAGAAAATCCGACCGGTGAAGCCACATTCGAAAAGCCTGCGGCCGAAGACCAGGAAGCGCCTCTCGTTCTTGCCTCCGAGTTGCTGCCGACCCGGTTGCCGATTCTTCCCATCCGGCCCCGGCCCCTGTTCCCGGGTCTCCCCATCCCGCTGGAAGTCGGCACGGAGCAAATCGCGAGCATTCAGCACGCGCTCGAATACGCGTCAAAGACTCTCGGCATCGTCCTGGCCCGGGACCCGGCCGCGGCGGACTCTCCCGAAAATCTGCACCGCGTCGGAGTCGCCGCGAAAATCCTGCGGGTTTTCCAGACCGAAGGCGAGGGGACCAGCATCCTGGTCAACTGCGTGGACCGCTTCACGATCGAGGATGTCTCCAGGGCCCAGTTCGGAATGGCCGCAACGGTGAGGTATCAGGCCCCGGAGCAATCCGAGATCACCGAAGAACTCAAGGCATACGCGATGGCCGTCATCACGACGCTCAGGGACCTGGTGAAGCTGAATCCGCTGCAGTCGGAAGCCATCAAGATGTTTCTTGGCAGGTCCACGTTCGACGATCCCGGAAGGCTGGCGGACTTCGCCGCGAACCTGACCACGGCCAGCGGCGCCGAACTCCAGGAAGTGCTGGAAACGTTCAACGTGCGCACCCGGATCGACCGCGTGCTCGTGCTGCTCAAGCGTGAGGTGGAGATCTCCAGGCTGCACGTGGAGATCAACAAGCAGATCCAGGAGAAGGTGTCCGGGCAGCAGCGCGAGTTTTTCCTCAGGGAGCAGCTGAAGGCGATCAAGAAGGAACTGGGACTGGAGAAGGAGGGAAAGACCGCCGAGATCGAGAAGTTCCAGGAACGGCTGAAGGAACTGACGCTGAACGCCGAGGCGAAGCAGGCCGTCGACGACGAAATGGACAAGCTGCAGCTGCTGGAACCGCACTCCCCGGAGTACACGGTTTCCCGCAACTACCTCGACTGGCTCACGGCGTTGCCCTGGGGAAAATACAGCCAGGACTCCTACGACGTCGACGAGGCGCGCCGGATCCTGGACCGGGATCACTATGGGCTGGACGACGTCAAGGACCGGATCCTGGAGTTCATCGCCGTCGGGAAGCTGAAAGGCGACATCTCCGGGTCGATCCTGTGCCTCGTGGGGCCTCCCGGCGTCGGCAAGACGTCCATCGGGAAGAGCATCGCCGATGCCCTGGGACGGCGCTTTTTCCGGTTCTCGCTCGGCGGGATGCGGGACGAAGCGGAGATCAAGGGGCACCGGCGCACCTATATCGGGGCGCTGCCCGGGAAGTTCCTCCAGGCGATGAAAACCGTAGGTACGTCCAATCCGCTCATCATGCTGGACGAAATCGACAAGATCGGCGCCTCTTTCCAGGGCGACCCGGCCTCGGCCCTGCTGGAAGTCCTCGACCCGGAGCAGAACAACGGCTTCCGCGACCACTACCTGGATGTCCCGTTCGACCTGTCGCACGTCCTGTTCGTCGCCACCGGCAACCAGCTCGACACCATTCCGCGGGCGCTGCTCGACCGCATGGAGGTGATCCGGCTCTCCGGCTACATTTCCGCGGAGAAGCAGGAAATCGCCCGGCGATACCTCATTCCGAAGGCGATCCGGGCCCACGGGCTGAAAGACGGCCAGGTGTCGATCCGCAGCGATGCGCTTGCGGTGCTGATCGAGAACTATGCCCGGGAAGCGGGGGTGCGCAACCTGGAGAACCTCATCAAGAAGATCTCCCGGAAGGCCGTGATGGGGATCGTGAAGGGCGCCTCGAAAAAAATCGTGATCCACAAAGAAGACGTGGAGTCCTATCTCGGGAAGCCCGTATTTACGGCCGACGAAATGTTCGAGAACGTGCCCGGCGTCGTAACCGGCCTGGCGTGGACCAGCATGGGAGGGGCGACCCTGCAGATCGAGGCGACGGCCGTACTCAGCCGGAACAAGGGATTCAAGCAGACGGGGCAGCTGGGCGGCGTCATGGTCGAAAGCGCCGACATCGCCTATTCCTACGTGATGGCCCACCTCGAGCATTACGGCGCCCGGCCGGATTTCTTCGACGAGCGCTTCGTCCACATCCATGTCCCGGCCGGGGCGACGCCCAAAGACGGTCCCTCCGCCGGCGTGACCATGGCGACGGCATTGCTGTCCATGATCCTGAAAAAGCCGGTGCGGAAACACCTCGCCATGACGGGCGAGTTGACGCTCACGGGACAGGTCCTGCCCATCGGGGGGGTCAAGGAGAAAGTGATCGCCGCCCGGCGCGCGGGCTGCAGGATCCTGCTATTTCCCGAAGCCAACCGGAAGGACTACGACGAACTGCCCGCCTACCTCAAGAAGGGACTCGCCGTGCATTTCGCGGGACGCTACGAGGATATCTACCGGCACGCGTTCCGGGGACACGGCGCGGCTCCCGAGGCGCCCCGCGGCAAAGGGGGAAAATGACGCTCGTCGCCGTAGGCGGACACGCCAGGAATGTCGGCAAGACATCCGTGGTGGAGGGCCTGATCCGCGCATTTCCCACCCGCCCGTGGACCGCCGTGAAGATCTCGTCTCACCGGCACGCGGCCGTGGGGCCCCGGGACCGCGTCCCGGCTCCCGGCCGCTGCGAAATCCACGAGGAAACCCTCCGCGACGGGTCTTCCGACACCGCCCGGTACCTGGCCGCCGGTGCCGTTCGGGCCCTCTGGATGCGGATCGAGGGGGACTCGCCGGGACTGGCGGAATCGCACCTGATGCCGGTCCTGAGGTCCAGCCGGTTCGCAATCGTCGAAAGCAACCGGCTCGTGCGCTGGATCCGGCCCGATCTGGCCATCCTGGTCCTGAGATTCGATGCGGTGGAGTTCAAGGAAAGTGCGCGCTTCTTCCTGGAGCACGCGGATGCGGTGGTTGCGGTGAACCCGGACGGCCTGGAGCCTCCATGGCCCGAAGTATCCCGGGTCATTTCGGGGATTCCCCTGTTTGCCACGCGGGACCCCCGAATCCTTCCGGAAGGACTGGCCGATTTCGCCGCCCGCAGGATCCCGGCCGAGTGAGCCGGCGGAGCGCCGCGCCCTATTTGCCGCCTTCCAGGTCTCTGGCCTTGCGGAAATACTCGAAGGCTTTGTCGTCCTGCTTCAGGCTCTTATATAGATAGCCCATCTCCTTGAGAATCCCGGCCTGACTCGAAGTCTTTTTGAAGTGCTTCGAATTCCTCTCGATGAACCGTATCCCCGCCTGTGCCTGTCCCTGATTGAGCAGCTGATCGGCAAGGTTGAGGAGCTCTTTGAGGAGAAGCGGTTCCTGGTCGGAAGGCCACTTCATGTCGAATATCTTGTTCGCCTCGGTCAGCGCCTGTTCATACTCCTGCTTCTTCATGAGGAGGAGGACGATCTCGTGCTGCGCCTCGGCTATGCTTTTCAGTTTCGCCACCGCCGCCGCGTCCGACTGAAAAGCCGCGACCGGCGCGACGGAAATCGCGCCCGCCAGCAGCACGAGCAACAGGCTTTGCGCCGTGATCCTGCGTGAAACGGGTATCATAATATGCGGTATCATCGATCCTCCAACCGAAACGGATTCACATCCGACTCGGGGCTGTTTTTGCCGTAGGGATTTTCCGCGAACGGATTGCCGGCCCCGAACGGCAATGCCCCCCCGCCGTTCATGGCGTGCAGCGGCCGTCGTGCCTCCCTCGCCTGTATGTATTGGTTTATGTATGCGTTGAGAGTTTGCCGCTGGCCCTGCTGGTACCACAGGTATCCGAGCGCGCATGCGGCCGCGACGGCGAGCACGGCGAACGCCCGGCTCCAGCGGCCGAGGGCCCATGGCCGGAACAGGGATTTCGGTTCGGCGTGCGAAATCCGGTCGTACACCGCGTTCCAGGACGCCGGGGAGAGCTCGAGTTCGCGCGCGTGCCCGGCGATCAGGGCCGCGCTGGCCTGAAGGCCGCGCAATTCGAGGGCACAGGCGGGGCAAGCTTCCGCGTGGTCGCGCACCCGGGCCGCCTCGGCCCGGTCCAGTTCGCCGTCGAGGTATGCGGTCAGATTTTCGGCGCAATGCTTGCAGTCCATGACTAGTCCTTCAGATACCTTTTCACGCTTTCCCGCACTTCCAGGCGGGCCCGGTGAATGTCGGTCTTGACGCTCGGGAGGCTGCGCCCCACGGTGTCCGCGATCTGCTGATAGCTCAGATGCTCGAGGGCGGAAAGCACGAAGACCTCCCGGTACTTTTCAGGGAGATTCGCGATGACGTCCCGGACCACTCCTTCCAGCTCCCGCGCCTGAAAGGCCTCGTCCGGGTTCTTCCCGGCGTCCTTCAGCTCCCGGATCGGGCCGCCGTCTTCGTGCGGCTCATCGATCGAGACCGCCGCCGGCGCGTGCGCGCGGTACTTCTGATAAACGAAATTCCGCGCGATGCGAAAGAGCCACGGTTCAAACTTGCCCCGGTCCTTCAGGGTGCGGAGCTTCCGGTACACCGCCACGAAGGTTTCCTGGGTCAGGTCCTCGGCTTCCTCCGGCGAGTGCACCATGCGATAGATAAAATTTAGAATTTTCCGGGCGTACGCATCATACAGGTGTTGATACGACCCGACATCGCCCTTCTGGGCTCTTTGGATCCATCGCTCCAGAACAACCGGGTCAACGTTCGCACTGCCTGGATTCAAGTGGCCCTTCCAAAACTCTTCTCAAAATGGCTGATTCGCGGCGATGCCAAAAGTTTCGAACTGGTTCAAAAAATTTTCCCTTCCGTCCTTTTTGTATCATAAATCGCGATCGCTCAGAGAGAAGAAATATTTCGCCCGGTTCGGCGCCCGTGCGTCCCCGCCAAATTTTGGAACCGGGTTTCCCGACGGTCGTAATGAGTGGTGGAACGGGCAAAAACCGCAGGCAGGAGGTACATATGAGTGGTGTGAGAAAGTACGGATTGGCGCTCGCCGTGATCCTGGCGGCGGGCGGTTGCATGCTTCCCTTCTCCCAGGCGCAGACGCGGGTCCTCTCGAACGTGCTGCGGCTCGACGAGGGGAGCGGCGCATTCCTCGGCATCCAGATGAAGGATGTCACCGCGGAAAACATGAACGAATACAAGCTGAACAGCGAGAGGGGCGCCGTCGTGAGTTCGGTGGTGAAGGGAAGTCCCGCCGAAGCCGCGAAAATCCAGGAAGGGGACGTCATTTTGGAATTCGGCGGGCAGGCCGTGTGGTCGTCCATGCAACTGTCGCGCCTGGTGCGGGAGACCCCGGTCGGGCGCCGTGTGGACCTCGTGGTCAGTCGCGACGGCAAGCGGATGACGCTGAACGCGAAACTGGAGGAGCGGACTCCGGAGAGTGCGTCCGCCCGGACACAGGAAATGCCGCCCAGGGAGTTCAATTGGAATGAATTGGGACCGCGTTCCTTCCTGTTCCGGACGCCGGACAGGACGGAGCCTTCCCGCCCCGGTCCCGCTGCAGGGAAACCGCGCCTGGGCGTCACGCTACAGCCGCTTTCGGAGCAACTCGGGGAGTTCCTCGGGGTACCGGACAGGAAGGGCGCCCTCGTCGCCTCGGTCCTGGAAGGGTCGCCGAGCGCCGGGAAGCTGAAGGCGGGGGACGTGATTGTCGGTGTCGACGGCAAGACGGTCGAGGATGCGGACGCGCTCATACGCATGATCGGCGACAAGCCGTCGGGAACGGTTTCGCTGAAACTGATCCGCGAGCGGAAGGAAATCACGGTGCAAGTGACGCTTCAGGGCGGCGACGAGAAAGGGTACCGGCTGTAGCTTTTCAGAGCCTTCGCGCCCGCTGCGGGGCCGTCCGCCCCCCCCTGGGCGCGGAGGTTTTTTCCTGCTTTTTTTCTGCTTGACCTTCACCAAATCATCACCTATCATGGCAGTGTAAAAAAGGTGAAACCATGAAGCTGACCAGACGCCAGAAGGAAATTCTCGATTTTCTTTCCGATTTTATCGACCGGAACGGGTATTCCCCGAGCATGGAAGAAATCGCCGGGCATTTTCATTTCGCCTCCCTCAATGCGGTGTTCAAGCACCTGGAGGCGCTGGAGCGCCGCGGATACCTCCACAGGGATTCGAACCGCGCCAGGGCGATCGAGCTGTCCCCCGCAAAAGGGGTGGGCGTACGGAGCGTTCCTCTGTTCGGCACCATCGCCGCCGGCAGGCCGATCGAGGCGGTTTCGAATCCGGAGACGCTGGAGATCCCCGAGCATTTCCTGACGGGCCGCAAAGACCACTACGTCCTGAAGGTGCAGGGCGAGTCGATGATCGACGCGCACATCCAGGACGGCGACTACGTCGTGATCGAGTCGCGGGCCGCGGCCGCGCCCGGAGACATGGTCGTAGCCCTGATCGACGACGAAAACGTCACGCTCAAAAAGTATTACCCGGAGGGACCGCAAGTCCGGCTCCAGCCGGCCAACGAATCGTTTGCGCCCATCCTCGTGGATGCCGCGCGGGTCCGCATTCAGGGTGTCGTTGTCAGCGTCATGCGAAAATACCAGTAGAGGGTGCCATGCAAAAAATTTATCACGTCATGATCCAGGGAAGAACGTTGGAAAGCCGGGATATCCGGGAACTGCTGGCGCGGGCCGTCGCGCAGAAGCGAAATCTGGACCGCAAGTCCATGATCCAGAAACTGTCACGGGGACAATCGCCCGCTTCAAATTCCCCGCGAACCTTCATGACTGCCGATCGTGCGGCGGCGGTATGACGGTCCTGCTGCCGGATTCCCGCACATTCCGAAGCCGTCGGGCAAAGTCCGGCCGCCGGCGGAATGCCGGTCGCATGGCGGGAACCGGTTCTTCCGAAGACGGGCCCGGGATCCGGTGCGAAGGTACGGGCGTGTTCTGCTTTCGGGTCCCCTGATGCGCCCGTCCGGGCTGTTCGAGGATGCACGCCGCCATGGGATGGCGCGATAAGCCGCCGTCAGGCGTTGCCGGTGTCCTGGACATCGGGGCTCCGCCGCGTGAATCGGCAGAGGCCGGCACCCGGCGGCGCCGGACCTCGATGCACACAGTTTAGGCAAAGAGGTAACAAAGCCTTTCGATTCAAACGGATACGCCTGTTCAAAACCGGAAAATCGCACACTTTTCCACAAGAACTGTGAAAAACTGCCTCTCGGCTTTTCTTGAATAGCCACCCATGAATGATATAATGCCGCCCCGTCGGGGCGATAGTTGTGCGGAATACTTTCCGCCCGGGACATGCGCGGCTTCGAACGGACCTGGAGTTGGGAAAAACGATGGCCAAGATATTCAGAAGAGACGAAAAGTTTTTCAAAATTTTCGGTCAGATGACGGTCTACATCCTGGAAGCCGCCGAGATTTTGGGAAGCATGGTGCGCCAGCCGGATGGCGATCTGGCATCCATGGCGGCGAAGATCAAGGACCTGGAGCACAAGGGGGATGAACTGACGCACCGCGTCATCGACGAACTCAACAAGACATTCATTACCCCGATCGACCGCGAGGACATCCACGATCTGTGCGCGGCCCTGGATGACGTGCTCGACCTGATCGACAGCACGGCCGCGCGCATCGTCCTCTTTCGTATCAAGGACCCGATCCGCGGCGTGCCGGAGATTTGCGCCGTGCTGCTCAGCCAGGCGATGACCATCGGGGACGCCGTGGCAAATCTGCAGGACAACGACCACGTGGTGGAGCGCTGCATCGAAATCAACAGCCTCGAAAACGACGCGGACCGGCTGTTCCAGACGGCCATCGGCGCGCTGTTCGACGAGGTGAAGGATCCCATCGACGTCATCAAGCGCAAGGAAATCATCGAAACGCTGGAAGCGGCGACGGACAAGGCCGAAGACGTCGCGAACGTCCTGGAATCGATTATCGTCAAGAATACCTGATCCGAAAAAACTTCAGGCCTCCCCGATCCCGGGCTGCCCGATCAGCAGCGCGAGATTTTCCCCCACCCCGGTCAAAAGTTCGGAATTTTCCACTTCCCGGAGCCACTGCCTGTCGATCTCCGTCTCGCCGGCCAGGGCGCCCACAAAGCAGCCCGCCAGCGCGGCGATAGAGTCGGCCGCATCCCCGGCATTCACGGCGGCCAGGACGGCGGCGGAGAAATCCCTCGGGTGCTTCAGGAAGCAATATACGGCCGCCGGGATCGACTCCATCACACCCGGGCCGGTGCCGATCTCGAAAAGGGCTTCTTCCGGAGGCAGGTGGGTGACCTGGGTGATCCACCGGAGGAGCGACGCCAGGTCTTCGTCCAGCCGTGCGACCCGGTCCGCTGTTTCCAGGACCTGGTCCGCCGGGCGGGACCGGCCGTCGGAATGCAGCAGGCGCGCCGTCAGGCACGCGACCGCGACGCAAGCGGCCCGGGCACGCGGTTCGGTGTGCGTGATGATGCAGTTGTTCAGGGCGGCGCGGGTGAGCGTTTCCGGGTACCGGCTGAAGAAGATGCCGATCGGCGGCATGCGCATGGCCGCGGCGCAGCAGTCGCTGAAGACGCCGCTCTTGTTCCAGGGGCGGCCGGAGTCGAGATGCCTGCACGCTTTCAGGTTCGCCTCGGCCGGCGTGCGGTGGGGAACGGTATTCCGGTACCAGGAGAGCAATGCGTCGGCATGCCGGGCGGGATCCATCTTCCGGCATTCGATCAGGCACTCCGCCGTCGCCAGCATTGTCTGCGTATTGTCCGTATAGGAGCCCCTGGGCAGAAAGTCGCCGGCGTGTCCCGGGTGCGCTTTGATGAAGCCCGACAAGGGTTTGCCGTAGTATTGCCGGATCTGGTCCCTGCCCAGAAAGGCGGCCGGCATCCCCATCGCATCTCCGATGGCAAACCCGGCGATGGCTCCGACGCATCGGTTCCTCAATTCGTTGGGTTCCATGGGATCGAGTCCTTTCTTTAAATTATACCACGCGCATAATTGCGATTGACGAAATGCGCGCCGCGCATAAGGATAAATCCGCATTATTCAGGGAGCTTCTGCTGCGGCGGCGGATTCGTGCTTCGCGAAGAGCACTCGGGATCCCGGTTCACCCGACTGCGGCCGCCCGCGGCCCCGGAGGTAGCGATGAAACTTGCACTCGTCGACTGGGTGGCGATCGGCGCCTATTTTCTGTTCAACATCCTCATCGGCCTCTACTACAGGAAGCGCGCCACGGCTTCCACCGAGGACTTTTTTATCGGCGGGCGCAAGGTCTCCTGGTGGCTCGCCGGCACGTCCATGGTGGCCACGACTTTTGCGGCGGACACGCCGCTGGCCGTCACGGGGCTGGTGGCCAGCCACGGGATCGCCGGGAACTGGCTGTGGTGGAACATGCTGATGAGCGGGATGCTGACGGTGTTTTTCTACGCCCGCTTGTGGCGCCGCGCCGGCGTCCTGACCGACGTGGAGTTCGCCGAGATCCGGTACGGCGGCCGTCCCGCCGCATTCCTCCGCGGCTTCCGCGCGCTCTACCTCGGGCTGCCCATCAACTGCATCATCATGGGGTGGGTGAACCTAGCGATGGTCAAGATCCTCGTGCTGATTTTCGGCATCACCAAGATCGAGGCACTGTGGATCGTGTTCGGCATCATGCTCCTGACCGCGGCGATCTCCACTCTCTCGGGGCTCTGGGGAGTCCTGGTCACCGACCTGTTTCAGTTCGCGCTGAAAATGGGCATGATGGTCGTTCTCGCGTGGTTCGCGGTGCGCGCCGTCGGGGGGATGGGCGCGCTCAAGGACAAGCTGCTGCAACTGGATCTGGCGCGTGCGGCCGGTGAAGGCGGGCAGGGCTCCATCCTCTCCTTCACGCCCGACATCGGCTCCGCCTGGATGCCGATGCTCACCTTCGTCGTGTACCTTGCCGTGAACTGGTGGGCGACGTGGTACCCGGGCGCCGAACCGGGCGGCGGCGGCTATATCGCCCAGAGGATCCTGTGCGCCAGAGACGAAAAAAATTCGCTGCTGGCGACCCTCTGGTTCAACATCGCCCACTACGCCGTTCGCCCCTGGCCCTGGATCCTCACCGCGCTCTGTTCCCTGGTGCTGTATCCGGCGCTGGCGGACAAGGAGTCCGGTTTCATCATGACCTTCATGGATCCCGGCGTCTTTCCCGTGGCGCTCCGCGGGCTGATGATCGCCGCGTTCGCCGCGGCCTACATGTCCACCATCGGGACTCAGTTGAACTGGGGCGCTTCCTACCTCGTGAACGATTTCTACCGGCGGTTCCTGGTCCCGGGATGCAGGGAAAAGCACTACGTGGTTGTCTCCCAGTTGAGCACGCTGCTCATCATGGCCGTGTCCTGCGTGGTCTCTTACTACCAGGACTCGATCTCCGGGGCATGGAAGTTCCTGATCGCCATCGGCGCGGGGACCGGGAGCGTCCTCATCCTCCGCTGGTTCTGGTGGAGGATCAACGCGTGGAGCGAAGTGTTCGCGATGGCGGCTTCCTTCCTCGTGTCCATCCTGCTGCAGACCCATTTCGGCTTGAGCAGCGACGACCCGTGGCTGATCCTCACCACGGTTTTCTGTTCCACCGTGATCTGGCTCGCGGCGACCTTCGCCACCGCGCCGGAGAAGGAGGAGGTGCTGCTCGCGTTCTACCGCCGGGTGCGCCCCGGCGCCGCGTTCTGGGGGCCGATCGCCCGGAAGGCCCCGGACGTGCCGGTGAGGCGCGACGGCGCCTGCAACCTCCTGGACTGGATCTCGGGCTGCCTGCTCGTGTATATGACCCTGTTCGGCGTCGGGAAGCTGATTTTCGGGCAGGTGCTGGCGGGCTTCGCCCTGCTCCTGCTCGCGGCGATCGCCGGCAGCGTGATCTGCTGGGACCTGAACCGGCGGGGCTGGAAGACCGTGACCGAATAGCGCCTTCCGGCCGGGTGCCGGAAGCCGTGGGATATTCGAATTTTCAATATTCAATATATGCCCCCGAATTGATGTATAATGCCGCACGATCCGTTCTGAATGGGCTGAAAACGAAACCCGGCCGGCGCGGTGCCCGGCCGGTCCGAGGGGCGGCCGGCTTCGTCCGCCGTGCGTGGATACCGATGAGACTGCTGTCGTTTGCACTGTTTGCGCTGCTGGCATCGGGAACGGCGGGCTCGGCCGGCGGCGGCAGCGTCCCGCAGGTGCTCAACGGCATCGATGTCCTGCGGGCGCGCAACTACGACCTGCTCGCGGGAAAACGCGTGGGCCTGGTGACCAACCACACGGGACTGGCGGCCGACGGCACGTCGACGATCGACCTGCTCTTCCGCTCGAAGGTCTGCCGCCTGGTGGCGCTGTTCAGCCCGGAGCACGGCATCCGGGGCGTGGAGGACGACGCGGTCGGGCCCGCCGTCGACGCGGCCACCGGGCTAACGGTGCACAGCCTGTACGGACGCGGTCACCGGCCGACGCGCGAGATGCTCCAGGGAGTCGAGGTGCTGGTGATAGACATCCAGGATATCGGCGCCCGCTTCTACACGTATGCCACCACGATGGCCTATTGCATGGAAGAGGCGGCCAGGGCCGGCATTCCGTTCGTCGTTCTCGACCGCCCGAACCCGGTCGGGGGGACGAGGGTCGAAGGGCCGATGCTGGACTCCGACAGGATTTCCTTCAACGGCTACATGCCGATGCCGGTGCGGCACGGGATGACGCTCGGAGAACTCGCGCGCTACTTTAACGCGGAGAACGGAATCGGCGTGCGGCTGGAAGTCGTCGCCATGCAGGGATGGCGCCGGTCGCAATTGTACTGGGATACGGGGCAGGTGTGGGTGAACCCGTCGCCGAACATGCGCACCATGCAGGCGGCCCTCCTGTATCCCGGGGTGTGCCTGCTGGAGAGAACCGATGTTTCCGTCGGGCGCGGCACGGACCGGCCGTTCGAAATCGTCGGGGCGCCGTGGATCGAGCCCGCGAGACTCGCGGCCGCCCTCCGGGGCATGCGGGTGCCGGGAGTCCGTTTCGTGCCCGTTTTCTTTACGCCCGATGCCGGCAAACACAAGGGGGTCCGGTGCGGCGGGGTGAGCCTGGCGCTGACCGATCCGTCCGAATTGAACTCTGTCTTCATAGGGCTGGCGCTGATTTCGGCGCTGCAGACCCTTTACCCGGAAGCATTCCGGATCGAGGAAACCCTGGACCTGCTTGGAAGCGCGGCGGCGGTCGGCATGCTGCGATCGGGGCAATCGCCCGACCGGGTGCTTCGGTCCGGCAGGTCCGAATTGAAAAAATTTCTTGCCAGGCGGCAGAGAGCTTTGATTTATGATTAGCGGTCAGGGAGGGGAACTTATGGCTCCGGCGGTCCGAAGGAAAAAGCGAAAAGACGAGATCAAGGTTACGGTCGCCCCGTTCCGGAATCCGGAAGATTTCAAGACCTGCGAGGACATCCAGCGCGAAGTCTGGCACTTTCAGGACGTCGACGTCGTCCCGGCTCCCCTGCTGATGGCGGCGAGCCGCAGCGGCGGGATGGTCCTGGGCGCCTACAGCAGTCTCGGGGACCTGATAGGATTCGCGTTCAGCCTCCTGGGGCTCGCCGACGGCAAGCTGGTCCAGCACTCGCACATGCTGGCCGTCCGGTCCGCGTACCGGAATTTCGATGTGGCCTTCAAGCTGAAGATGGCCCAGCGCAAGGAATCGCTGAAGCGCAAGATCTCCGTGATCCACGCCTCCATCGACCCGATGCAGCCGCTGAACGCCTATTTCTCCCTCGGAAAACTGGGAACCCGGGCAACCGTTTACGACGAAAACTATCTCGGGGAGACCACGAGCCTTCTCGACCGCGGCCTGCCCACCGACCGGCTCCTGACGCAGTGGAACCTGGAGAACGGCGACGTGGTCAAACGCCTGGAAACCGGGCCGCCGCGGCGCGATTACCGCAGGGAGATCAAGCAGAAACCGGTGATCAACCAGCTCGTGGAGAGCGCCCCGGGGATCATGAACTGCTCGCCCGTCAAACTGAACTGCACCTCGGGCCAGTTCCTGTTCGAGGTCCCCTATAACCTGCAGGAGATCAAGAACCGGGACCTCGGCGTCGCGCTGGAATGGCAGGGCAGGATGCGCCAGGTCTTCCGGCACTACTTCAAAAAGGACTACGCCGCGACCGATTTCTGGGTGATCGAGCAGGACGGGCATCTGCGTGCGTTCTATCTGCTGGAGAAGAAAAAGGCCTGATCCGGGCCGCCGAAGGGGGGAGACGCGGAATATGAAACTCTGGAAGAGACTGTACGGCACCGTCTGGCTCGCCTTCTTTTCCTGCGTGATCATCCCGCGCTGGACGGGCGCCGGCGTCGGCATGCCGCTGCATCTTCTGCTCGGGCTGGCGATCCTGGCGGCGGCCGTGGGCAACGCCCGAAGCCTGAAACCGCTGCCCGTCCCCGAGCGGCTCAAGCGCATCAGCGGCGTGACCATGGGATTCGCCGTCTTTCAGCTCCTCCTCGGCCTGGCTTTCGGCGCCGTGATGTCGCTGAAACCGGACCTGAATTCCGTCGCGCAGGCGCTGCGCATCGCGCACGTCGTGTGCGCCCTGGCGA
>CAZTHE010000107.1:0-14331 GCA_964613495.1 uncultured Acidobacteriota bacterium | reverse complement strand
AAGCCGGATTTAGCGTACACGAGTTCGCAGATCTGCTTGACGCGCACCCCGGTTTCCAGGATCCAGTCCTGCCCCGTAATGCCCGCATCGAAAAGCCCGTCCTGCACATATTTCCCCATTTCCTGCGAGCGGATCAGCATGACCTCGATCTCCTCGTCGTCGCAGTAGGGGAAATAGGACCGGTCGCTGGAATGGATGCGGATGCCCGCCTTGCGGAACAGGTCCACGGTCGATTCCTGGAGGCTGCCCTTGGGCAATCCGAGTTTCAGAACTTTTTTCGAGCTCGACATGGCGTCTCCTTGCACGATTCAAATGCCGGCGTTGTACGCAAAGCGGAAAGGATAATACCGGCGCGGCCGGATTTCCATGGATTTATCTCCGATCGCGGGACCCTGTGCGGCAGCGGCCGATTGGAGCGAATGTGCTTTGATACAAGATTCAAGATTCCGGATTTCAGATTCCGGATGGGGCTGCGGCGCCTCCATCCGGACGGGAGCGATTTTTATCCGCGCCAGGGAATATTCGGATGGCCGGGGAATCCATCCGGAATCCGAAATTTGGAATCCGGAGTCAAATTTCCGGCTCCCGTCCGCGCGGTTGCGTGTATGCTAGGTTTCTTTGCCGGCGCGCGGGGGCGCCGCCGAAAGCCCGGAGGGGGAATGGAACTCTTTGCCGCAGCGATTCTGGGGATCATTCAGGGGCTCACCGAGTTTCTTCCGATCAGCAGCTCCGCGCACCTGATCCTGGTGCCTTGGTTCCTGGGCTGGGCCCCGGAAGGCCTGGCGTTCGACGTGTCGCTCCATGTCGGGACGGCGATCGCCGTGATCGCGTTCTTCTGGAGAGACTGGGTGCGGCTGGCGCGGGAGATGATTCTCGGGATCCGGGAAGGGAAGCCGTTTGAAAACGCAGACCGGCGCCTCGGCTGGTTCCTGGTGGCCGGCACGCTGCCCGCGGCGGTGGGGGGCCTCGTACTGGAGGACGTGGTGGAAACGCATCTGCGTTCGCCGCTGATCATTGTCTTCACCCTGCCGGTCCTGGCCTGCTTCCTGTTCTGGGGCGAGAAGAAAGGCCGGCAGAGCCGCGGCCTGGGAGACCTAACGTGGGTCGATGCCGTGGCCGTGGGGATCAGCCAGGCCGTCGCGCTGATCCCCGGCGTGTCGCGCAGCGGGATCACGATGACCACGGCGCTGTTCCGCGACACCACGCGCACGGCGGCGGCTCGATTTTCCTTCCTGCTCTCGACTCCCGTCATCGCGGGCGCGGGGATGCTCGAGTCGGCGCGGCTCGTGAAGGGCCTGCTGCAGCCCGGGGAGTTGGAGCACTTCGTGGACTGGGACGTGGTGGTCGTGGGATTCCTGTTCGCCGCGGCGTCCGGGTTCCTGTGCATCCGGTTCTTCCTGCGCTACCTGCAGACGCGCAACTTCACGCCCTTCGTGATATACCGCTTCGTCCTGGCGGGCGTGGTGCTGGCCTTCTACCTCGGTTCGCGGTAACCGGCCCTCATCAGGGTTCGTTGCGCGGCGTTAGAATCCGGAATCTATTCTGCCTCCCCCGGCTTTCGCCTCTTCTTCTTTTTGATCTCCTCGAGAATTTCCCGGATGCGGCGCTCCATCCCCTGGTCGGTGGGGTGGTAATACTGCCGGTCGCGCAGCGATTCGGGCAGGCAGTCCATGGCCGCCACCTTTTCCTTCAGGTCGTGCGCGTACTGGTACCCTTCGCCGTAACCCAGGTCTTTCATCAGCCGCGTGGGGGCGTTGCGGATGTGCAGCGGGGGCGGTTCGTTGAACGTGCGCTGCGCGTCGGCCGCCACCGCCGCATATCCCGTGTAGAGGGCGTTCGATTTCGGTGCCAGTGCCAGGTACACGGCCGCCTGCGCCAGGGCGAGTTTGCATTCGGGAAGCCCCACGAGGCGCACGGCGTCGACCGCGTCGAGCGCGACCGAGAGCGCCCGGACGTCGGCGAGGCCTACGTCTTCCGACGCGAAGCGGACCATGCGGCGCCCGATGTAGACCGGGTCTTCCCCGGCTTCCAGCATTCGTCCCAGCCAGTAGAGCGAGGCGTCCGGGTCGCTGTTGCGCAAAGACTTGTGCAGGGCGGAGATGAGGTTGTAGTGCTCCTCGCCGCCCTTGTCGTACTGCAGGATCTTCTTCTGCAGCGCGCCCTCCAGGCCGGCCGTGGTCAGTTCCCGCGCGGCTCCCGGTTCGGCCCGCGCGACGAGCGAGACGGCCAGTTCCAGGATGTTGAGCGCGATGCGCGCGTCGCCGTTGGCGTACACGGCCAGCTGCTCCAGCACCGCGTCCGGAACCGCTACGCCCGAGTTGCCCAGGCCGCGCCCGGCATCCTCCAGCGCCCGCCGCAGGATCCGCTGTATCTCGGGCGGGCGCAGCGGATTCAGCACGTAGACCTTGCAGCGGGAAAGGAGCGGGCCGATCACCTCGAACGACGGGTTTTCGGTCGTGGCGCCGATCAGGACGATGACGCCCGACTCCACGTAGGGCAGAAACGCGTCCTGCTGCGCCTTGTTGAAGCGGTGGATCTCGTCGACGAACACCACGGTGCGCGTGTGCGACCGGTTGAAATGCGATTCCGCTTCGGCCATGACCGCCTTGATCTCCTTGATACCCGACAGCACGGCGCTGTAGGACACGAAGGGGGACTGCGTCTGCCTGGCCATGATGCGCGCGAGCGTGGTCTTGCCCGTCCCCGGCGGGCCCCACAGGATGAGCGAGGTCAGCTGGTCCTGGTCGACGAGCACGCGCAGGACCTTTCCCGGGCCGATCAGGTGGTCCTGGCCGACGATTTCGTCCAGCGTGCGCGGGCGCAGGCGTTCGGCCAGCGGCGCGCCGGGGGGAACGGGAGGATCGGAAGTTTCGGGAAAGAGGGATCGGGTCATCTCAGGCTCCGGCTTTCATGCGGTCCCGGCGGGCGTGCGCTGCCTCGCCGCCTCGAACAGAATTACGGCGGCCGCCATCGCCACGTTCAGCGATTCCACTCCGCCGGCCATCGGGATGCGCAGGGCGCCGAGGCCCGGGAATTCCGCCTCCGGGATGCCGCCGCCTTCGTTGCCCAGCAGGATCGCGCACGGGGACCTCAAATCCGCTTCCAAGTAAGACGTTCCGTGGCGGACGTCGGTGCGGTAGGCGGAAATCGAGTGCCTGCCGCAGTAATCCAGGAAATCGGAGACCGCGGCTCCCTCGACCACGGGAATCCGGAACAGACTCCCGGCGCTTGCGCGCACCGCCTTGGGGTTGCGCGGCGACGCCGAGCCGGCGCTGGCGCACACCATCGTGGCCCCCGCGGCCGCCGCCGTCCGGATGACGGTCCCCAGGTTCCCCGGGTCCTGGAGGTCGGCGGCAAACACCAGCAGCGGAGCCGTCCCGGGATGGACCGCGTCGAGGCTCAGGCGCGGCAGGCGGACGAGGGCGATGGCGCCCTGCGGGGATCGCACCTGGGAGAGCGGCTTGAATAGGCTTTCGGTCGTCCTGTAGAGGCGCACGTTCCCGGCATTCCAGCGGTCCAGCAGCCTCTTTTCACGCGGGGCCAGGCCGAAGCCCTCCGAGAGAACCACGGCCTGCACCGCGGCGCCGCGCGTTTCGATTTCCTCCAGCACGCGGATCCCTTCGGCGGCGACAAGGTCTTTCGGGGCCCGGCGGGACACGGAGGCCACCAGTCGCAGGGTTTGGATGACCGGGTTGGTCCTGCTCGTCAGGTGCACGATCGGCATGGCCTTAATCCGCGGTGACGGAATCCACCTTTCCCCGGAGCAGGCTGCCGCACACCACGCGGTCCACCGGGAAATTGCCGTTGCGCAGGATGGCGCGGGAGAGCTCCTCCCCGGCGGCATCCTGCTCCGGGTCGTCCAGTTTGTTGATGTACGGGAGAATCGTCGTCCCGGCCTTCCAGTCGCGGCACACGCCGCGGGGGTGCATGAGGATGGCGGCGGCCCGCTGCGGCGTCAGGGGCTTCCCGGCCATGTCCGGAAACTGCTTCAGAAAGACGTCGTACCGGAAGATCACGTCCGGCGCGGCCGCCCGGCCGATACAGTCCATGCCGATGACGGGGACGAGGTAGCGGGCGTTTTGCATGAGGACGGGCTCGCTGTCTTTCGGCATCTTGACCGGGAATCCCGCGGCCCCGTCGGCTTCGTTGAGCAGCAGCGAAAAACGGTCGCGCTCCAGGAGGTCCGCGAAATCGGGCGGCACGCCCCCGAGCAGCGTCGGGCTCAGGTAGTAGCGCGTGCAGGCGAGTTTCAGCGGGCGTCCGGAGTATCCCCGGACGGCCGCGTTCGCCATCCGGGCGAGCAGCGGCACGTTGTCGCAGGAAATCACGGCGCAGCGTTCCTCCGGGGCCGGCGGGTGAATGCGCGTCGTCGTCGTCGAGACGACGGGCCCGCGCCGACAGGATTCCCGCATCAGTCTGTTGATCAGCGCCGTTTTACCGCCGCCGCCGACGAAGTTCACGACCGAATGGGGGGAAAAGGCGAATTGTTCGGAAAACAACGGCTCGTCCTCACTGGTTGTCCGCGCGGATGCGCCCGGGCTCTTCGCCCGCGGCTTCATCCGATGCGATAATGCGCCGCACGATATAGGGCGTCTTGCCCTGCGATTCGAAATAGGTGCGAATCACGAGTTCCGCCACCAGTCCCATCAGAACAAATTGTACGCCCAGAATGAAGAGAAAGATGGCGAGAAGGAGCAGGGGATTGTTGTGCGCCTTGACCCCGGCGAAGTACTTGTCTGCCAGGGTCCAGAGCCCGCAGAGAAACCCCGCGGCGCAGGCGACGAGGCCGATGCCGCCGAAAAAGTACATCGGCTTCGTGGAGTAGCTCCCGAGCATCTTGACCGTCACCAGGTCGAGGAGGACCTTGAAGGTGCGGCCCAGGCCGTATTTGCTCGAGCCCGAACGCCGGGGGTGATGGCGCACGGGGATCTCCGCGACCCTGGCGCCGGCCCACGACGCGTATACCGGGATGAAACGGTGCATTTCGCCGTACAGGCGGATGTGTTGCACGATGTCGCGGCGATACCCCTTCAGCGTGCAGCCGTAGTCGTGCAGGCGTACCCCGCCGATGCGGGAGATGAGCGCGTTGGCCAGCTGCGAGGGGAGGCGGCGCGTGAGCCAGGGGTCGCGGCGCTTCTTCCGCCAGCAGCTGACGACATCGTACCCCTCGCGGAGCTTCGCCAGGATGGCGGGGATGTCAAGCGGGTCGTTCTGGAGGTCGGCGTCCATGGGGATGAAAATGTCCCCGGAGGCGTGATCGAAACCGGCGGCCATGGCCGCCGTCTGCCCGAAATTCCTCCGGAACTGGATCACCTTGATGCGTGCGTCCAGAGCGGGCAGCGCCGCGATAGTGTCTCCGCCGCCGTCCGTGCTGCCGTCGTCGACCAGCAGGACCTCGTAGCGCTCGCCGGTCGGGTCCAGGGCGGCGCGCAGGGCCTCGAGAAAAGGCTCCAGGTTTTCGCGCTCGTTGTAAATGGGAACGATGATGGAGATTTTGTCGTTCATGGGAGCTCGGTTTCGATGTCGCCCAGGGTCTCGAGTTCGTTCCGGTTGCGCAGGAAGACGTAGACGATCCCGCCGGGCAGTGAGGACAGGATGATGACGATGGAGGACAGCAGCCCCAGCGCGACGCACGATTCGGCGTCGACGCCGATGGCGCCGAACAGGCTCATGAAGGAATACTCGCGCAGTCCCATTCCGTTCAGGCTGATCGGGATCATGGAGATCAGGGTGATCACGGGAACGAATATCAGGAACCAGACGGGGGACACGTGCACGCGGAGCCCGATGGCGATGATCCAGGTGACGGAGATGACCAGGAGCTGGTTGACGAAGGAGATCAGGAAGGCCGCCAGCAGCAACCCTCGGTGTTCGCCCATCACCCGGAACGCACTCGAAATCGTATCCGCCTTGGCCGCGATCCGCGGCAGGCGAATGCGGCGCAGGATGCCCACCAGGCGGCGGTGAAAATACGGGGCGAAGATCGCGACGTTGACGGCGGCGAACGCGGCGAGCGCCGCCCAGAGGATCCACGCCACCGGGATGCCGGGCACCGAGACCGGGTGCAGCAGGACGCCGGCGCAGGCGATGATCAGCATCGCAAGCATGCCCGCGTCCCGGTCCAGGAAGGTCGCGGCAAAACTCTGGGCATACGCCTTGAAGGGCTTGCCGGCATAATACATTTTCACGACATCGCCGCCGACCACGGTCGGCAGCGTCAGGTTGAAAAACAGGCCGATGCAGTAGATGCCGAACAGGCGGGCCATGGGAAGCACCGGCATGAGGGGCCGCATCAGCAGCCTCCAGCGGAAAAT
Source organism: uncultured Acidobacteriota bacterium (assembly GCA_964613495.1). GTDB lineage: Bacteria > Acidobacteriota > UBA6911 > UBA6911 > UBA6911 > UBA6911. The sequence goes on along the minus strand of CAZTHE010000107.1, from coordinate 8,017 downwards.
GCAGACGTAGTGGGCCACCCAGATCATGCCGAAGCCGGCCAGCAGCAGGCCGATCCTCGCGTGCCGGAGCGTCGCGCCGAACTGGCGATAGTCGATGTCGCGGAAGACGTACCAGAACAGGAAGACGGTGACGGCGACTTTGGCGAAAGCGAAGGCTCTGGTCTTCATGAAGTTGCACGCTCCCCCCCGGGATCCGTCTCCGGTCCCGGCCGGTTGGAAATCAGGAGCAGTTCCTCATCCCGGGAATGCCGCGCGTTCCCGAGCGCGTGCAGCCGGACGGAGAGGCGCGGACGCCGCGCCAGGATATGCAGCCGGGGGGCCCGGTCCGCCGCCAGCTCGTCCAACGCCTTCCGGGACAGGATGCAGAACACCCGATTCCCCGACTCCAGCCTGCGCCGCATGCCCGGGGCGCTGCTTTCCTCGAAAATCGGGCGCCGCAGGTAGAAGGCCATGCTGGGCAAGGCGGTACGAAAATAGCCTGCTTCGGCGCCCGCGTCCAGCTGTGTTTCGATCATGCGGCAAAATTCCTTCACCGGGCGGTATTTTTCGATCGCGGGCAGATAGAGCGCCGCGCACGTCAGGTACAGGACCCAGAGGACGCCCATGAGGAAGGACAGGCAGCGCAGCGGGTCTTTGCGCACGATGCCCGCGGCCAGAAAGAGCAGGCCCGCCGCCACGATCAGCGAAGGGACCGCATGCAGCAGCGGGGGGAGGTCGGGTGCAAACAGGCGGATGAGATAAAAGGTGAGCGGCGCAAACGCAAAAAGGGCCGCGGCCTGCACCCCGAAAGCCCAGAACCACCCGGCCGAGGGCGGTGCGGCGGGCGCCGGAGACTCCCCCGCCCCGGGCGCAAAACGGGGAAGAATGTTTTCGAGCACGCCCGCAATCCAGACCGCGGCGACCGGGTACAGGGGGGCGATGTAATACTCCTGCTTGTTTTTGGACAGCGAGAAGAAGACGAAGGTCACGATGCACCAGAAAAGCGGCAGGCCGTAGTCCAGGCTCATGAGAGGATGCAGCCGGGCGCGGCGGCGCCAGAGGAACACGAGTGCGCCCGGCGCCAGGATGGACCAGGGGAAGAAATCCGCGGCGGCGACGCCGAAATAATACAGGATCCCGCGCGAGGGCCCGAAGTCCTGCGAGGCGAACCGGCCGAGGTTGTCGCTGAGGAAAAAGGGCGCGATGTAGGCCCAGCCGTGCCTGAAAAAGACGAGGAGATACCAGGGCAGCGTCACCGCGGCGAACACCGCGGCGCCGGGCAGGAGGCGGATTCCGGAGAGCTTCGGGCGGCGCGCACGGAGCATCCAGAGGGCGCAGGCGCCGGCCGGGATCAGGACGGCAACGGGTCCCTTGGTAAGGAATCCCAGCGCGGCAAACAGGTACGCCAAAACCCAGCCGCGCGTCCCGCCGCCCCGGAGCGCGCGCACGAGGAAGAACAGCGTTCCCGTCAGAAAGAGGATGAGAAAAATGTCGATGGGCAGCCTGCGGGCCAGGATGAAGATGCGGGCGGTCGTGCCGGCCATGATCGCGGCGAAAAGCGCGGCGCGCGGATTGAACAGGCTGCGGCCGATGCCGTAGCAGAACAGGAGGATGCCGCAGGCCGCCAGGGCGCCGGGAAGGCGGAGGGCGAATTCGGAGACCCCGAAGACCTTGTAGGATGCCGCGACGATCCAGTAAACGAGCGGCGGCTTCTGGGTGCGGGGCGCGTAGTTGAAATGCGGCGCCAGGTAATCCCCCGACTCCAGCATTTCCCTGGGGGTTTCCGCGTAAAACGCCTCGCTCGCGTCCCAGATGGACGAGGCGCCCAGGTTGATGAAGTAAGGCAGCGCCACCGCGAACAGGATGAGGGCGTGGATCCAGGGGCTGTGAAGTCTCATGCGCAATTCCGGCCTCGATCCGCCCCGGGGGCGGACGTCCGGCCGCCGGTTTACACGGGCGCGGCCCGTTGGTTCAGAACAGTGTTTTTTGCATCTCCTCGAGCACTTCGTCCGCGGAGCGCCGGCGCGCGTGGCCGGTGAGGTCGATCTCTTTTCTCTCCAGCCGCTCCAGAATTTCGTGCGCGCGGTCGAGCACCGGGCGCGGCATGCCGGCCAAACGGGCCACTTCGATGCCGTAGCTCTTGTCCGCCGCTCCGGGAGTTACACGGCGCAGGAACACGATCTCCTTGCCCGCCTCCTGGATCGCCATGCAGTAGTTCTTGACGCCGGGATGCACGCCGGCCATTTTCGTGAGCTCGTGGTAATGGGTGGCAAACAGCGTCTTCGCCTTCGGGAAGGAACTCTGCACCAGGTATTCGGCGATCGCCCAGGCCAGGGAGAGGCCGTCGAACGTGGCCGTGCCGCGCCCCACCTCGTCGAGCAGGATCAGGCTGCGGTCGGTGGCGGTGTTGAGAATATTGGCCGTTTCGATCATCTCGACCATGAACGTGGAGCGGCCGCGGGCCAGGTTGTCCGAGGCGCCCACGCGCGTGTAGATGCGGTCCACGCACCCGAGGCGCGCCTCCCTGGCCGGCACGAAGGAGCCCATCTGCGCGAGGATCACGATCAGGGCCGTCTGGCGCAGGTAGGTGGACTTGCCGCCCATGTTGGGCCCGGTCAGAATGATCAGACGGTCCGTCGCCCCGTTCATGTACAGGTCGTTGGGGATGAACGGCCGGCTCTCGAGCTCGACCACGGGGTGGCGCCCCTGCCGGATATAGATTTCGTCCGCGCCGGTCAACTGCGGGCGCACGTAATCGCTCTTGAGGGCCACCTCGGCCAGCGAACCGTAGACGTCCAGTTCCGCCAGGAGCCGCGCCGTCGCCTGCACGCGCGGCCCGTGCGCCGCCACCGACGAACGGATGCGGGCGTAGAGCTCCTTCTCCAGCGCGGCGATCCGCTCCTCGGCCCCCAGGACCTTCTCCTCGTATTCCTGCAGCTCCCGCGTCACGAAGCGCTCGCAGTTCACCAGCGTCTGCTTGCGCACGTAATCCGGCGGCACCAAATGCAGGTTGGCGTTGGTGATCTCGATGAAGTAGCCGAAAATCTGGTTGAACTTGACCTTGAGCGAGGAAATTCCGGTCTTCTGCCTTTCCCGCGATTCCAGGGAGGCGATGAAGCCCTTGCCGCTGTGCCGGATCGCGCGCAGTTCGTCCAATTCGCCCGAATAGCCCGGGCGGATGATGCCCGGGTCGCCCGCGGACGCGGGCGGGTCGTCGGAGATGGCGGTTTCGACCAGGACGGCGAGGTCCTCCATGTCGTCGATCTGCGCAAGGATCTCGCGGGCGCGCGGCGCCGGCAGCTCCTCCAGCAGCATGCGGATCGACGGGATGGCGCGGACGGAATCGCGCAGCGCCAGGAGTTCGCGCGGCCCGGCGATGCCGGCCATGACGCGGCTGATCAGCCGCTCCAGGTCGTGGATTTCCGCGAGCCGCGCGGTCAGGCGCCCGTGCACCGGGACGCTGTCCGCGAGGTCCCGAACGACGCCCTGGCGCCGTTCGAGTTCGTTCAGGTCGACGAGCGGGAGCAGCATCCAGGACTTGAGCATGCGCGCCCCCATGCCGGTCTTCGTCCGGTCCAGAAAAGCCAGCAGCGACCCTTTCGCGGAGCCGTCCAGCGTGCGGACCAGTTCCAGGTTCGCGATCGTGGTGGCGTCCAGCTTCATGAAATCGGAGGGCTCGAAAAAGCGCAGCGTCGCGACCTTGCCGAGCGAGGCCAGTTGGGAGTCGCGCAGGTAATGAATCAGCGCGCCGGCGGCGCAGACGGACAGGCCCTGGCCCGATCCCCCCAGCCCGTCCAGGCTGGCCAGGTCGAAATGCTCGAGCAGGATGCGCTGCGCGTAATCGGCGTTGAAGGCCCAGTCGTCCACCGGGCTGGCGACCCATTCCTCCGGCCAATCGCGGAGGATCCTCTGGCGCAGGTCCGCGCTGGAGCTCTCGGCGAGCACCAGTTCCCTGGGGGTGAACCGCGTGAGTTCGTCGATCGTCTTCGGCCAGGCGCTATCCCCGGTAAATTGCGTGGCGAGGAAATCCGCCGTGGAGAGGTCCATGAAAGCCAGCCCGGCCCCCTCGCCGCCGAGGCAGACGCAACCGAGGTAGTTGTGGCTGCGCGGTTCCAGAAGCATCTCCTCGACGACGGTGCCCGGCGTCAGTATGCGTGTAACCTCGCGGCGCACCAGCTTTTTGGCCGTCTTGGGGTCTTCGACCTGTTCGCAGACGGCTATTTTGAAACCCTTTTTCATCAGGCGGGCGATATAGCCGTCGACGGAATGGTAGGGGACGCCGCACATGGGGATCGGCGATCCGCCGCGGTCTTTGTGGCGGGAAGTGAGAGTAATTTCCAGCTCGCGGGACGCGACGACGGCGTCCTCGTAAAACATCTCGTAGAAATCCCCCAGGCGGAAGAACACCAGCTTGCCGGGGAAACGGCGTTTGACCTCGTGGTACTGCTTCATCATGGGGGTGAGGTCTTCCATCGTGCTCTTTCCACTTCATTCAGGCAAAGGGTGCATCTGCCGGGCGGCGCCGTCCGCCGCTGCGATCCATTCGGTTGCGAGGGAAGGAATCTACCGTCAAATGTCAGACACCGGAACGTCCAGACTGCCGTCTCCCGGGTTGCGTCCGGGCATAAATCCTTGTATATAAAGAGGCTGCAGTATATAATGCAGCTCCTCTGAATGTCAATGACGATGCCCGAGAATCCGAATTTGAGAATACTCGCCCTGGACACATCGACCGAGCGGGAAAGTATCGCCTTGCTGGAAGGAGAGGCGGTGCGCGCCGAAATCCGCCTGCGGTCGGTAAAAACGCATTCCGAGCAGCTCCTCCGGTCCATCGACTTCCTGATGCAGCGCGTGGGCTGGACGCTGGCCGACCTGCGGCTCATCGCCGTGGGCAACGGCCCCGGTTCTTTCACCGGCATACGCATCGGCGTTGCGACGGCGCTGGGCATGGCGCAGTCGCTCGGAGTCCCGTTCGCCGAAGTTTCGGGTCTGGACGTCCTGGCGCAGCAGGCGGCCGACTGCGGCGGCCGCATCGGGGTGGCGCTGGATGCGCACCGGTCGCAGGCATTTTATGCCGAATATGCGTCCGGGGGACGCACCATGCGTCCCGTCGGGAAACCGGTGCTCCTGGACATTTCGGCCCTTGCGCACCGCGTGCGCGACAGGCATTTATTTCTGATAGGGGATCCCGAAGTGTGCCGGGCCATAAACCCGGATGCGGCGCCCGGGAGTATGCCCCGGAATCTTCCGGCGGATCTGTACCTGGCCGCCGGGACGGGGCGTCTGGCGTCGAAACGCGCCCGGTCGTGGCGCAGCGGGAATTCCCTGATGGCGGAGCCGGTCTACATCCGGCCTCCGGATGCTCTCAAGAAAAAGGCTCGTTGACCTTGGAGACGGTTTCGAATTTCTACATCGCACGGCTGGCCGCGGAGGACATCGACGCACTGCAGCCCCTGGAGGAACGGGTGCAGCTGACCTTCTGGGGAGCGGAGAATTACCGGCGGTTCCTGGAGGAACTGCCCGAGTATTTCGGGTGCAAGGCGGTGGGGACGGCCGATCCGGGCGCGGAGACGATGCTCGGGTTTTTCCTCGCGCGTTCGGTATACGAAAATCTCGAGATCCTGAAGCTCGGCGTCATCCCCGAATGGCAGCGGCAGGGAATCGGCACGCACCTGATGGAGAACGCCTTTGCCGAGGGATTGCGCCGGGGGTGCAGCCGATGCTTCCTCGAAGTCCGCAAGTCCAACCAGAAGGCGATCCAGTTCTACTACAGGCACAATTTCCGGATCGGCGGCACACGCCTGAACTACTACACCGATCCGGTCGAGGACGCCTGGGTGATGGAGCGCGCCCTTTGAATCGCGGGTTCCGGACACGAGGATGCGCGGATTCTTGGCCCATACGAGATAAAAAGCTTTGGCCGCGATGGCAATTTCGCTAAAATACGGACTGTTTTAATAAAGACGGAATCGGCGGGTTACTGTTTCCCTCCAAGGAGGTATGATTTGAAAGTATCGAAATATGCTCTGCTGCTGACGGGTGTATTGCTGGCTTTTGGCGGATGCGGGGAAAAGAAGGCCAAAATCCCCTCGGCTGCGGAAAGCATGGCCAAAAACAAGGTCGTCCGCATCATCACGGATGCCGTCAACGCTCCCTTCGAGTTCGGCTCCGGAACCGGGGTGCAGGGGCTGGACGTGGATCTCGGAGAGGCGATCGCCAAGGATCTGGGGATCGAGCCCAAATGGGTGAAAATCACCGGATACGACCACCTTTACGAGGTGCTGCAGAACGGGGAAGCCGAGATACTCATCTCGGCCATGGCCGTGGATCCAAAGCGGGATGCCAATTTCGCCTACTCCACCCCGTACTACGAGAGCGGAGACGCCATCGCGCATCAGCGCAATAAATTCGAGATCAAGGATCTCGCCAGCCTTTCCGGGAAGAAGGTGGGCGTCGCAACGGGCCGGCCCGGGGATGCGTTCATGGCCGAACAGAAGACCGCCGCGAACGTGACGATATCGAAATACCCCACGATGGACGATGCGCTGGGCGCCCTGAACCGCACGGAGATCGATGCGGTCGTCGGCGACGAGCCCCTGATCACCTACAGCAGCTTCAAGAGCTATCCCAACACGACCACTCTGCCGGTCCTGATCAACAAATACAAGTATGCCGTGGTGGTGCGCAAAAACGAGACCGAGCTGCTGGCGAAGATCAACGCCACCATCGAACGGCTGAAGGCGGCCGGGGAGATGCAGAAGCTGGACGAGAAATGGTTCGGAAGCGTGCGGAAGGACGCGCAGGAGCTCCGGGGAAAGGACCTTGAAGAAGCGCGGCTGAAGACGGCGCCCAAGACGATCAACGTCAGCATCCAGAAGATCAGCGGCGCGTTCCACATGGACCGCCTCGACGGCTTCGTGCTCGTGCTGGAAGGCCAGAAGGGCCGGTATCAGTCCACCCCGATCCTGACCGAGGGCAACCGCGGCAACTGCAGGTTCACGCAGCCCGTGCCGCCGGGGGAATACCGCCTGGCCATGAGCATCTTCCAGATGGTCACGACCGTCACGGTTCCCGATTTCGCGAAGAGCTCTCTGACGATGGACATGAAAGTGTCCAATACGGTTTCCATCACGCTCCGGTAGCGGGCGCGAAATGGGCGCGGGAGCGGGAAAGGCGACAGGATGAAGAAGAACCCGGTGCGCACTCTGATCATCGCCGTACTGCTCTCGTGTTCCGCGACCATCGTCGCGCTGCGCTGGGACCTCCTCCCGGCCTTCCGGAAAAGCGACACGCCCGTGCCGGCCTTTGCATCGGCGCCGGCCGGGCAGCCCGCCCTGTCGAGCGAAGAAGAAACGAACGTGCGGGTGTACCAGACCGTCAGCCCGGGCGTCGTGAACATCACCTCGACCGTGCTGGAATACGATTACTACTACCGCGCCTACGCGACCGAAGGTAGCACCGGCAGCGGCTGCATCCTCGACAAAGACGGCCACGTCCTCACCAACAACCACGTCATCGAATCCGCGGACAGCCTCGAGGTTACGCTCCCGGACGAGACCAAGTACCACGCCGAGGTGGTCGGCGTGGACCGTCAGAACGACCTCGCCGTGATCCGGCTCCAGGGGGCGCCAAAGGAGCGGCTGCACCCGATTTCCCTGGGCGACTCCGACGCGCTGCGGGTGGGGCAGAAGGTGCTCGCCATCGGGAACCCGCTGGGCCTCGAGAACACGCTGACCATCGGCATCGTCAGTTCGCTGGGCCGGAGGATCAAGACCGAAAGCGGCGACCTGATCGACAACGTCATCCAGACGGACGCCGCGATCAACCCGGGAAGCTCGGGAGGGCCGCTGCTGAACACGGCCGGGGAAATGATCGGCATCAATACGCTGATCTTTTCCATACGGGGCGGCGGGAACATCGGGATCGGGTTCGCCATCCCGGTCAACACGGTGCGCCGCATCGCGAGCGAGCTGATCCAGCACAAGCGCATCATCCGCCCGTGGTTCGGCGTCGTCGTCGGCCTCTCCGCTCTCGGTGA